>JAIXZR010000089.1 GCA_027489455.1 Rubrivivax sp. | reverse complement strand
CGCCTTGGTGTACTTGCTGCCCTTGAAGCAGCTCAAGGCACCGGCGATGGTGGCCTTGATCACCGTCATCTGGTTGTTCACCAGGAAGGCGCCCAGCGTGGCGCCGCCGATCATGGCCATTTCCCAAGGCAGGGCCTTGAGGATCGGGCCCATGTTGCCGCCGTGGGCGACGAACACCCCGAACACGCAACCGAGCACGACGACCCAACCGATAATGACGAACATGAACGCAGGTTCCGACGAAGGCGCCGCTGCCAGGGTGGCTGCACGGCATTGGCTGGGTTATCGGCAGGCCCCGGGCCCGGTTGAGCTTTTGCGGTACAGCCACACCGGGCGCTGCCCGGGCGCGGCCAGCCGCTGCACCGGCGCCACGCCGGGGACTTCGAATTCCAGGCTGGCCAGCCAGCCGCCATCGGGCAGCTCGGCCAGGGCCTTGGCATGGGCACGGGCCATCGATTCCGGGCGCTGGAAGACATACACCAGGCCATAGCGCGACCAGTCGGCCGCCCAGATGTCGCCGCCCTGTACCCGCGCCCAGGGGCAGCGCCAGGCGGCTGCCCAGCGCAGCACCCGGCTGCGCTCGATGCCGTGCAGTTGCGCGTCCGGGAACTGCGCCCGCAGTTCCGCCAGCCCATGCCCCAGGCCGCAGCCAGCGTCCAGCACCGCCACCGGCGGCTGCACGGCACAGGCGCCAGCCAGCCCCTGCAGCGCACCGCGCGGGGTAGGGAACCAGGGCGCGTCGCGCCAGGCCCCCAGGGGGTACAGCAGCAGCAGCAGCGCCGCGCCCAGGCCCCAGGCCCAGGCCGGCAAGGCCGGGCCGGCGCTGCTGACGCTGCTGGCGATCAGCCCCAGGCTGGCCAGCGGGTAGCCGGCCGCGGCCAGCGCCTGGCGCCAGCGGCCCCGGCACAGCAGCGCCAGGGCGGCCGATGCCAGCAGGCCCGCCAGCCAGGCCGTTGCGGGCCCCGCCCCCAGCCCGGCGGCCAGCCGCCATGTGGCGAGCCCCGCACCCCAGGCCAGCACGGCCGGCAGTGGCCAGGGCAGGCGCAGGCGCCCGGCGCCGACCGGCGGCGCCGCCGGCGCAGCGGGTGCGGGATCAGCCGCAGGGGCGGACAAGCGGGGCGGCACGGCCTTCATGCCGGCAGTGTGGCGGCCGGCCCCGCGGGTCGATCGCCGGAGAAACCGGGCAAGTCCGGCCCGCCAGGGGCCGGCAGCGGGGGGCGGATCAGCCGGCCGGGCTGGCGGCCGGGCGGCTCAACCCGCCGTCGGCGCGCGCGGGCGGCCGGGGGCGGCGGCGTCGATCTGCGCTTCCAGCAGGGCCAGCACGTCCTGCCGTCCCGGCACCTGCCCCTTGCCACCGATGCTGGCCACCGGCCCGGCGCCGGTGATGCCGGCCAGCCCGGGCTCGTGGTCGCAGTAGATGCCCACCGTCGGCCGGCCGAAGGCCGCGGCCAGGTGGGTGAAGCCGGTGTCCAGGCCCACCACCTGCTCGGCGCCAGCCAGCACGGCGGCCATCTCGCCCACCTTCAGGAACGGGGGCACGTCGCCGTCGCAGCCGGCGGCGATGCGCTCGGCCAGCGTCTGCTCTTCGTCGCGGCCCCACAGCACCAGCGGCAGCCAGCCGCGGGCCTGCAGCCGCTTGCCCACGGCCACCCAGCTGCGCTCGGGCCAGAGCTTTTCGCGCCGGCTGGCGTTGGGGATGATCACCGCATAGGGCGCGCGCGGCCGCCAGCCGCCGGCCGGGGCGCGCAGGCCGAAATCGGGGGCGCCGTGCGGGGCGGCATAGCCCAGGTGGGCCGCCGCCAGCAGGCGGCAGCGCTGCACGGCGTGCAGTTCGCGCGGCACCGCAGCCTGGCGCTGGTAGGCCCAGGCCGCCAGCGGCTCGCGCAGGCTGGCGCGGTCGTAGCCGGCCACCGGCCCGCGGGCCTGCCGCGCCCACAGTGCGCTTTTCAGCAGGCCCTGCAGGTCCAGCACCAGGTCGTAGGGCTCGCGCTGCAGCTCGTCGCGCAGCGCCCCCATCGCGCGCCAGGTGTCGCGGCGCAAGAGCTGCCCGCGCCACTTGCGCCAGGCCATCGGCAGCACCCGGCGCAGGCCCGGGTTGAGCTGCGGGATGGCGGCAAAGGGCGCTTCCACGAGCCAGTCGATCTGCGCCTGCGGCATCTGCCGCAACACGTCGCTGACCACCGGCAGGGCATGCACCACGTCGCCCATCGACGAGGTCTTGACGATCAGCAGCTTCATCCGCCGCTGCGCACGCCCGCCTGCACCGCACCCGCGGCCTGCTCGGCCACCAGGGCTGGGTTGAAGCGCGCGTCGTTGTACATCTTGAACTGGCGGTAGACCTTGAAGTAAGCGCGGCCGGCAGCGGCGTCGGACAGCAGCGCGTCCAGGCAGCCGGCGAGATCGGCGCGCTGCTGCTGCAGCCTGTCCAGCCGGGCGCGGCTGCTGGCGCGGTGGGCTTCGTCGGCGTCGCGGCGCAGCGTCTGCGCGCGCATGGCGTGTGCCTTCAGCGCCAGGATGCTCAGGCGGTCCACCATGCTGCCGGCGGTTTCGCTGTTCAGGCGCGCGCCTGCGGGCACGCGCGCCTGCGGGGCGTCGGTGCGGGCCGAAGCCTCGTCCACCAGGCCCAGGGCGATGAGCAGCACCTCGTCCAGGCGCTCGGTGGCGTCGTTGCGGGCCTGGTTGTAGCCGTCGATGGCGCGCTTGTTGGCGGCGATCTCCTGCGCCGGCACCGTGGTGCGGCGGGCCAGGTCTTCTTCGGCCCACAGGCGGGCGTTGTAGCGGTGATTGGCCTCGACCCAGGGCCAGGCCGGGTGCGTGCCGGGCAGCGCCGCGGCCGGCTGCGCCGGCCAGCCGGGCGTGGCCAGCAGCCGGTCGTGCAGGGCGACGATGTCGCCAGCGCTGGGCAGCGATGCGGCGCCAGGCGCGGGCGATGGGGCAGGTGTGTTCAAGATGGCGGGCCCAGGGTGACTGTCAGAATCCCGCCGAATTATCGGCTTGCCCTGCCCGTGCCCACGCCCCCCACTGCCGGCCCCGCAACACCCCCTGACACCCGGCCTGCGCGGCCGCTGATCGTGCGGCTGCGCAACTGGGTGGGCGACGTCACCCTGGGCCTGCCCACGCTGCAGCGCCTGGCCGACGCCGGCTACGACCTGCAGCTGCTGGGCAAGGGCTGGGCCGCCGATCTGCTGGCCGGCCACGGCTGGCCGGTGCAGCGCCTGGCCGACACCCGCAGCGGGCGCATCGCCCAGCTGCGGGCGCTGCGGCAGCAGGCGCGGGCGGCCGACCCGGGCTTCGACCGCCGCATCAACGCCCTGTGCCTGCCGTACTCGTTTTCCAGCGCGCTGGATTTCCGCCTGGCCGGGCTGCGCACCCTGGGCCATGCCTACGAAGGCCGCAGCCTGCTGCTGGCGCGCGCGGTGCCGCGTCTGCAGGGCGCACACGAGCTGCAGGTGTATTGGCAGCTGGGCAGCGCGTTGCTGGGGGCCGATGCCCCGCTGCCGCAGCACCTGGGCCTGCGGCTGGCCCCGCAGCACCTGGCGCAGGCCCTGGCGCTGTGCCAGCGCCAGGGCATCGCCGATGGCTACATCGTGGTGTGCCCCTTTGCGGGGGGCACCTGGTCGGGGCAGGACAAGACCTGGCCCGGCTTCCCGCAGCTGGTGGCTGACGTGCTGCCACGCCACGGCCGGGCCGTGCTGATCGTGCCGGGCCCGGGCGAAGAGGATCTGGCGCGCCAGCACTACCCCACGGCCACCCTGCTGGCCGGGGTGGGGCTGGGCACCTACGCCGCGCTGCTGTCGCGCGCCGCGTTGATGATCAGCAACGACACCGGCCCCGGCCACCTGGCCGCAGCCGTGGGTACGCCGCTGCTGTCGGTGCTGGGCCCCAGCGACCCGCTGCTCTGGCGCGCCTGGGGCGATGGCGTGCAGCTGCTGCAGGGCGCCGGCACCTGGCCCGCGCTGGACGACGTGGCGGCGGCCGTGCAGGCCACGCTGGCTGCGCAGACCCCCCGCGGCTGACGCGCTGCCGGCCCCCAACGGGGCCACCCCCGGCCGTGGGCCACCCGCGCGGCACCGCGCAGGGGGAATGACCGCCAGGCAGGCGGTTCACAGAATTCTCCTCAGCCCGCAACGCCAGGCCCCACACGGGCCCCGGCGCCAAGGCTCGAAACCTCGTCTTCATCCATCCACACGCAAGGAGAAAACCATGTTCCGTCAACTCTTCGCCGGCATCCTGACCGCCATCGCCTTCAGCACCTTCGCCTTCGATGCCTCGGCCGCCGTCGACGCCAACCGCGCCACGCAGGCCGAGCTGGAGACCGTCAAGGGCATCGGCCCGGGCCTGTCCGGCAAGATCATCGAAGCGCGCAAGAGCGGCGAGTTCAAGAACTGGGCCGACATGGTCGACCGCGTCAGCGGTGTCGGCCCGGGCAATGCCGCACGCTTCTCGCAGCATGGCCTGACGGTGGCCGGCGTGGCCTACGACGGCGCGCCTGCGCCGAAGGCCCAGGAGCGCAAGGCAGAAAAGGCAGAAAAGGCAGAAAAGGCCGAGAAGGCCAAGCCCTGAGCCCGGCCCCGCGGCGCGCGCCCGTCAGTCGTAGACGACAGTGGCCGCGCCGCCTTCGGCCAGGCTGCGCCAGCGGGCCAGGGCCTCGTCGCTGGGCCAGAAGCGGGCGTCATCGCCCAGGTCCAGCTCGGCCGTGGCCTGCTGCCGCTGCAGCCGCAGCCGGATCGGCAGGCCCTGCACGACGGTGCCTTCGTCCAGGTCCACGCGCCGCGCCGGCCACAGCCGCAGCACGTCGGCCACCGGCGGCACGCCGCCGTTGACGGCCACGGCCAGGTGCTTGCCGAAGCGCGCCCGCGCGGCGGGCAGATCCCACACCATGCCGGCGTTCAGGCGCAAGCCGCCGGCAAAGCGGTCGACCTGCACCTTGCCCTGCACGAAGATCAGGCGGTCTTCCTGGAACAGGTCCTTGTGGGCGTCGATCAGATCCTCGTTCACCACGGTCTCGATCGGCTCGCTGCCGTCGTCGAGCTTGAAGATCAGCACCCGGCCGCTGCGCCCGGGCACGGTGCGCGGGTCGGTCACGATGCCGGCCAGCAGCTGCGGCTCGCGGCTGTCGGCCAGATCGGCGATCTCGCGCTTGACGATGCGGCGCACCTCGGCGCGCCAGTGGTCGAACAGGTGGCCGCTGAAGTAGAAGCCGATGGCGGCTTTCTCGTGCGTCAGCTTCTCGCGCACGTCCCAGGGCGCCACGTGCACCAGGGCTGGTTCCTGGCTGCTGCTGCCGTGCGCGCTGGCCTCGTCGGGGCCGAAGTCGAACAGGCCCACCTGCAGCGCGTTGGCGGCCTGGGTCTCGGCCCAGTCCATCGCCAGGCCCACGCTGGCCAACAAGGCGGCGCGGTCGGGGTGCAGGCTGTCGAAGGCACCGGCCTTCACCAGCGCTTCGATGGCGCGCTTGTTCACCTTCTGCTTGTCCACGCGGGCGCAGAAGTCAAAGAGGCTGCGGAACGGGCCGCCGCCTTCACCATTCAGCCCTTCACGCGCGGCCACGATGGCCTCGATCGCGCTCTGCCCCGTGCCTTTCACCGCACCCAGGCCATAGCGGACAGTCTTGTCGTCGATGGGCTCGAAGCGGTGCGTGCCGCGGTTCACGTCCGGCGGCTCGAACTTGATGCCGAAGGTCTTGGCATCGGCCAGCAGCACCTTCAGCTTGTCGGTGTTGTCGGCTTCGATCGTCATGTTGGCGGCAAAGAATTCCGCCGTGCAGTGCACCTTGATCCAGGCCGTGTGGTATGCCAGCAGTGAATAAGCCGCAGCATGGCTCTTGTTGAAGCCGTAGCCCGCGAACTTCTCCATCAGGTCGAAGACCTCGTTGGCCTTCTCGGGTGCGATGCCCTTGGCCGCCGCGCCTTCGCGGAAGATGGCGCGCTGCGTGGCCATCTCCTCGGCCTTCTTCTTGCCCATCGCGCGGCGCAGCAGGTCGGCGCCGCCCAGGCTGTAGCCGCCCAGCACGCGGGCGGCTTCCATCACCTGTTCCTGGTAGACGAAGATGCCGTAGGTCTCTTCCAGCACCGGGCCCAGCAGCGGGTGCGGGTACTCCACCGGTTCCTTGCCGTTCTTGCGCGCGCAGAAGCTGGGGATGTTCTCCATCGGCCCGGGGCGGAACATGGCGTTCAGCGCGATCAGGTCTTCCAGCCGCGTGGGCTTGGCTTCGCGCAGCATGCCTTGCATGCCGCGGCTTTCGAACTGGAACACGGCTTCGGTGCGGCCGTCGGTGAAGAGGCGGTAGACCTTGGCATCGTCCAGCGGCACGGCTTCGTAATTGAAATCCTTGCGGTTCGGGCGCCGGGCGCGGATGAAGTCCTTGGCCAGTTCCAGGATGGTCAGCGTGGCCAGGCCCAGGAAGTCGAACTTCACCAGGCCGATGGCTTCGACGTCGTCCTTGTCGTACTGGCTCACCGCGCTGTCGCTGCCGGGCTGCTGGTACAGCGGGCAGAAATCGGTGATCTTGCCCGGGGCGATTAGCACACCGCCGGCATGCATGCCGACGTTGCGCACGATGCCTTCCACCCGCGTGGCCAGGCGCAGCAGTTCGGCCACTTCTTCTTCAGCGGCTTCACGCTGTTCCAGTTCCGGCACTTCCTTGCGCACGTAGATCACGCCCGGGTCCACGTCGTCCGGGTTGGCGGGCACCGGCGCCAGGGTGTAGGTCTTGCCCGGCAGGCCCGGCACCAGCTTGGCCACGCTGTCCACGTGGCCGTAGCCCATGCCCAGCACGCGGCCCACGTCGCGCAATGCCGCCTTGCTGGCCATGGTGCCGAAGGTGGCGATCTGGCTCACCGCGTCGCGCCCGTACTTGGCCTTGACGTAGTCGATCACGCGGTCGCGGTTGGCCTGGCAGAAGTCGATGTCGAAGTCGGGCATCGACACGCGCTCGGGGTTCAGGAAGCGTTCGAACAGCAGCTTGTAGCGCAGCGGGTCCAGGTCGGTGATGAACAGGGCGTAGGCCACCAGAGAGCCCGCGCCCGACCCCCGGCCCGGCCCCACCGGGCAGCCGTTCTCGCGCGCCCAGACGATGAAGTCGCTGACGATCAGGAAGTAGCCTGGAAAGCCCATCTTCAGGATCGTCTGGATCTCGAATTCCAGCCGCTCGACATAACGCCCGCGTTCAGCGTCACGTCGGGCTGCATCGGGGTACAGCGCAGCCAGGCGCTTTTCCAGTCCTTCGAAGGAAGCCTGGCGGAAGTAGTCGGCAATCGGCTGGGGCTGGCCGTCGATGAGGGGCGTGGGGAAGTCCGGCAGCTGCGGCTTGCCCAGCACCAGCTTCAGGTTGCAGCGGCGTGCGATTTCCACCGTGTTGGCCAGCGCGCTGGGCACGTCGGCAAACAGCGCAGCCATCTCGGCCTGGGTCTTGAAGTACTGGTCGCGGCTGAAGCGCTTGATGCGCTTGGGGTTGGCCAGGGTCTCGCCTTCGGCCACGCAGACGCGGGCTTCGTGGGCCTCGAAGTCATCGGCTTGCAGAAACTGCACCGGGTGCGTGGCCACCACGGGCAGCTTCAGTTCGGCGGCCAGCGGCACGGCGGCGCGCACATGGGGCTCGTTCGTGGGCAGGCCAGCGCGCTGCAGTTCGATGTAGAAGCGCTGCGGGAACAATGTCGCCAGATGCCGGGCCACGCCGCTGGCCCGCGCCTTGTCGCCGGCCAGCAGGGCCATGCCCACGGCGCCGCCATCTGCGCCGGAAAGGCAGATCAGCCCTTCGCCCAGTTCGGCCAGCCAGGCCCATTGCAGCCAGGCCTGGCCGCGCTGGGTGTTGCCCACCCAGGCGCGGGCCAGCAGTTCGCACAGGTTCAGGTAGCCGCGCGTGTTCTGCACCAGCAGCAGCAGCCGGCTGGGGCTCTTGTCGGTGCCGCCGCCCAGGGCGCCCTGCAGCGCCGCGGGCGCCTGGGCGGGGCTTTCCATCCAGACGTCGGCGCCGATCAGCGGCTTCACACCCTTCTTGCGGCAGGCGCTGTAGTGCTTGACGGCGCCGAACAGGTTGTTCAGGTCGGTGATGGCCAGCGCACCCTGGCCGTCGGCACGCGCGGCGACGGCCGCGGCGTCGATGCGCAGGGTGCCGTCGACGACGGAGTACTCGGTGTGGGTGCGCAGGTGGACGAAGGGTGCGGACATCGGGTCGGTGGGGCGGGGGGCCAGGACGGAGGGCGATTATCGGCAGCCGCTCCCTACAATCCGGCGGTGCTGAACGATCTTCCCATGGCCATCGCAGCGGCCTACCGCTTTGTCGCCATTGCCGATGGCCCCGCCCTGCGCGAACGCCTGGTTGCCGATGCCGATGCAGCCGGGCTGAAAGGCACCCTGCTGCTGGCCGAAGAAGGCATCAACTTCACGCTGGCCGGCGAGCCACAGGCGTTGCACGGCTGGCTGCAGGCGCTGCAGGAAGACCCCCGCTTCGCCGCGCTGGACATCAAGCACAGCCGCGCCGCCGCCCTGCCCTTCCGCCACCTGCGCGTCAAGCTCAAGCGCGAAATCATCCGCATGAACCAGCCCACGGTGCAGCCCCAGGCCGGGCGCGCGCCGGCCGTGGACGCTGCCACGCTGGCGCGCTGGCTGGCCGCCGGGCACTGCGACGCCGGCCGCCCCGTGTTGCTGCTGGACACGCGCAACGCCTTCGAGGTGGACACTGGCGCCTTCGACGGCGCCATCGACTGGCGGCTGCAGCGCTTCAGCGAATTCCCGGTGGCGCTGGCCGTCCACCGCCAGCAGCTGCAGGGCAAGACGGTGGTGAGCTACTGCACCGGCGGCATCCGCTGCGAAAAGGCCGCGTTGTGGATGGCCGCGCAGGGTGTGGACCATGTGCTGCAGCTCGACGGCGGCGTGCTGCGCTACTTCGAGACCCAGGCCACGGGCGCCGCCGCGCCGCACTGGCATGGCGACTGCGTGGTCTTCGACGACCGCGGCGCGGTGGCGGCCGATCTGCTGCCCGCCCCGGCCGGCTGAGCGCCGGCTTCACCGCGCGCTGCAGGAGAGCCCACGATGCGATGGCTGCTGCGCCTGATCGGCGCCCTGCTGATCCTCACGGCCCTGCTGCTGGCCGTCTCCCGCGCGCCCGAGGTGCCGGCCGAAGGCTTGGTGGCGCGCTGGGCGCCGCCGCCTTCGGACTTCATTGCCGTGCGCGGGCAGGTGGTGCACATCCGCGACGAAGGCCCGCGCAGCGACGCCGAGCCCATCGTGTTGCTGCACGGCACCTCGGCCAGCCTGCACACCTGGGACGGCTGGGCCCAGGTGCTGAAAAAGCAGCGCCGCGTGATCCGCATCGATCTGCCCGGCTTCGGCCTCACCGGCCCCTTTGCAGGCGAGTACGCGGCGGACGACTACCGCGGCGACACCTACGCCCGCTTCGTGCTGGACCTGCTGGACACGCTGCGCCTGCAGCGCGTGGTGCTGGCGGGCAATTCGCTGGGCGGCGAAATTGCCTGGCGCGCCGCCACGCTGGCGCCGGAACGCGTGACGCGGCTGGTGCTCGTGGACGCCACGGGGCTGGACTTCCAGCCCGAACACGTCCCGCTGGGCTTCATCCTGGCGCGGCTGCCGGTCTTCAGCACACTCAGCGAAAGCATCCTGCCGCGCGAACTGGTGGCCGCCAGCGTGACGGCGGTGTACGGCGACCCGGCCAAGGTCACGCCCGAGCTCGTGGACCGCTACTACCAGCTCACGCTGCGCGAAGGCAACCGCCGCGCGCTGGGCCAGCGCCTGCGCCAGCTGGAACCCGGGGCCGCCGCCGCCCGGCTGGGGCAGATCGCGGTGCCCACGCTCATCCTGTGGGGCGGGCGCGACCGCCTGGTGCCGCCGCCGGTGGGCGAAGAGCTGCAGCGCCGCATCCCGGGCAGCCAGCGGCAGGTGTTCCCCACGCTCGGGCATGTGCCGCAGGAGGAAGATCCGGCCACGACCGTTGCCGCCGTCCAGGCTTTCCTGGGCCTGGCGCCAAGCACCCCTTGAAGGACACCGCGATGCTCGAGTTCACGATCCCCAACATCAGCTGCGGCCACTGCGTGCGCGCCGTCACCGAAGCCGTGCACGAAGCCGACCCGCAGGCCACCGTGCAGGTGGACCTGGCCACACAGCATGTCAGCGTGCAGACCGGGGCCGCCCGCGATGACGTCGTGGCCAAGCTCACCGAGGCCGGCTATGCGCCGGCCGATGTGCCCGCTGGCAGCTAGGCAGCGGCGCGCCGGCGCCGCCAGGCCAGCAGGGCCAGGCCGCCGGCCGCCAGCATCAACGCCGACGCCGGCTCCGGCACTGCCAGCGTGGGCGCGAAGGCCAGCCCGCCAGCCGGGATCACCGGGCTGTTGGCGAACAGGCCGTAGGGGCCATAAGGCGTGGCCACGGTGTCGCTGGTGAAGCTGCGCGTGAGCAGATCGAACTCGCGGTGGAAGCCGCCCAGGTGCCCCTGGGCCTGCGAGAGCAGCACCAGCCGCCCGCCGCCAGCGCCGATCAGCGGGGGCCGGCTGTCGGCGAAGCCCAGCGTGGTGAGGTTCAGCACCGACTGCGTGGCGCCGTTGCTGGGGTTCCACGAGAACACCTCCACCGGCGCCCCGGTGCCGCCCTGGGAGACGTAGATGCGGTCGGTGACGGCGTCGTAGGCGATGCCGCGCACGCTCAGCGGGTTGGTGCCCTGCGCCGGGCCCACCAGGCTGGTGGGCGTCATCAGACCGGTAGCCAGATCGACGCGGAACAGCCCGCCCTGGATCCACCCACCCAGCGTGCTGGTGAGGTTCTGCGCCAGGTTGCGGTACACGTAGAGCTCACCGCGGGTGGTGTCGTAGGCCACGCCGTTGAGCTGCATGAAGGCGTTGCCCCCGGGCAGCGCCTGGTAAGGCCGGGTGACGAAGCTGGCGCCGCCGTCGTAGCCCAGGCTGTAGAGGTTGGTGAGCGTCGTGCCCAGCGCCTGCTGGTCGGAGATGCTGAAGATGCGGCGGTTGGCATCGTCGCCCGCCAGGCCGCGGAAGCCGGGCGCGGAAGCCGAGGGCACCCCGAAGGATTCGAAGCTGCCCAGACGCACCGAGGTGCCGGCATCGAAGTCGTTCAGGAACAGGCCCGTGTCGTAACTGGAAAACGCCGGACGGTTGATGGCCGAGGCCCACTGCGCCTGGGCCGCGCCCAGCACCGATAGCAGCAACACGGCGACGCCGTGGCGGATCTTTCCGAGACTCATCGCAAGCTCCTGTGGTTTGACTAGCGCCAGAAATGTACGGACCGCGCGCTTCCCAGGCCGCCGTGGGGCTGTCAGCCGGCGCTGGGTAAACTCGCGCCCCCTGCGCAGCAACCCATGGCCGGCATCCACATCACCGATATCGAAGCCGCCATCAACTGGTGGCGCGAGCGTTCGCCCTCGCCCGACGGCATCACCGCCTGTGCAGAGGTGCGCGCGCTGTCCGAGGTCTACGCGCTGATGGTGTACTACCGCGAGCCGCTGTGCGACGAGGCGACGATGCCCGCCAAGGCCAAGGCCGCCTGGCTGGCCTGGTACGCCAGCACGCCCGACGCACCCTGCATCGCCATCTGCAGCACCAGCCAGGGCGACGCCATCTGCAAGGGCTGCGGCCGCAGCTTCGACGAAGTGCAGCACTGGCCGGCCTTCACGCCCGGGGAAAAGCGCAGCGTCTGGCGCCGCATCACGATGGAAGGCACGGCCTGGCGCTTCAACCGCTACGCCGAGCGCGCGCGCGAGACCCTTCAAGCCAAGACCAGCGACACGCCCCCCGCGCCCGCGGCATGAGGGCCGGGCTGGCGAGCGACGCCCGGCGCATCCTGCCGCTGGCCTGGCCGGTGCTCGTGGGGCAGCTGGCGGTGCTGGCCTTCAGCACCGTCGACACCGTGATGGTGGCGCGCTATGCCGCGGCCGATCTGGCCGCGCTGGCCGTGGGCGCCGCGGCCTACATCACGATCTTCATCGGCTTCATGGGCGTGGTGATGGCCGTGGGGCCGATCGTGGGGCAGCTCTTTGGCGCTGGGCGGCTGGTGCAGGCCGGGCGCCAGGTGCACCAGGCGGTGTGGGTGGCGCTGGCGGTGTCGGTGCTGGGCTGCGCGCTGCTGGCGTTTCCCGGGCCCTTCCTGGCGCTGGCGCAGGCCACGCCCGAGGTGGGCGAGAAGGTGCGCGGCTACCTGCTGGCGCTGGCGTTTTCGCTGCCGGCGTCGATGCTGTTTGCCGTCTACCGCGGCTTCAACAACGCCGTCTCGCGGCCGAAGGCCGTGATGCTGCTGCAGCTCGGTGCGCTGGGGCTCAAGCTGCCGCTCACCGCCTTGCTGGTCTTCGGCGCGCCAGGGCTGGGCCTGCCCGCCCTGGGCGTGCTGGGCTGCGGCATTGCCACCGCGGTCTGCTTGTGGGGGCAGCTGGCGGTGGCCTGGTTCACGCTGCGGCGCGACCCGTTCTATGCCCCGTTCCAGATCACCGGCCGCGCCCTGGACGCGCCCAGCCGGCCGGCGCTGCTGGCGCAGCTGAAGCTGGGCATCCCGATGGGCGCCACCATCCTGGTCGAGGTGACGGCGTTTTCCTTCATGGCGCTGTTCATTACCCGCATCGGCACCACCGCGGTGGCCGGGCACCAGGTGGTGATCAACCTGGTGTCGTTGATGTTCATGGTGCCGATGGCCATCGGCATGGCCAGCGGCACGCTGGTGGCGCAGCGCATCGGCGCTGGCGATCCGGCCGACGCCCGCGGCCTGGCCTGGCACAGCCTGGGGTTGGGGCTGGGCGTGGCGCTGCTGATGGGCATCGGGGTCTACCTGGGGCGCGAAGCCGTGCTGGGCCTGTACACCAGCGACCGGATCGTGATCGCGGCCGCGCTGCCGCTGATCGCCTGGCTGGTGATCTTCCACCTGGCCGACGCGGTGCAGGCCATCACCGCCGCGGTGCTGCGCGCCTACCGCATCGCCACGGTGCCGGTGTTGATCTACGTGGCCGCGCTCTGGGGCGTGGGCCTGGGCGGCGGCACGCTGCTGGCCTTCAACGTCGGCGGCCAGGTACCGCTGGCGCTGCAGGGCGCGCCGGGCTACTGGGTGGCGGCCACCGCCGGGCTGGTGGTGGCCGGTGCGCTGCTCACAGGCTTCATGGCCTGGGTGCTGCGGCGCAGGCCGCCGGCGGGCCCGCCGGTGCTGGCGGCCGGGCCGGCGCAGCCTTAGGCGAAGCAGCGAAGCAGCGCCGCAGCGCTCAGCGGCGCTGTGGCAGCTGCAGCTCGAAGCAGCTGCCCCCGCCTTCGCGCGGCCGGCAGTGCACGCTGCCGCCATGGCGGGTGGCAATCTGCCGCACCAGTGCCAGGCCCAGGCCGACGCCGCCTTCGCGCTCAGCCTGGCCAGGCAGGCGGAAGAAGGCCTCGAAGATGCGTTCGCGGAAGGCCTCGGGCACGCCCGGGCCCCGGTCGCAGACGCGCACCAGCGCATCACCCGGTGGCAGCCGGCCGCCACTGCCCACGCTGACTTCGATCTCGCCGCCGCCGTGGCGGCGGGCGTTTTCCAGCAGGTTGCGCACCGCCCGCCGCAGCAGCCGCTCGTCGCCCTGGATCTCGTGGCCCGCGCCGGCCGTGTCGGCACTGACGACTGCGCCCACGCGTGCGGCTTCTTCCGCCACCACGGCCAGCAGGTCCAGCGGCTCATGCCGGTCGAGCTGGGCCGTGGCATCCAGGCGGCTGGCCAGCAGCACTTCTTCCACCAGCGCATCGAGCTCGGCGATGTTGGTGTCGATCTCGCGCTTGAGCGTGGCGCGCTGGGCCTCGGGTGCACCATCCATCAGTGACACGGCCATCTTCAGCCGCGCCAGCGGGCTGCGCAGCTCGTGGCTGGCGTTGGCCAGCAGGCTCTGGTGCGACCGCAGCAGGGCTTCGATCCGCGCAGCGGCGCGGTTGAAGCTGGCGCCGACGGCTGCCACTTCGTCGCCACCGTCTTCGGCCACGCGCTGGTGCAGCGCGCCGGCACCAAAGGCTTCGACACCCTGCTTCAGGCCTTCCAGCCGCCGCGTCAGCCGACGCACCACCGGGAAGGCCCCGCCCGCCACGGCCAGGAACAACACGATCAGCAGCGCCGCCAGGCCCACCCCGTCGGGCAGCGAAGGGATACCGAACCAGGGCACGCGGAAGTCCGGCCCGCCCGGCCCCCCGGGCCCGGCGGGGCCGCGGGGCTGCCCGTCCGGCCCCAGCCCGCGGGCAGCGCGCAGCGCGCCAGGGCGCGTCACCCACAGCGTGCGCCCGTCGTCCAGCTTGATGGCCAGCAGGCGCCCGCTCGCGGCCGCGCTGCCGAGCTCGCGCCGCAGGAAGGATTCGCTGGCCGCCACGCGCTGGCCGTCAGCGTCGTCCAGCGCCATCGGGATGCGCAGGCGCTGCGACCAGTCCGACAGCGCCTGGCGCTGTGCCTCGGCCGGGGCTTCCGGGGGTGGCAGAGAGCGCTGCAGCAGGTCGGCCCAGGCGCCCATGCGGTCGCGCAGCATGACTTCGGCCTGCGCACGCTGGTCGTCCAGGTGGCGCTGCACCAGCCAGCCCGAGACGCCGGCAAACAGCGCCAGCGCCAGCACGACCGTGAGGTAGATGCGCAGGTAGAGCGAACGCATCGCGCGCGCTTCAGGCCCCGCTGTCGCTGCCGTCGCTGCCGTCGCGGCTGTCGCCAGCATCCTGCTTGCGCGCGAAGACGTAGCCCGCGCCGCGCACCGTGAGCACGCGGCGCGGGGCCTTGGGGTCGTCTTCGATCACGGCGCGGATGCGCGAGATGTGCACGTCGATGCTGCGGTCGAAGGCTTCCAGCGGGTGGCCCTTCAGCGCATCCATGATCTGATCGCGCGACAGCACGCGGCCCGGGCTCTGCGCCAGCACGGTGAGCAGCTCGAACTGGTGGCTGGTCAGATCGCAGGGCACGCCGCCCAGCCGGGCCTGGCGGGCGCCGAGGTCGATTTCCAGCCGGCCGAACTGCAGCAGGTCGTCGGCCTGCTGCTCGGGCGCAGCGCGCCGCAGCAGGGCCTTGACGCGGGCCAGCAGCTCGCGGGGTTCGAAGGGCTTGGGCAGGTAGTCGTCGGCGCCGATCTCCAGGCCGATGATGCGGTCGGTGGGCTCGCCGCGCGCCGTCAGCATCAGCAGCGGCAGCCGGCGGGTACGGGCCTGGCTGCGCAGTTCGCGCGTCATGTCCAGGCCGTCGCCGTCGGGCAGCATCAGGTCCAGCAGCAAAGCGTCGTAGGCCGCGCCGCGCAGCCGGTCCCGGCCCTGCGCCAGGCTGCCGGCCACGTCGACTTCGTAGCCGCTGCGCCGCAGGTAGTCGCCCACCATGTCGGTCAGGCGGCTGTCGTCGTCGATGAGCAGGATGCGGCTGGTCACGGCCTGTCGCGGGGCACGGGCGGCCAGATCACTGGCGGGCGCCTTCCAGCGCTTCGCGCTCGCTGCGGTGGCGCTCCATCATCGCGCGGCCCTGCTTCATGCGCTCGGCGATCTTCTGCCGCTGCTCGGGCGTGAGCACGCGGCTGATGTCCAGCATCGTCTGCAGCTGGCGCTTGCTGGCCTGGTCATGCTGGGCCAGCATCTGCTGGCGCAGCGTCTCGGCAGCGCGGGCGTCGACCGTGGGCTGGGCGAACAGTGCCGCGCTCTGGTCGCGCAGGCTGCGCATCTGCTCGTGCTGGGCGCGCCCGGCTTCCCGCGCGCGCTCCGTGATCTGGCGGATCTGCGCGCGCTGCTCGGCCGTGGCGTCGACGCGGTCGAGCAGGCGGTCCAGATGGCGCGGGCTGTCCATCATCCAGCCCGGGCCGCCGCCACCGCCGCGGTGATCGCCCGGTGCGGCCTGGGCGACCTGCAGCGCGCTGGCGCCCAGCGCCAGCAGGGTGGTCAGGGCCAGCAGGCGCAGATGCGGGGCCCAGGGGGCGCGGGCCGCGCGCTGGCGGCCGGGGGCTGCAGAGGGGGTCGAGAAGGTCTTCATCGTGGGCTCCTGGGGTGGGCGGTGTCGATGAAGGGATGATGGGCAGCGGCGGTATCCGTGCTGTGGGGCGTGCGTAAAGATCTGTAGGCGCGCGGGATCACGGCCGGCGCGGTGCTGCCGCTTCCACACGCACCAGCCGGCGCTGCAGCGAAAACGCCGGGTTGCTGCTGCGCAGGTCCAGCCGCAGCAGCAGGCCGCTGGCGCGGTCCACCACCATGGCGCCGCTGACGGAGGTGTAGGAACGGCCACGCGTGGCATCGCCGAAGAGCTCGATCACCGCGACGTCGAAGCGCCGGCTGCCCACCTGCTGCGGGCCCACGGCCACCACCTGCCCGCGCAGGCGCGCGCGCTCCTGCGCGTCGCCACTGACGAGCAGGTCGCCGGCCATCACCTGGCCCAGCTCGAGCCCGCCGCGCAGCAGCCGCGGCCAGACCAGGCTGCCGGCGGGCGCGTCGACGACGTTGCCGTAGGCGTCCTGCTGCCAGGTGCCGTCGCGCCCGCCGGGCGCGGTGAGGCGGAACTCGGTCTCGTTGCGGCGCAGCTGCACCAGTTCCAGCACCCATTCCTGCGCGGCCTGGCGCGGGCTGGGGCGTTCCTCGAACACCATGCGCTCGCCCTGCACCAACGGGAAGCCGGCCAGCCGCTCCTGCTGCACCGCCAGGCCCGGCTGCGGGCAGCCCTGGCGTGCCGAGGCGGTGCGCAGCGCGCCGTCGCGGCCGCGCAGGCGGGCCAGTTCGCTGGCCTCGGGGCCTTCGGGCCGCATGGCCAGCAGCGCGGGCCAGAACAGGGTGACGCCCACGCTCAGCGCCAGGATGTTGTTGCCGGCACGTTCATCGACGGAATAGGCCACGTCGGCGGCCCGCTGCTGCACCTTGTCCAGCTCTTCGTCGATGCGGTCGCAGGACCACAGCGCAAAGGCCGCCGGGTCGGCCGCCACCGGCGCGATGTTGGCCGAGCGCGTGGCGCAACCCGACAGGCCCAGCGTCAAGGCCAGGCCGCAGGCCCAGGTGCGAAGGGTGACCGTGTGCATGTCAGCGGGCATTGTGCCGCGCCCGGCACGGGCAGCTGCGGGGGCTCACACGCGCTCCAGCAGCAGCGCGATGCCCTGCCCCACGCCGATGCACATGGTGGCCAGCGCGTAGCGCCCGCCCGTCCGGTGCAGCTGGTTCACCGCGGTCGTGGCCAGCCGCGCGCCGCTGGCGCCCAGCGGGTGGCCCAGCGCGATGGCGCCGCCGTTGGGGTTGACGCGCGCGTCGTCGTCGGGCAGGCCCAGTTCGCGCAGCACGGCCAGGCCTTGGGCGGCAAAGGCTTCGTTGAGCTCGATGACGTCGATCTGCGCCAGCGACAGCCCGGTCTGCGCCAGCAGCTTTTGCGTGGCCGGTGCCGGGCCGATGCCCATGACGCGCGGCGCCACGCCGGCCGTGGCCATGCCCAGCACGCGCGAGCGCGGCACCAGGCCATGGCGCGCGGCAGCGGCTTCGCTGGCCAGCAGCAGCGCGCAGGCGCCGTCGTTCACGCCGCTCGCATTGCCGGCCGTGACGCTGCCTGCGGCGTGGACGATGGGCTGCAGCCGGGCCAGCGCTTCCAGGCTGGTTTCGCGCGGGTGCTCGTCGCGGCTCACCAGCAGCGCATCGCCCTTCTTCTGCGGCACGCTGACCGCGCAGATCTCGGCATCGAAGAAGCCCGCGGCCTGCGCTGCCACGGCCTTGCGCTGCGAAGCCAGCGCCATGCGGTCCTGCGCCTCGCGGCCGATGCCGTACTGCAAGGCCAGGTTCTCGGCCGTCTCGGGCATCGAATCGATGCCGTACTGCTGCTGCATCAGGCGGTTGACGAAGCGCCAGCCGATGGTGGTGTCGTAGACCGCGTTGTCGCGGCTGAAGGCGCTGCTGGCCTTGGGCATGACGAAGGGCGCGCGGCTCATGCTTTCCACGCCGCCGGCGATCATCACATCGGCCTCGCCGGCACGGATCGCCCGCGCCGCGCTGCCCACGGCGTCCAGCCCGCTGCCGCACAGGCGGTTGAGGGTGACGCCCGGCACCGCCACCGGCAGGCCGGCCAGCAGGGCCGCCATGCGCGCGACGTTGCGGTTGTCTTCGCCGGCCTGGTTGGCGCAGCCCAGCAGCACATCGGCCACGGCGGCCCAGTCGCAACGCGGGTGGCGCTCCATCAGCGCGCGCAGCGGGATCGCCGCCAGGTCGTCGGTACGGATCGACGCCAGCGCACCGCCGTAGCGGCCGAAAGGCGTGCGGATGGCGTCGCAGATGTAGGCGTGGGTCATGGCAGATCCTGGGGCATCACGGCCCGCCGGCGCAGCAGCGGGCTGGTGCGGTAACGCTCGCCGCGGTAGTGGCTGTCCAGCGCGTCCAGCAGGGCCGTCACTTCGCGCGCGCTCCAGCGGCTCAGGAATTCGAACGGCCCGGCCGGATGGTTGACGCCGAGGGTCATCGCCGCATCGGCGCCGGGCTCGGTGCACACGCCCTGCTGCACGGCATCGGCGGCTTCGTTGATGAGCATGGCCACGGTGCGCGCCACCACCAGGCCCGGCGCATCGGCCACCGGCAATGGCGCAAAGCCCAGCGCGGCCAGCCAGGCCGGGGCCTGCGCGGCCCAGGCATCGCTGGCACCTGCGGCCAGCGCATACCCCAGCGCCATGCCGGGTGCCGGAGGGCTGGCCGGCGTCAGCGCCACGGGGCGGTCGAACACGGCAACGTCGCGCAGGCCGGCCGCTGCCGCCACCTCGGTGGCGGTGCGGCCGTCGGTCAGCACCAGCCGGGCGCCGTCGACCTGCAGCCCCGTCCAGCCGCTGCCGCGCTGGCGCGCCGGGCCCCAGCCCTGGGCCGCCAGCGCGGCCGTGGCGGCGTGTTCCAGGAAGTCGGCGATCGGGCCGGCACCATGCACCGTCACCTCGCCAGCCGTGGCGGGGGCTTCGGTCACGGCCACGGGCAGCGCGGGCGTCGTGGGCTGGCCGTCGGCATAGGCGTAGAACCCCTGGCCGGTCTTGCGGCCCAGCAGGCCGCCGGCCACCATCTCGGCCTGCAGGGGGCTGGGGGTGTAGCGCCGGTCCTGGAAGCAGGCTTCGAACACCGATTTCGTGACCGCGAAGTTGGTGTCGTGGCCGATCAGGTCCATCAACTCGCAGGGGCCCATGCGAAAGCCGGCGCCGCGCAGGCAGGCGTCCAGCACGGCCGGCGTGGCCGCCTGTTCGTGCAGCAGGGCCAGCGCCTCGGCGTAGTAGGGCCGGGCGATGCGGTTGACGATGAAGCCCGGCGTGCTGCGGGCATGCACCGGCACCTTGCCCCAGTGGCGGCTGAGCGCGAACACCGCCGCGGCGACCGCGGCATCGGTCTGCAAACCGCTGACCACTTCGACCAGCGGCATCCGTGCCACCGGGTTGAAGAAGTGCATGCCAACGACGCGGCCGGGGTGCGCCAGCCCCTGTGCGATCGCCGTCACCGAGATCGAGCTGGTGTTGGTGGCCAGCACACAGCGTGGGCCGACCACGGCCTCCAGCTCGGCCAGCAGGGCGCGCTTGGCGTCGATCTGCTCGACGATGGCTTCGATCACCAGGGCGCAGCCCGCGGCCTGCGCCGTGCCGTGCGCGGGTTCGATGCGCGCCAGCGTCTGCTGCGCGATGCCGGCGTCCAGCCGGCCCTTGGCCACCAGGCCGGCAAGCTGGTCGGCCAGCCGGCCCCGGGCGGATTCGGCGGTGCCGGCGCGCTGGTCGTACAGCCGCACCGGATGGCCGGCCTGCGCCGCCACCTGCGCGATGCCCGCGCCCATGATGCCGGCGCCGGCGACGAACACCGGCTGGCCGGCAAGGGGGTTGTCAGTCATGGCGTCCAGGCATGGTGGGCGCCCATTGTGCGCGGGCCACGCGCGCAGACTCCTAGGGCGCCCGGCCCGCGGCGCGCAGCCGGGCCCGGCGCCGGCGCACCCAGCGCACCTTCCAGGCCCAGCCCCAGGCCACGCCGAAGTACACCAGCAGGCCGCCGATGCAGGCCATCACCGGCAAGCCCACCAGCAGCGGCTTGCCGATACCCGTCACGCCTGCCGCCACGCGCTGCCAGAAGCCGCCCGGCGCCGGCGGCGCGGAGGCGCCCGCCGCGGCAGGCGCCGGCTCGGGTGCGGGCAGCGGTGCGGCCGGGGGCGGGGCGGCGTCCAGGCCTTCGCCCAGCACCAGCTGGCCCAGCTTCCAGGCCGCGTAGTAGACCGGCGGAAAGGTCAGCGGGTTGGTGACCAGCGTGCTGGCCACGGCGGTGGGCAGGTTGGCGCGCAGGATCACCGAAGCGCCTGCAGCCAGCGGGATCTGCGCCAGCGGCACCAGCAGGCCGAAGAACACCCCCAGCGCTGCCCCCATGGCCACCGCGCGCCGGCGGAAGTGCCACAGCCGCGGGTGCAGCAGCCGCGGCCCCAGCCAGCGCAGCCAGCGGTTGCGTTGCAGCGTCTCGGGTTTGGGAAGCAGGCGCTGCAGGCGGGGGTTTTTCACCCTGGGGTTCTAGCAGATCGGCCATGCCGGCACGCCAGGCTTGGGCGGGGTGGGGGCATGCCCCGGCGCCCCGTGTTTTGGGCAGACTCCCGCCCGCCGCGCTGGAGAGTTGCCCGTGAATGCTGTCAGTGTCGTCTTCGTCCTTACCGGCGTTCTGCTGAACGCTGCCGCGCAACTGCTGCTGAAGGCCGGCACGCAGGCCTTCGCGGGCCTGGGGCTGGACCGGGGCCAGCCGCTGGTGTCGGCCTGGCGCATCGCCACCGAGCCGCACATCTTCGGCGGCCTGGCCTGCTACGTGCTCAGCGTGGGGGTGTGGATCCTGGTGCTGTCGCGGGTCTCGGTCAGCGTGGCCTACCCCATGCTGTCGATCGGCTACGTCGTCAACGCCATCGCGGCCTGGTATCTATTCGGCGAAGCGCTGTCGATGCAGAAGCTGCTGGGCATCGGCGTCATCATCATCGGGGTGGTGCTTGTCGCGCGCAGCTGAGGCCCGGCGCCGCCACCGCATCCGGGCACGGGCATGAAGATCCTGCTCACCGGCGCGGCCGGCTTCCTGGGCCGGGCCTGCCTGGCGCGGCTGCAGGCCGGCGGGCACGAAGTGGTAACGACCGATCGCGCCGGCCCCGTGGCCCTGCAGGGCGACCTGGCCAATGTCGCCTTCACCGCCCGGTTGCCCGATTGCGACGCCGTGGTGCACGCCGCGGCGGTGCAGTACGTGTCCGCCGATCTGCCCTGGCTGGCGCGCCAGGCCTACTTCGCCCACAACAACGTGCAGGCTACGCGGCAGCTGTGCACGCGCTATGCCGGGCAGGACACGCACTTCGTGCTGGTGGGCACCAGCATGATGTACCGCCAGTGCGGCCAGGCCGTCTACGGCACGCGCAGCGTGATGGCTGGCGAGGGTGTCTACAGCCTGTCGAAGCTGGCGGCGCAAGCCCACGTCGACCGCCTGCCGAACCCGCATGCCACGGTCATCCCCTGCATCATCGGCGGGCCCGGGCGCGAAGGCCTGTTCCGCGGCTTCGTGCGCCTGATGACGCGCCATGGCGCCGTCGTCTTCCCCGGCCGGGGCGAGCACCCGGTGCACATGGTGCACGTCGAGGACGTGGCCACGCTGATCGACTGCGTGCTGGCCCGCCGCGCGCAAGGCCTGTTCAACGCCGCCGGGCCGCAGCCGCTGTCGATCCAGGGCTGGGTGACGGAAATCGAACAGGTGCTGGGCCTGCCGCCCGTGCGGCGCATCCGGCTGCCGCTGGCGCCGGTGCATGCACTGGCGGCCTGCTCGGGCTACCGGCTGCTGGCCCGCGAACAGCTGCTGATGCTGGCCCAGCCGCATGTGCTGGACGTGAGCGAATCGCTGGCTCTGGGCTGGCAGCCCGCCCACAGCAACGCGCGCATCGTGCGCGACATCGCACGCCACATCGCCGGGCGCGGCTGACGGCTGCGGCCCGTCGCCCGCTGCACAAAAGCACGCGGCTCAGCGCGGCGCCGCTGGCGCACTGGCCGCCGGGGCGGCGGCTGGTGCCGAAGCAGCCGCGGCGTTGCCCAGGTCGATCGCGCGGCCGATCACCGGCAGCTCGATGCGCCGGGCGGCGGTGGGCACGGCGGCGGCGGCCAGGTTGCGGTAGAGCACCAGCTCTTTCTCGTGCGCAGGGTAGTTGGCCGGCGTGGGCACGCGCAGCACTTCTTCGAACGGGTGTTGCGCCAGCAGGGCTTCGAAGCGGCGCATCACGTCCAGATCGGTCCAGAAGCCGGGCTGCACCACCAGGTAATGGATGGCGTTGGCGTGGATGTCCTGCAGCATCTCCGCGTCGCTCAAGGCCTTCTGTTCCACGCCCAGCTCCCGCCGCACGGACACGCGCAGCAGCATCTTGTCGGCGCGGATCACGGCCAGGTCGCGCCGGTTTTCGTGCGTGCGCATGTTGAAGGTGAAGGCGCCGTCGCGATAGCCCGAAAACAGCACCCGGCTGCCCGGCGGTGCGCGTTCGGCCACGATCTGCGCCATGCGGGCGTAGCCGTCGACGTAGTACACCGGGCGCTCCAGCAGCGTCCAGCCCACCGCGCAGGCGGCGGCCGTACCAGCGAAGGCGCTGGCCAGCCACGCCGGGCGCGCCTGCTGCAGCAGCACGGCCACCCCCAGCACCATGGGCAGCAGGATGAAGACGCTGTGCCGCGCTTCCTTGAGCTCGATGTAGCTGAAGAACAGGTAGCCGACCCCGAACCACGCCCACCAGAAACTGCGCTCCGGCCCGGTCATCCCGCTGCGCCCGCGGCCCAGCCAGGCGCCTGCCAGCGCACCCAGGGCCAGCACGGCCAGCAGCGGCGGGCCGAACTGTGAGGGCCACATGCGCGCGTACCAGAGCCAGCCCGCCAGCGTGGCGCGGGACGCGGCGCTGTCGGGCAGTTCGCTCACGCTCTGCACGTTGGCCTGGCCGAACTTCAGCGTCAGCAGCACCAGCGGCAAAACGGCCAGACCGCTGCCCAGCAGCAGCAGCCAGCCGCGCCTTTGGCGGAACAAGGCCCAGCCGTGCCGGTGCAACAGTGCCAGCACGTAGGCCGCAGCGACGAACACCACGCTGAGCTTGGTGTACATCGCCGCCAGCAGCAGCACCACGGCGGCCACCAGCATGCCGGTACGGCCCTGCCGCAGGTGGTGGACGAAGCAGACCGCGCTCCACACCAGGAAGGCATAGGCCGGCAGTTCCAGCAGCACCTGCCGGCCCCAGAAGGCGATCTCGGGCAGGAACATCATCGTCCACGCCACGGCCAGCGCCGGCACCACCGGCAACCACAGCCGCCCCAGGCGGTACACGCCCCAGCCGAAGGCCACGTAGTGCGCCATCACCGCCAGCAGGGCCGCGTGGTGCGAAACACCGAACACCGCGTGGAACGGCGCGCTGAGCACGTGGAACAGCGGCGGGTAGAACAGGATCGTGAGCGCCGGGTACTGCGCGTAGTAGGCGTAGGCCCAGCCCACCGGATCCTGCCAGGGGCGCTGGGCGATCAGGTCCATCACGAAAGCGCCGTTGAGCGCGTTGCGGGGCGCTTCGCTCCAGAAGAACTCACCCTGCCTGGGCGAGGTGAAGTACAGCACCACCACTGCCAGGATCACCAGCGCCAGCGGCAGCAGTTCGCTGCGCCAGGGCCCTGGCGGCGACGTGGCGGCAACGCCGGGCAGCGTGCGGCTCATCGCGCCAGGTGCAGGGTCAGCGGCACCAGGGCCATGGCCAGCACGGCCCAGCGGCTGCCCGGGTCGCGGAAGGCGAAGACGATCGGGTCATCGTCCATCTCGCCGCGCGCCGTCTTGATCCACAGCCGCCCCAGCCAGTAGACCAGCACCATGCCGGACAGCCACAGGAAGCTGGTGTCGCCATAGGCGGCCTGGGCGTCGGGCGTGCCGATGAAAAGCCCGAAAACCACCACGGCACACAGGCTGGCGCCCAGGCCCAGCGGCCACAGCACGACGAGATCGCCGACGCGGTAGTCACGCCCCTTGGCATCGACCTGCCCGCGCTCGGCCAGGGCCACCAGTTCGGCACAGCGCTTCACCAGCGCCAGGCTGAGGAAGGTGAAGACACAGAAGGCCAGCAGGTAAGGCTTGACCGGCAGCGCGATCACCACCGCCCCCGCCAGCACCCGGTAGGTGTAGAGGAAGGCCAGCACCAGCACGTCAAGCAGCACCTGCCGCTTGAGCCAGGCGCTGTAGCACAGCGTCAGCGCCAGATAGCCCAGCAGCATCAGGCCAAAGGCCGGCGACGCCCACGCGGCCAGGCCCATCCCCAGCCCTAGCAGGGCCGCGACGGCCAGCAGCGCGTGCGCGATGGGCAGGGCCCCGCTGGCCAGCGGGCGCTGGCACTTGCGGGGGTGCTGGCGGTCGCTGTCCAGGTCCCACAAGTCGTTCAGCAGGTAGGTGGCCGATGCCGTGAGCGAGAACGACAGGAAGGCCAGCACCACCAGCCCCAGCAGGCGGGGGTCGTAGAAGCTGAACGACAGGAACAGCGGCACGAACAGCAGCACGTTCTTCACCCACTGGTGCACGCGCAGTGCCCGCAGCCACAGGCGCAGGCCACCGGGCGCCGCCGGGAACTCGCGCTCGACGCGCCCCTGTGCATGGGCCCGCCGCGCCACGGCCGGCGCGGCAGCCACCAGCACCGCCGCCTGCGCACCCGCCCACACGGGCAGATCGGCACGGCTGTCGCCGGCGTAGACGAAGTCGCTGCCCAGCTGCTGCCGGATGGCCTGCAGCTTGGCCGCCCCCTTCAGGTTGCGGCCGGCGTCGCTGGCCAGCACCTGGTCGAACAGGCCCAGGCGCTGCGCCACGTCCTGCGCGATCTGCTGGTGCGCGGCTGTGGCCAGCACCAGGCGGCGCCCGCTGGCGCGCTCGGCGCGCAGCCAGGCCAGGAAATCGGCGCGCCAGGGCAGGCGCTGCACGTCCAGCCGCAGCCGGGCCGCCACCTGGGCCTTGAGCGCGGCACGCCCGCGCAGCAGCCACCACAGCAACGCCAGCACGAGGGCCGGCCGCTGGCGCAGCAGCGCGACGACGGATTCAGCCAGCGTGTCCGTGGGCGTGAGCGTGCCGTCCAGATCGACCACCAGCACGGGCCGGGCCAGCGCCGCTGAGGGCTTCGAGACAGCCTCCAGATCGGCAGGGGACCCTGAAACAACGGGCGGCATGGCAGTGGCGGGATCGACGGCGAAGGCCAGGCAGGGCGGGCAGCGTGCACCGGCGCCAGACGGTGTCTGGACCCACGCGACAACGCGCCGCATCCTAGGGCGCGAGCCCTAAGCGGCACCAGCAGAAAGGCATTCCCGCTGGCGGGCTGATGCCGGGTCAGACCGCCTGCCCCGCGATCCACGCGTCGATCAAACTTTCCAGCGTGGTCAGCGGCAGCGCACCGTTGTCGAGCACGGCGTTGTGGAAGCGCCGCAGGTCGAACTTCGCACCGAGCTTGGCCTTGGCACGGTCGCGCAGCTCGATGATCTTGAGCTGCCCGATCATGTAGGCCAGCGCCTGGCCCGGGTTGGACGTGTAGCGGTCGACTTCCGACGACGCGAAGCCCAGCTCGATGCCGCCTTCGTTCGTCATGTAGTCGATGGCCTGCTGCCGGCTCCAGCCCTGGGCGTGGATGCCGGTGTCCACCACCAGCCGCGCCGCGCGCAGCGCCTGCCACTGCAGGTGGCCGAAGAGGGCGTAGGGATCGTCGTACAGGCCGATGTCGCGGCCCAGCGTCTCGGCGTACAGCGCCCAGCCTTCGCTGTAGGCGGTGTAGCCCCAGCCGCTGCGGCGGAACTCGGGCAGCGCGCCCAGCTCCTGCGCCCGCGCGATCTGCAGGTGGTGGCCGGGTACGGCCTCGTGCGCGGCCAGCGACGGCATGGCCCAGACCGGGCGCGCCTTGAAGCCCAGCACGTTGGCGTTGAACCAGCCCGGGCGGCTGCCATCCAGCGCCGGCGCGCTGTAGTTGTCGGCCGCGCTCGGGCCCAGGTGGGCCGGCATGGCCCGCACACCGTAGGGCGAGCGCGGCAGCTCGGCAAACAGCCGCGGCATCTCGGCGTCGATGCGCTTGGTGATGTCGCGGTAGCGGGCCAGCATGTCCTCGGGGCTCGTGGCGTAGAACTTCGGGTCGGCGTGCAGGTGCTTCAAGAAGGCCGCGAAGTCGCCTTCGAACCTCACCTGCTTCTGCACCTGGGCCATCTCGGCGCGGATGCGCGCCATTTCGCGCAGGCCGATGGCATGCACCTCGGCCGCGGTGAGCGTGGTCGTGGTCTGCTGCTGCACCAGGATGTCGTACACCGCCTTGCCGCCGGGGTAATGCAGGAAGGCGCCGCTGAGGGGCGCCTTGGGCAGGTATTCCTCGACGATGAAGGCGCGCAGCTTCTTCATCGCCGGCAGCACAGCGCGCTCGACGGCGGCGCGCCCGGCGGCCTGCAGCCGCGTGCGCTCCGCGGCCGGGATGTCGCCGCCCAGGCGCTTGAACGGCGCATAGAACGGGCTGGCCTCGATCTCGGCGTTGACCTGGCCGTCCAGCTGCGCCAGCGCGCGCTCGAGCACCGGGCGCGGCGTGACCCAGCCGGTGGCCATGCCGCGCCGGAGCTTGTCGATCTCCTGGTCCATGCGCTGCGGGTAGGCGGCCAGGCGCTTGAGCAGTTGCTCGGCATGCTCGGCACGCGCCATCGGCACCTGCTGCAGCAGCCCGGCCAGCGACGACTGCAGGCCCCAGAGCGAGCCCAGGCTCAGGCTGCGGTAACCGGTGTAGGGCTCCAGCGCCAGCCTGCTTTCGATGCGCCGGATGAACAGCTCGCGCGACACGCGGTCGGTGGCGCCCAGCGATTCCGGCGCGATCGCCTTCGCCTCGGCCAGGCTGCGGCGCAGGTCGGCCGCGTCGGCAGCCTCGGCCTCGGGCGAGGCATCGGACAGCCGGTCGTTGTAGCGGTAGTCGCCGCGGAAGGTGGCGAATTCGGGAAAGCGTTCGGCCTGGCGCTGCCAATCGCGGTCGAACAGCGCGTGCAGGGCCCTGGTGGCGGGGCTGGCGGGGCTGGCGGGGCTTGCCGGGCTGCCCGACGCGGCCGGGGCCGGTGCGGGCTGTGCGGCCACCGGCAGGGCCAGCGCAACCAGACACAGCGCGGCGAGGTGATGACGATGCTTCATGGCGGCTCGCAGTGGGAGATCCCGGCATTCTGCTCTGCGGGGGTCTGGCCTCAGGACGGCGCGCAAGCAGGCCGGGATGTCCTTCTGCCGGCGGTCGTCTTGATGGGCTCTTGATGCCCAGGCCGGAAATCTTGGCACCGGCTTGATGGCGAAGGCATGAGCATGACGGCGTGTGAATCGGAGATCGCATGGACATCGTCTATCTCATCGTCGCGGCCACTGTCTGGCTGGCGGTCGTCGGCCTCGCGGCCGGCTGCGAACGCCTGCAGCCCCACCCGGTGTCGGCATGAGCGGCTGGGACATCGCCGGCGGGATCATCGCCTTCGGCCTGCTGGTCTACCTGATGGCCGTGCTGCTGCGGCCGGAGGACTTCTCGTGAACGCGCCAGCCTGGGTTCAACTGGTCGCCTATCTGGCGGTGCTGCTGCTGCTGGCCTGGCCCCTGGCTCGCGCGATCGACGCGGTGGTGAAGGGGCGCTTTGCCTTCGGGCAACGCATCGAGGCGCCGCTGTACCGGCTGGCCGGTGTCGATCCGGCGCAGGAACAGGGCTGGCGCGCCTATGCGCTGGGCCTGCTGGTCTTCAATGGCCTGGGCGTGCTGGCGGTCTACGCACTGCAGCGGCTGCAGGCCGACCTGCCCCTGAACCCGCAGGCCATGGCCGCCGTGTCGCCCGACTCGGCCTTCAACACCGCCATCAGCTTCGTCACCAACACCAACTGGCAGGGCTACGGCGGCGAAGCCACCATGAGCTATCTGACGCAGATGCTGGCGCTGACGGTGCAGAACTTCCTGTCGGCGGCCACGGGCATCGTGGTCGTGGTGGCCTTGATCCGCGGCTTCACGCGGCACGCCGCCGGCGCCTTGGGCAACGTGTGGGTCGACCTGACCCGCGTCACGCTATGGGTGCTGTTGCCGCTGTGCTTCGTCTTCGCGCTGTTGCTGGCCGGGCAAGGCGTGATCCAGAACCTGAAGCCCTACCAGGCCGTGCAGACGCTGGAGGCCCTCACCTGGCAGGCGCCGAAGACCGGTGCCGACGGCCAGCCCGTGGTCGACGCGCAAGGCCAGCCGGTGATGGCCGACCAGACCTCAGCCACCCAGACCCTGGCCATGGGACCGGTGGCTTCGCAGCTGGCCATCAAGATGCTGGGCACCAATGGCGGCGGCTTCTTCAACGCCAACTCGGCGCACCCGTACGAGAACCCGACCGCGGTCACCAACTTCCTGCAGATGCTGGCCATCTTCCTGATCCCGGCCGCGCTGGTGTTCGTGTTCGGCCGCATGGTGGGCGACCTGCGGCAGGCCTGGGCGGTGCTGGCAGCGATGACGCTGGTGTTCGTACTGGCCGTGATTGGCGTCACCCTGGCCGAGCAGCAGGGCAATCCGCTGCTGGCCGCGCTGGGCGTGGATCAGCAAGCCAGCGCCACCCAGTCCGGCGGCAGCATGGAAGGCAAGGAGGTGCGCTTCGGCATCAACGCCACCGCCCTGTTCGCGGCCATCACCACGGCCGCCAGCTGCGGCGCGGTGAACGCCATGCACGGCAGCTTCACGCCGCTGGGCGGGGCCGTGCCGCTGGTGTTGATCCAGCTGGGCGAGGTGATCTTCGGCGGCGTCGGCTCGGGCCTGTACGGCATGCTGGTGTTCGCGATGCTGGCGGTCTTCATCGCCGGGCTGATGATCGGCCGCACGCCCGAATACCTGGGCAAGAAGATCGAGACGCACGAGATGAAGATGGT
>JAIXZR010000193.1 GCA_027489455.1 Rubrivivax sp. | reverse complement strand
CGATGAGCTTCTTCGCCTTGTCGCTGCCGGCCTCGTACTCGATGCCGGCGTAGATGTCCTCCGAGTTCTCGCGGAAGATGACCATGTCGACCTTGTGCGGCTCCTTCACCGGGCTGGGTACACCCTTGAAGTACTGGATGGGGCGCAGGCAGACATACAGGTCCAGCTCTTGCCGCAGTGCCACGTTCAGGCTGCGGATGCCGCCACCCACGGGGGTGGTCAGCGGGCCCTTGATCGAGACCACGTACTCGCGCACGACCTTCAGCGTTTCTTCGGGCAGCCACACGTCGGGGCCGTAGACGCGGGTGCTCTTCTCACCGGCGTAGACCTCCATCCAGTGGATCTTGCGCTGCCCGCCATAGGCCTTGGCGACGGCCGCGTCCACCACCTTCAGCATCACCGGGGTGATGTCCATGCCCGTGCCGTCGCCTTCGATGAACGGAATGATCGGGTTGGTCGGGACGTTGAGCGAAAAGTCCGCGTTGACGGTGATCTTCTGGCCGCCTTCGGGCACCTTGATGTGCTGATACATGGGTTGCTTACTCCGTGATCCCGCGGGGTTCGACGCTGCCCGTGCCACCGCGGCGCGGGTGTCTGGAATCGAATGGGGGATGCGGTCAATTCTAAGTCACGCCCCCTGTCGCCGACCTTGCTGGAACCACCCGGCGCCGGGCTGGCTACAGGCTGGAACAGAAAGCCGCGAAGGCCGGCCACAGGCCGTGCAGCAAGGCGAAGGCGGAAGCCCCGGCCAGCAGGGCCCCGGCCAGGCGTACGGCCAGGGCCTGGGCCTGCGCACGCCGGCCCCAGCGCCGCCAGGCCCAGGGGGCGGCCAGCAGGCCACCGGACGAGGTGATGGCGAAGGCCGCCATCGCCAGGCCACCGCCCCAGGGGGTGTTGGCCATCGCCGCCACCAGCAGCGCCGATTGCAGCAGGCCGCAGGGCCACGCCACCCACAGCCCACCCGCGGCCGCGGCGCGGCCCGGGCCGCTCAGGCGTTGCCAGCCGCCCGAGGCCTGCGGCTGCGGGCGGCGGCCGATGTCGGCCAGCCATTGCGGCTGCCGCCCGCGCCACAGCAGGTAGACACCCAGGCCCAGCATGGCCACGTGCAGCAGTGTCCAGAAAGGCCGCAGCACCGGCGTCCACTGCGACCAGGCCGCCAGCGCGCCCACACTGGCCGCAGCCACCGCGCCACCGGCGGCATAGCTGGCCAGGCGCGCCAGCTGGAAGGCCCCGGCGGCTGCGGCCGCGCCGCGCGGCGCCACGCCGCCGGCCATGGCCGCGCCACCCGCGCCACCCGCACCCGGGCCCGTGAGCGCCGCGCAGGCGCCGCCGCACATGGCCGCGCAGTGCGCCATGCCGGCCAGGCCCAGAAGGGCCGTACTGCCGATCAGCGCCAGGTCCAGCACGGGTGAATCGCAGGGGGCATGCTCAGATGATGCGCGAGAAGCGCGCGCGCGTCTGGTCGGCCTGCAGATGGCGGTCGAAGACCATCGCCACGGCCCGCACGAAGTACCAGCCCAGCGGCGTGACCTGGATCTCGCTGTCGCTGACTTCGACCATCCCCCAGTCGGCCAGCTCGCGCAGGCGTTCGAGCTCGGGCGCGAAGGCCTGGCGCATGTCCAGCAGGTGCGCCAGTTCGATGGATTCGTAGTCCACCCGCCCCTGGCACATCAGCGCCATGATGATTGCCCGGCGCACCACGTCGTCGCGCGACAGCGCCAGCCCGCGCACCACTGGAAAGCGGCCCTGCGACAGGGTGTCCTGGTATTCAGCCAAGGTCTTGGCGTTCTGGCTGTAGGTGGCGCCGATACGGCCGATGGAAGACACGCCCAGGCCGATCAGGTCGCATTCGGGCTGCGTGCTGTAGCCCTGGAAGTTGCGGTGCAGCCGCCCCTGTCGCCGCGCCACTGCCAGTGCGTCCTGCGGCAGTGCGAAGTGGTCCATGCCGATGTAGGTGTAGCCCTGGGCCGTGAAGCCGGCCAGCGCGTCGCCCAGCATCTGGACGCGCTCCTGCGGCGCGGGCAGCTCCCCGGCGTGGATGCGCCGCTGGGGCTTGAAGCGCTCCGGCAAGTGGGCATAGGCGTACAGCGCGATGCGATCGGGCCGCAAGTCGGCCATCTGCGCGATGGTGCGGCGGAACGATGCTGCCGTCTGCCGGGGCAGGCCGTAGATCAGATCGGCATTGATGGACGTGAAGCCGAGCGCCCGCGCCTGCGCCACCAGATCCTGCACCAGCGCCAGCGGCTGCACGCGGTGCACGGCCGCCTGCACGGCGGGATCGAAATCCTGCACGCCGAAGCTGATGCGGTTGAAGCCCAGGCCGCGCAGGTGCTGCAGGCGCTGGCGGTCGGCCGTGCGCGGATCGACCTCGATCGAGATCTCGGCCGCCGGGGCCAGGCGGAAGGCGTGGCGCAGGGTGTCCATCAGGCGCGCGAGCTCGTCGTCGCTCAGGAAGGTGGGCGACCCGCCGCCCAGGTGCAGCTGCGTCACCGGCTGCCCGCGCCCGATCTCGGCCACGTGCAGCGCCACTTCCTGTTCCAGCAGGTCCAGGTAGCTGGCGGCCTTCTCGTGGTGCCGGGTGATGATCTTGTTGCAGGCGCAGTAGTAGCAGACCGATTCACAGAACGGCACGTGCACATACAGCGATAGCGGCAGCACGCCGCCCACCACCGCGCCCTGCGCGCGCTGGCGCAGCGCGCGGCGATAGGCTTCGTCGCCGAAGGCTTCGACGAAACGGTCGGCCGTGGGATAGGACGTGTAGCGCGGCCCGGGCATGTCCAGCCGGCGCAGGTGTTCGGCCGTCAGCTGCACCTGGTCTGGCGCTGCGGCCCGCGGGGTGGCTGCGGGGTGGGCGATGGCCGCAGACGCGGCCGCAGGGGCAGTGGCGATGTTCATGGCCAGACTGTGCCCGCGGCCCGCCGGCGCGGCTTGATCACGATCAAGCGCCGGCGCCTTTGGCGGGGCCGGGTCCACCCGGTGACCACGGCCCGGGCCATCAGCGATACTCGGGCCGTTACCGTTGTACAGAGGTGAACGCGATGAGCATGCCCGACCTTGCCCCGGCCGCCCCCGCGATCCGTATCGAACCCTTCAAGGTGGCCTGCTCCGGCTGCAACCTGCGCGAGCTTTGCCTGCCCCTGGGCCTGTCCGAAGCGCAACTCGAGCGCCTGGACACGATGGTGGCCACGCGGCGCAGCGTGGCACGCGGCGAGGCCCTGTTCCGCGTTGGCGAAGCCTTCACGGCACTGTATGCGGTGCGCGCCGGGTTCTTCAAGACCACGGTCTCTTCGGAAGACGGGCGCGACCAGGTCACCGGCTTCCAGATGGCCGGTGAGCTGCTGGGCCTGGACGGCATCAGCACCGACCGCCACACCTGCGACGCCATCGCGCTGGAAGATTCGCAGGTCTGCATCATCCCTTTCCTGCAGCTCGAAGACCTGTCGCGCGAGTTCAGCGACCTGCAGCGCCACTTCCACCGCATCATGAGTCGCGAGATCGTGCGCGACCACGGCGTGATGCTGCTGCTGGGCAGCATGCGGGCCGAGGAGCGTCTGGCAGCCTTCCTGCTGAACCTGACGCAACGGCTGCGCACGCGCGGCTATTCGGCCAGCTCACTGGTGCTGCGGATGACGCGCGAAGAGATCGGCAGCTACCTCGGCTTGAAGCTGGAAACCGTCAGCCGGGCATTCTCGAAGTTCCAGGACGAAGGCCTGCTGGAAGTGAAGCAGCGCCAGATCCACGTGCTCAAGCCCGAAGACCTGCAGGCCCTGGTCAACGGCAGCGGCTGCTGAAGGCGCGCTACCGCCCTGCCCTCAAGGGCGGGGCGCGGCGGGGCGATCAGCCTCAGCCGGCGCGGGCGTCGCCGCGTGGTTGCGGCCCTGCACGGCCGGCATCTCACCGGCCGTGCGGGCCGGTGGCGCGCTGTAGACCGGGTCGGGGTTCAGGATCGCGAGCGCCAGCGTCGTGAAGCTGGCCACGATCACGGCCAGCGGCCCGCCGATCACGAACCACATCGTCGGCACGCGCCACCAGGCCGTGCGGGTGGTGGGCGGGCCGGCTTCGGCCAGGGGCGGGGTCAGGCGGCGGGTGTTCAAGGCGGGGCTCCGGCAAGTCGGGGCAGCGGTTCAGCGCGGCACGATGAAGGTGGATTTCTCGACCAGGGTGTAGACCGGCTGGCCCTGGGCGCCATCGGCCAGGCGTTCGACGGTGAAGCCGATGGCATGGCTGCCCGCCCCCAGCCGGGCCGCAGCATCGGGCGGCACGCGCACCGCCACTGGCACCCAGCGCGTCTGCGCCGGGCCCACGGTCACGGTGCCGGGCAGGTCCAGCATCGCACCGGCCATGCCGGCCACCGTGATGCGATAGACCTGCGGGCTTTCGGTCGCATTCATCACCTGCATGCGGTAGCCGTTCTCGATCCAGCCGTCCTCGACCTCGCGCGCCAGCGTGCCGCGGTCGCGCTCCACATCCACGCGGAAGGGCGACCGCAGCGCCAGACTGGCCACCAGGCTGCCACTGATCAGCAGCAGCACGGCGGTGTAGATCAGCACGCGCGGCCGCAGCACGCGTTGCGCCAGCTGGGCCACGCCCAGGCCCTGTTCCAGGCCGTGTTCGGTGTCGTAGCGCACCAGCCCGCGCGGGTACTTCATCTTGTCCATCACGCCGTTGCAGACGTCGATGCAGGCCGCGCAGCCGATGCATTCGTACTGCAGCCCCTTGCGAATGTCGATGCCCGTGGGGCAGACCTGCACGCACAGGCCGCAATCGATGCAGTGGCCCAGCTTGGCTTCGGCCAGGTCGGTGTTGCGCCCCTGGGCGCGGTGCTTGCCGCGCGGCTCGCCGCGGCGCGCGTCGTAGCCGATGATGAGCGTGTCCTTGTCGAACATGGCGCCCTGGAAGCGCGCGTACGGGCACATGTACTTGCACACCTGCTCGCGCATCCAGCCGGCATTGCCATAGGTGGCAAAACCGTAGAACAGCGTCCAGAAGGTTTCCCACGGCCCGAAGCTGGCAGTGAAGGCCGCCGCCCAGAGCTCGCGGATGGGCGTGAAGTAGCCGACGAAGGTGAAGCCGGTCCACAAGCCGATGGCCAGCCAGATCGCGTGCTTGCCGCCCTTGCGCAGCAGCTTGCCGGCGGTCCAGGGCGCGGCATCCAGCCGCATGCGGGCCATGCGGTCGCCCTCGGTATGGCGCTCCACCCACATGAAGATCTCGGTGTAGACCGTCTGCGGGCAGGCGTAGCCGCACCACAGCCGGCCGGCCACGGCGGTGAACAGGAAGAGCGCGTAGGCGCTGACGATCAGCAGCCCCGTCAGGTAGATGAAGTCCTGCGGGTACAGCACCAGGTCGAAGATGTAGAAGCGTCGCGCGCCCAGGTCGAAGAGCACAGCCTGGCGGCCATTCCAGGGCAGCCAGGCCAGCCCGTAGAACAGCAGCTGCGTGAACCACACCAGCGCCCAGCGCCAGCCCGCGAACCAGCCCGAGACGCTGCGGGCGTAGATCTTCTTGTCGCTGCGGTAGAGCTGGATGACGGCTTCAGCGGCCGGGGCGGGATCGGGGGCGCGCATGGGGTCAGCTACCGGCAGCGTTGAACGGGCGATGGCGGAACGCGTGCTGCCTCCTCACTTGCCCTCCGCCACCCGCGTGCCCTGGGACAGGCTCCACACATAGGCCCCCAGCACGTGGATCTGCTCGGGCGTCAGCCGGCTGGCCTGGGCAGGCATGGGGTTCACCTTGCCCTGGGTGATGATCTGCACGATGGCCTGCTCGCCCCAGCCGTGCAGCCAGATCTTGTCGGTCAGGTTGGGCGCACCCAGGGCCTGGTTACCCTTCCCGTCGGCGCCATGGCAGGCCGCGCAGACGCCGAACTTCGGCTTGCCCAGCTGGGCCGCCAGGTTGTTGTGCGGGCTGTCGGACAGGCTGAGCACGTAGTTGGCCAGGTTGCGCACGTCCTCGGCCGTCCCGACGGCAGCGGCCATCGGCGGCATGTTGCCGCGCCGGCCGGCCGTGATCGTGGTCTTGATCGCTTCGTGGCTGCCGCCATAGAGCCAGTCGCTGTCGGTCAGGTTCGGGAAGCCCTTGCTGCCGCGCGCATTGCTGCCGTGGCACTGGGCGCAGTTGTTGAGGAACAGGCGCTGCCCGATGCCCATCGCCGCGGCGTCCTGCGCCAGCGCTTCGGCGGCCAGCGGCGTGTACTTGGCGTAGACGGCGCTCATCGTCTCGCGCGCCTTGGCCTGCTCGGCTTCGTACTGGCCGGCGCTGGACCACTTCAGCGTGCCGGGGTTGCTGCCCAGGCCGGGATAGAAGGCCAGGTAGATGGCCGCAAAGGCCACGGTCATGACGAACAGCCACATCCACCAGCGCGGCAGGGGGTTGTTCATTTCCTTCAGGTCCACGTCCCAGACGTGGCCGGTGGTGTTGTCGTCGGCCATCACCCGCCGCCGCGCGGCGATGATCAGCAGGGCCAGGCAGGCCAGCAGGCTCAACACGGTGACGGCGGCGACGAACAGCGCCCAGCCGCTGTGGATGAAGTCACTCACGGGACGTCTCCTGGTTGTCGTCGAGGAAGGGCAGCAGCGCGGCGGCCTCGTGTTCCGGCCGGCGCCGGCGGCTGTAGCTGTGCAGCACCAGCAGCACGAAGAGCAGCAGGCCGCAGACGGTGACGGCGATGCGCACGGTGTTGACGTCGATGTTCATGATCAGCGGGCTCCTTCCCTTACTTCCGCGCGGTGCCCAGCACCTGCAGGTAGGCGATCACGGCCTGCAGCTCGGTCTTGCCGCGCACTTCGTCTGCGGCTGCCGCGATCTCCGCGTCGGTGTAGGGCACGCCGACACGCCGCAGGCCGGTCATGTGGGCGCCGATGGTCTGGTCGTCGACCGGGGCCGTGTCCAGCCAGGGATAAGCTGGCATGTTCGACTCGGGCACCAGATCGCGCGGGTTGATCAGGTGGATGCGGTGCCACTCGTCGCTGTAGCGGCCGCCCACGCGGTGCAGGTCGGGCCCGGTGCGCTTGCTGCCCCACTGGAAGGGGTGGTCGTAGACGAACTCGCCGGCCTGCGACAGCGGGCCGTAGCGCAGGGCTTCGGCACGGAAGGGGCGCACCATCTGCGAATGGCAGTTGTAGCAACCTTCGCGGGTGTAGATGTCGCGCCCGGCCAGCTGCAGCGCGGTGTAGGGCTTGAGCCCTTCCACCGGCTGCGTGGTGGAACGCTGGAAGAACAGCGGCACGATCTCGACCAGGCCGCCGATGGCGATGGCCAGGATGATCAGCACGATGAGCAGGAAGTTGTTGGTCTCGATCTTCTCGTGACCGCTGGGATGGGCTTGGGACATGGGGTGCTTCCTTTCTCGCTGTTGCTTCAGGCGTGCGCCGCGGCAACGCGCGGGATCGTCACCGGCTGGGCGCGCACGCCCTTGACCGTCATCACCACGTTCCAGGCCATGATCAGCATGCCGCTCAGGTACAGCAGGCCACCGAGCAGGCGGATGACGTAGTAGGGGAAGGTGGCCTTGACGCCTTCGGCGAAGCTGTAGACCAGGGTGCCGTCGGGGTTGACCGCGCGCCACATCAGCCCCTGCATGACGCCGGCGATCCACATCGCAGCGATGTACAGCACGATGCCCAGGGTGGCGATCCAGAAGTGCAGCTCGATGGCCTTGACGCTGTGCATCTTGGTCTTGCCATACAGGCGCGGGATCAGGTGATACAGGGCGCCCATGCTGATGAAGCCCACCCAACCCAAGGCGCCGCTGTGCACGTGGCCCACGGTCCAGTCGGTGTAGTGGCTGAGGGCATTGACGGTCTTGATCGACATCATCGGGCCCTCGAAGGTGGACATGCCGTAGAACGACAGGCTCACGATCAGGAACTTCAGGATCGGGTCGTCACGCAGCTTGTGCCAGGCACCGCTCAGGGTCATGATGCCGTTGATCATGCCGCCCCAGCTGGGCGCCAGCAGCACCAGGCTGAAGACCATGCCGATGCTCTGCGCCCAGTCGGGCAGCGCGGTGTAGTGCAGATGGTGCGGGCCCGCCCACATATAGGTGAAGATCAGCGCCCAGAAGTGCACGATGCTCAGGCGGTAGCTGTACACCGGGCGCTCGGCCTGCTTGGGGATGTAGTAGTACATGATCCCGAGGAAGCCAGCAGTCAAGAAGAAGCCCACGGCGTTATGGCCGTACCACCACTGCACCAT
>JAIXZR010000001.1 GCA_027489455.1 Rubrivivax sp. | reverse complement strand
GTGAAGTTCAGCGTCATGCCGAAGAACTGCCCCGCCACCGCCGGCGCCGGGGCCTGGTTGCTGTAGGTGGCCGTGACATCGCCCGCCGTCAGGCCCACGCTGCCGCTGCCGAACACGAAGGGCTGGCCCGCGTTGGGCGCGCGCGTGTCGAACACCAGGCCCGGCGTGGCCGGGTTGACGACGTTGCCGCCGCCCGGGTTGCCGGCGGTACCGTTGAAGGTGATGCTGGTGATGCTGCTTGGGCCCACGTAGCCGATGGTGGCGGCGTTGGCGTCCAGCTGCGACGTCAGCGAGTTGTCGCCCACCATCGTCACCGTCACCTTGCCGCGGTTGCTGGCCACGGCCTGGCCGCTGGCGGCATACGGGTCCAAGTCGTTGGGGAAGGCGCTGGCTTCCAGGATGGCCCGCATCTGCAGCGGGCTCACCGTGCCCGGGCCGCCCTTGTTCTGCAGCACCAGGGCCGCGATCGCTGCGGCCGTGGGCGCCGAGGCGCTGGTGCCGAAGAAATTGGGGAAGGTGTCCAGGTCGCGGTTGGTGTCGCTGACGAAGAAGGTGGTGTTGCCGCCGTCCATCGCCGCCAGGTTGGGCTTCAGGCGGATCTGCTGCGCTTCGGGCACGCGGTTGTTGAAGCGGTCCCAGACGATGCGCACCGGCCCGGTGGAGCTGAAGTCTTCCGGGATGTTGGGCTGGAATGGGCTGTAGGCCGCCACGCCGTTGGCCCCCGCGGCCGAGTTGTGGCCGTAGGTGATGGGCGTGGTGTACGAGAAATACTCGGCCGGGAAGGCGCCGTTGAGCGTCTTGTAGCGCAGCCGGCTGGCCGGCGTGGGCCCGCTGGGCGTGTTGGCGCGGCTGATCACCATCTGCACCTGCGTCAGGCCGGCGGGAAAGGTGATGTTGCCGGGCAGTTCCACGGGGCGATTGGATGCGAGGTTGTTCTCGGCCACGCTGCCCAGGAAAGCGCCGGTATCCGGGCGGAAGAACAGCACGTTGAAGTCACTGCCCACCAGCAGCGCGCCGCTGCCCTGGTTCACCGTCACCGTGAAGGTGCCTAGGTCGCCACCGAAGCCGGAAACACGCAGGCTGAAGTTGCCCGACACCGGCGCGAAGAAGGCGAAGTTCTCGCCGTTGCCGGTATCGACTTCGCGGAAGACGCTGCCGTCCGGGTTCAGGATCGTCACGATCACGTCCAGCGTCTGGCCGGGCGTCACGGTCGACAGGCCCTGCACGTCCACCAGGTACTGCTGACCGGCCACCAGGCCATTCAGCGGGTAGCTGGCCGCTGGCGAAGCCGCGGTGATGCTGCCGGGCTGCTGCAGCAGCAGCGCGCCCACGGCCGGCGGCAGGGTGTCGTACGGGTCGTCCCACTGCAGTACGAAGCGCAGCTGGCCGCTGACCAGGGTCACGGTCTGGCCGATGTCCTGCCCGCCGTCACTGCGGAAGTTGTGGAAGCCGCCGGCGTACAGCGCAGCCGGCACGCCCGTCAGGTTGATGTTGGTGCCCGCGGTCGCGCCCGGGCCGGCTGGCACGAGCCGGAAGTCCGAGGCATAGCCCTGCGTCGGCGGGGTGTTGCCAGCCGAAGAGAAATAGGCGACGCCCAGCGCCGTGACGTCGTCGACCGCCTGCGCGATGACGGTGTCGCTGAACATGCCTTCGTTGAAGTATTGGACGTCGTCGACGATGATCTGCGCGGCAAAGCCGGGCTGCACGTTGGGCACGCCGCTGATGCCGGCCAGGGCGCGGATGTTGTTGGCAAAGGCCACGTCGCCCGTGAAGGCCGTGGCCACGCCCAGCCGCGCCTTGGGCGCGATGTCGTGGATCAGCTGCAGCATCGCGCGGCCTTCGTCACTGCCGGCGGCGCTGTCGTCCAGGATCACCACGGGCTGCGTGTTGCCGGCCGGGTTGCCCGGGCCGGGCAGGTCGCCGCTGGCGATGTCGTTGGCAGCCTTGATCGCGTTGGTCGAGGTGTTGTACGAGTCGGAGAGCACGCCGATCGTGATCCCGGTGCCGTCCAGGTTGGCCGGCAGGTTGTTCACGCGGTGCTGCACCACGCCCTGCTGCGTGACCGCGCCGACGTTGGTGGTGGGCCGGATGACGGCATGCACGGCGCGCACGCCCGGCAGGCCGGCCAGCTGGATCAGCGAGCCTTCGGGCACATAGCCTTCGATGATGCCGGCGCGGTAGGCGCTGTCTTCGGCGGTGACGACGAAGCCCGGCACGGCGGCCACCAGGCTGCGCTGGCGCTGGTAGCGCATGCGGCCATCCAGCAGCACGTTCACGAGCACGCGGTTGTCGCTGTCGCGCATCATGCCGCTGTCGGCAGCCACGATCATCCGCTCGGCCTGGCCAGCGCGGGCCAGTGCGCGTTCACGCGCCAGCAGGCTGCGCGGGTACTGGGCTTCGTACTGGCGCGCGGCCAGTTCACCCAGGCCGGTGCCCAGGTTGCCGGGGATCGGGCCGGCGTGCACGCCCGTGGCGCCCAGCAGCAGCAGAGCCAGCGGCAGGGCGCGCAGGTTGAAGCGCGGGCGGTTCTTGGATTGGTCGGTCATGGGGGGCTCCTCGTGGGCTCAGGCCAGGGCGGCGGGCTGCGTCTGCGATGTGCCGGCACGCCGGCGCGCAGCCAGCAGGGCCGCGCCGCCCAGCGCGAACAGCAGCGCCGATGCGGGCTCGGGGATGGCAGCCACGGCGCCGGTGAGCTGGATGTCGTAGCTGCCGCCGCTGCCGAAGCCGCCGCCATCGAAGGTGGACAGCAGCGGCGGCTGCAGGCTCGCCGCCGGGCCGCGCACGTCGGTGCTCAGGCCGCTGTTGTCGAACAGCAGCTGGCTGATGCTGTTGACGGGCTCGTGCCCGCTCAGGCTGATGCCCAGCAGGTACAGCCCCGGGGCCAGGCTGGCGGCCGTGCCCGCCGGCAACAGGGACTGGAAGGTCGCGCCGCCGGGCGCGTCGTCATTGCCGAACAGCGGCGCGCCGGCCAGCGTGAAGAGGAAGAGCTGGGTGTCGACGCTGCTGCCGGCGTTGACGGTGCTGGCCGAGAACGTGGCCGGGTTGCTGATGCGGATGACGAAGACATCGGCATCGATGCTGCTGCCCAGGCTGCCGAAGATATTGGTCAGCGGGCCGGCAGGGGCCACCGTCTGCTGGGCGCTGCCTGGGGACAGGCCGGCATCGCCGACCTCGCTGTAGGTGACGGCCTGAGCTGGCACGCTGGCCAGCAGCGCTGCGGCCGCAGCCAGGGGGGACAGGGCACGCAACCAGCGCGGGGCTGGCGTAGGGGTCGGTTGAGGCATGGCAGATCCTGGGCTGGATGAAGACCGGGCCGCGACCTGCGTGCCGGCGGCCGCCATGCCTGGCGGAAAGCCCGTACTGCTGACTGCGCGACCCCATTACCCCCACGGGGTATGGGTGTTTATCGCACGCCCACGACGGGGCGACCAGCCCTGCAACCCGCACACCCCCCGCGAATGCAGGGTCCGACCAGGGGGGCCTGTGGGTGACTAGCCCTGAGAAAAGTCCGGGCGATCGGCAAGAAAAATCCCGGATGAGCCCGGATGAAGGCGGCTGAAACGGGACCGGGAGTGAAAGGCGCTTACGGTGGCTGAAAAATGGCGCCGAGGGTCATTTTCGGCCGGCGGGCGCAGATTGCAGGGCTCCTTTCAGCCCTTCAGCCAGGCCCGCAGCGCGGCGATGACAGCGTCTTCTTGGGCTGTGTTCAGCCAGGTCAGCTTGTTCACGCCGGTCTGGCGGAACGCCCAGGACTCCAGCGCCGCCATTGTGCGCTGCTTGATCAGGCCCGCGTCGGCCAGCTGCATCCACAGCGACCACATCAGGCGCTGCTGGGGCGTCAGAGGGCTCTTCACAGGCCGTTTGGCGGCCGCGGGCTGGGATAGTCCGCGTTCGCGTGCACAGAGGCGCAGGTGGGCCAGGAACCGCGCTCGGCCGGAGTAGTCCAGGTCGCCGCTGGACCGGACGCCGCTGCAGACAGTGGCCATCAGGTCGCGGTACTCATCCTCCTGCAGGCCGAGCGACTTCTTCAGGACGTGAATCTCGGCCAGGTCGCGCTTCCGGTTCGCCACCTCGGTTCGAGCCGGAGCGCGCTGCTGCATCAGGCCCGCCCCGCCTTGGCTAGCGGCTTGCTGTGGATGATCAGCTCACGGGCGGGCGCACGGGCTTTTCCTGCCTTGCCCACCGTGTACGCGATCGGAACGCTGGCCATTGGCAGCCCTGCGAAGGCTTGCCGCATCTCCGGGATGTCGTTCACGCTGACGATGGCGTGGCCCTGCATGCCACGCATCAGGTCGGCCATCTGGGCGTACTCCGCCAGGCCGAAATCCACCCCGTAGCCGGCTGTGCCCCAGTAAGGCGGGTCCATGTAGACCAGGGTGTGAGGGCGGTCGTAGCGGGCGAAGCACTCCGCCCAGGGCAGATGCTCTATCTGAACCCCGTTCAGCCGCAGATGCGCCTGGCTCAGGTCTTCTTCGATGCGCAGCAGGTTCAGCCGGGAAGGCGACGTGGTAGCTGTGCCGTAGGTCTGCCCTGCCACCTTGCCGCCGAAGGCCTGGCGCTGCAGGTAGAAGAAGCGGGCGGCACGCTGGATGTCCGTCAGGGTTTCAGGCGGGGTCTGCTGCGCCCACTTGAACATTTCACGGCTGGCCAGCGCCCACTTGAACTGACGCACGAACTCTTCGAGGTGGTGTTGCAGCACCCGATACAGGTGCACCAGGTCGCTGTTGATGTCGTTCAGCACCTCGACCTTGCTGGGTTCCTTCAAGAAGAAGAGCGCGGCCGCGCCACAGAACGGTTCAACGTAGCAGGTGTGGGGTGGGAACTGGGGCAGCAGCGTGGCTGCCAGCCGGCGTTTGCCCCCGATCCAGGGGATGATGGGTTCTGACACTGCTTTCGATCCTTACACTCGGCCCGCCTCGCGAGGTAGCAGGGCCTTGGCTGATTCGCAGTGCTCCTGCGAGGAGGTGGCCAGTCTGGGTGTTGGCGCATCCAGGCTGGTCGCCCTGTTTTTTGGGGTGTCAGGCGCTTGAAGCTGACGCGCCTTGCTCGAACAGGTCTGGCGTGTGCGGGCACCGCTCGGGCGGAGTGGGTTGACCGGCGGGGACGTAGGCAACACAGGTCACCGACCCGTTCTCCAGCCGCCGCCATTCCTGGGCTTCACCGCGGAATGAGGCGCCCAGGATCTGGCAAACCTCGTCGTCGTAGCACTCGTCGATCTCCACGCCTTCGCGTGCTGCCCTGTCCCGCGCGCAGTTGCCGCAGAAGTGGCCGATGAAGCCGTGGCCTTCGTCGCTGTTGCTTGGGATGTACTGCCGGCCGGGGAAAGGCCCGCGCATCGGGATGTAGCGGTTCATCGGTGCCCCCTCGTCAGCCAAGCCAGCCAGCTGGCAGCCGCGCAAACGGCGGCGGCTTCCAGGTGGCGGTTGGGTTCATCGTGCAGCCAGGCCAGCACGCAGAAGGCCCAGGCCAGCACGGCCAAAAAGCGCGGCGCGTTCATGGCGCTTCCTACTGCGGCCTGGCTTGCATCGGGTCGGCCACATGCTGCGCAGCAGAGTGCTGGGCGCGAGTGGACGCGTCAACGATCGCCGCCACGTCGGCGAACATCGCCGCGCTACTGGCCAGGTCCGAAGCCAGGCCGTGGAACAGATTGGCCGTTGCGGCCTGGTCCCGCATCTGGGCCGCCAGGTCGCCGCCGTAGTCGGCCTTCAGCGACTTGACCCGCACTCGCTGTGCCGCCTCGTCGATCCAGGCGCACGAATAGCTGGGCCGCACGTCGTAGAAGAACTCGGTCATCCCTGGCGTGTGCAGCACCACCACGCCCGCCAGGTCGTGCTTTCGCAGGATGGCCTCGATCTCGGTGCGCGCGATCTTCAGCTTCGCCTGGTCTGGGGCGTCGACGGAATAGGGCTTGGTCATGTGCGGTGCTCGGTAGGTGGGTGGGATGCCATCACGACGCCTCGGTCTGCGCCGCTTCGGCGCGCCGGTCCATCGGGTCTGAAACCCCGTCCAGTTCGGGCTGCACTTCGGCCAGCTCGTCCAGGCGTTCCTGCTTCAGGATGATGTAGATGCGCTGGGGCGTCAGGTCGTACTTCTTGGCCAACTCCCAGGCGCGCTGAGACGTCCACCTTTTGGTGTAGGGCGGCTCGGGGTTGTCCTGCTGGTATTCGGCCCAGATGGTGGCGTTGCGCTTCAGGTCTGCCAGGCGCTTGGCCGCCGGGATGTACACCGTGTTGGCGGCGTGCGTCTCGCACAGCCGCTGGGCGATTTCCAGCATCAGGCCCTTGGCCGCTTCGTCGCTCAGCCCCCCCTGTTGGGTCAGCACGGCAGCGCCGCATGTCACCAGCTCGTTCACATACTGGTACAGCGTCATCTGCTCGCTGCGGGCCATCTCAGTACTCCCTTGCGCGGCGGGCCAGCGCTTCCAGCTCGGCCAGCCGCTTGATTTCGTCTTCACGCATCAGGTTGCCGCGGCGCATCTGGTCCTCCATCGATTCGATGCGGGCCTTCATCAGCGCCAGCAGTGCCTGCAGCTCGGCTTTGGAAACATGGTCAGCCATCTCGTGAATCCTTGTGGTCAAAAGGCCCGGGACCACGGCCCCGGGCATGCCGGCACGTGCTGGCGGTCAAGGAACCCGCCCCACGCACTGAACCTGTTGTTCGGGGCGGCGCCGGCTGGCGGCCGCCCTGTCCGGGACACCTGGCCCTGGTCCCGCCAGCCTGTCGCGCCCATGCACGGCTGACGCGCGGTGCTTCTCACTCGGTGGCTTCGGCCTGCTGGGCCTGCACGGTGTCGTCCAGGGCGCCGCGCATCAGCGCCTGCACCAGCTTGTCCAGTTCGCTGTCGATGGGGCGGATCACCACCACGTCGCCATCGGCCTGCACGGTGCAGCCCAGGCTCTTCAGTTCCGCGACGGTCAGTTGGGCCAGGGCCTTCTTCACGGGCTTCTCGACGGTGTCGATCAGCACGTCGGCCTTCTCCGGCAGCTTGCTCTTGATGAGCTTGCACACGCGCACCGCGTCGTCGAATTCGATCTTGCCCTTGCCCTTCTCGAAGCCCACCTTCACGCCATGCAGCACCACGGTGCGGGGCTTGACGAACAGGTCGGGCGCCGATTCCAGCAGGGCCTGCAGCTCGGCCTGGCGGGCGGTGGCCTTTTCCAGCGCGCGCTTGATGCCGGGCAGTTCGTTGCGCTTCAGCGCTTCCATGCCGTCGCGCAGGGCCGCGGTGCGCTGCGTCAGCAGTTCCCGCGCTTCGGCGTAGGCGCGCGTGGCGCGGTCGATGTCATTCATGGTCGGCACGGTGGCCTCCTTTCCTGGGGGTGGTGGGTGTGCGCTGGGGCAGCGTTCTTTCGGGCGGCGCCTGGTGCTGGCGCAGATAGGCTTCACGCGCCTGCAGGCGTTCGTTCACGGCGTTGATGGCGGCGGCGCGCATCTCGTCGTATTCCGCCTGGGCGCGCTGGCGTTCAGGGCCCAGCGTCAGGTGCGCCACGGCGCGCAGGTCGATCCAGCAGCGGTAGACCTCGCTCTTCATCTGCCGCGGCACCAGGTGCCAGTGGCTGGGGCACATCAGGAACTGGTGGCCGATGGCCGTATCGCACACGGCGCAGGTGTTGAAGTGGCTCATGTCACCCGGCCTTCAGCTGCAGCTCGAAGCGCTTGAAGAATGCGGCCAGCTCCAGCGTCTGCTGCCGGCTGAGCATGCGCAGCTCGTCGTCGATTCGGACCACGAGTTCGCAGGAATTCGAAAGCGCGCAGAACAGTTCCGGCACGCCGGCGGGCGGCGGCGGGGGCACAGACTTGCGCACGGTGTTCGCGGTGCTGGCACGCGGTGTGCGGGGGGGGGTCTGCCCTGCCAAGCAGTAACGCGTGGCGCTGGCCTTGCCGATCACCTGCACCTGGTCGCCCAGCTGCTTGATCAGGCTGGTGGCCGTGTAGATGCTGCAGTCCAGCGCTTGCGTTAGCTGACTCATGCTCAGCGGCCCGCAGGCCTCCAGCGTGTCCAGCACGCGCTGCTGTTGGGCCGGCTTGCTGGGCGCAGATGTCTCGTCGACCTTGGGCTGATCGGTGGGTTCGGCCGAGGCTAAGCTCTTAGATGCAGGCGCAGCCCAGTTCACATGCGCTGCGTCCAGGTAGGCGGGGCGATCGGTCTTCATGGCAGGTGCCTTCAGGCTTGGTTGAGAAGCAGCTGGCCCATCAGCGTGGGCAGGCTGACCTTGCGCATGCGCGACAGCACGCGCAGCGAATGCATGGCCCGGTGCTCCAGGAAGGCGCAGCTGGCCTGTAGTTCTTCAGGGGTCACGGCCATGTAGTAGCCGGTGCGGGGCGTGCCGCAGATGGCGTAGCCCTCTTCGTCGCGCGCGCTGCTGATCAGCTTGCGCAGCTTGCGTGGCGACAGGCCTAGCTGCTGCGCCAGGGCGCGGGCGCTGATGCCCTTGTCTCGGCCCTGGTGCTGCGCCAGGGCGTTCAGCAGCTGCGTGCGGGTGGTCATGGCTGTGAACCCTGGCGTTCTCGGCTGGCGCGTGCCTTGGCGTACCGCGCACGCATGCGTTCGCGGGCTTCGGCCTGCAGGCGTTCGCGGTTGCGTTCGTAGTAGGCGCGTGCCGCCGCGGCCTGCCGGGCCTTGTAGTGCGGGTCCTTGAGCTTCTTGGCGCGATGCTTCTCGCGGTAGGCCGCCATCTTTTCGGGGTTGGCTTGCGCCCAGGCGCGGCGCCTGGCGGCGGCGTCGGCCTTGGAGCGGTACTTCGCGTCGTTGGCGCGCCGCACCGCGGCTTTAAGGGCGGCGGCGGCGCGGCGCGCTTCCAGGGCCAGCAGGTCATCTGGCTCGTCGTCGGGCTGCAGGCCAGCCGTCACGGCTGCCCTCGCGTCGCGCACGCTTCGCACCGCCTGGCCCTGGATCACCACCGTCACGCTGGCACTGACTGGCAGCTGGGGCGCGGCCAGGCCCAGCAGGCCGTCGAAGGGCGTGGCCTTGCTGCGGTTCATCGCTGTGCAGCCTGGCAGGCTGCGGCCAGGGCCTGGCCGTCGCGGGTGTGGCGGGCGGCCAAGAAGGCGGCGCGCACGCCTTCGGCGTAGGCGCGGCGTTCGGCAGGCGGCAGCAGGTCGGCCGGGCGTAGCGCGGCCTGCAGCGCAGCGTCGTCGGCTTGGGCGCGGGTGTCGATCTCCAGGCCCCAGGCCAGCAAGCCCGTCAGCGCCAGCAGGGCCGCCACGGTGAAGATGGCTTGTGCCAGGTTGCGATTGCGGGGGCACGTGGGGGTGTAGTGCTGCCGCATGATCAGACCTCCTTGACTACGCCGCTTCTCACCAGCGGTACGCAAAGATCAGCCGCCTTGTTCAAGCAAGCGGTCATGAAGTTGTTGACTGCCAGCGGGTAGAGCAGACTGGTTGTGCGGCGCTGACCATTCGGACCGGCGCGGTCGACTGTCAGCCGCCGCCTGATTTCCTCTATGCCGCTGTCATCGATCAGTTCGTCCAGCTTGCGGCCGGCGATGCCCGCGCGGTGCGCCAGGTAGGCCTTCAGGTCACTGTCCAGTGGCAGCAGCTGCACCACTTCGCAGCGCTGCGTCACTTCGCGCAGGCCGGCGCGGCGCGGGTCCAGCTTCAGCGCCAGTTCGGGCTGCGCCACCAGCAGGATGCCCAGCATGGGCTTTCGGCCCACGTGCAGCTCATGCAGACGCTTCAGGTGCTTCAGCGTGGCGTCGGGCAGGCAGTGGGCTTCCTCGATCACCAGCAGGTGCTGGAAGCCCGCTTCGATGCTGCTGGCCAGCAGCCGCGCCATCTTCTTGCTGCGGGCTTCCAGCGTTTGTGGCACCGTGGCCAGCTGGTCCAGCGTGGTGATCACCGCCGCCAGGATGTCCGTGGCCTTCAGGGTCTTGCCCTTGGTGTCGGTGTCTTCCATGCCCAGCACGCTGGGGCGAATGGTGATCAGCTGCTTGCGGTCCCGGGCGATGCGCGCTTCCAGGTCTTGCACGATGGTGGTCTTGCCGCCGCCGCTTTCCGCCACCACGGCCACGAAGCGCCCGCCGATGGCAGCCTGCCAGCAGGCTTCACGCACGAAGGCGATCTCGCTGTTCACGTACATCTGCTCGTCGCTCTGCACTTCAGCGTCGAAGGGGTTGGTGAACAGGCCGAACGCCTTGCGGGCGGCCATGCTCAGGCTTTGTTTGGGCAGCAGCACATCGGTCTCCTGGGGGGCGGTGGGGGCGGCGCCAGCGGCGTCGGCATCTGGGGTGGGGTTGGCGTGGGCGCGGCCGGTCTTGGCCACGTGGGCATGCCACAGCGTGCGCAGCTGCTCATCAGTGGCGCCGCGTTCCAGGAACAGGGCGAACAGCCGTTCCTTGATCTCTTCCGCGTCGCTGCGCACGGGCCAGCGGTTTTCACTGACGATCTGGAACAGCGTGGTGCGGCTCACGCCCGCGGCCGTGGCCAGGTCGGTGATGGACAGGCCCAGTTCGGTGGCGGTGTTGGCAACCTGCAGGCGCCGGCCTTCGGGCGGGTTGGCGGGGTCGAAGGCGCGCTGGATGCGCGCCAGGTGCTGCGCGCGGCTCATTGGCCACCCCCCACCACGCGCAGGCCGCCAGGCTGTTCAGCTGGCGCGGCAGGCGCCGCAAACTGAGTTGCAATGGCCTGCAGTTGGTCTTCGGGCACGCCTTCAGGAAAGCGTGCTGAGACCCAGTTGTAAACGTGCACGCCGTAGCCCGTTCCAAGAGCGGCTCTCAAGCGCGAACATGCCGCCTCTATGGTCAAGATCGAAGGGGCGATCGCGCTGCCAGGCAACTCCAGCTCTGTGCCTCGACGCGGCATGTACGTCGGCACCTGCGTGGCTTTCACGTCAGCAAACGCATCGAAGCGCCCGGCGTAGGCCTGCTCATGCCGCTTGCGGGCCTTTGCCGCCTCTTCGATGGTCGGCAAGCCCTCACCAGGCCTCTGGTACGCGTCTCGTAGCTGTGCGTTGCGGTTGTGGTCCACATCGCTGAAGCGAGCAGTCCGCATCGTTTCGCCAATCAGTGGCGCGCCCTCGCGGAAGCCCCATTCGTCAACCTTCATGGGCTCCACTACTTGCCACAAGTCGGCCGCGTCGTTCGGGTCGTACACCTTCACGTCGATGGCGGGCGCCCGGAAAGGGTTTTGCGCGATGGTGATCTTTAGGCCCGCGATAGCGCCAGGAACAGTGCTCACGTCATAGGTACGGCCACCGTAAGGAACCGTCATGGTGTTGCTCACCTTGCGCGTCTCGGGCTGGCGCGTGGCCGCTTCGCGCAGCGCTTCCAGGCTGGCCGCTTCCCGCAAATAGTCCGGCTTGATCTCCATCCAGGCGCTGAAGCGCGTCTTACCGTGCCGGCTGTGCGTATGCGTGGACTGAAAGGCCAGGGACCATTCGTCCAGCTTTGTGTTCAGCCAGTCCAGAGTCACTTCACGCGGGTCTTGAAACCGCAGGCGCGTCTCGAAGTACATGCGCACCAGGTCGTGCGTTTTCTCCACCGCCCCTGTGACGCGTGCCGCGCCAGGCGCGTGGTGCATCAGCCGCACGGAAAGCCGATCGCAGAAGTTGCGGACCACATTGCTTTTGTTGGCTGCGCCCGGGTCCATCATCAGCGTGCGGGGTACGCCGCGCATGGGGCTACCTTCCTGCTTCCAGAAGGCCCAGCACAGAAAGTCCAGCAAGTTCTCTGCGGTCTCGCCGCCGAGATAGTGACGCGCCTTGAACGCACCGCTGCTGTGGTCGACGTAGCAGTAGCGCGTCAGAAGATCGGTACTGGCGCGGACAATGTTCTTGACCTTTCCCATATAGAACTCGTCTTCAGACATCCAACGCATGCGCCCGCCCGGCATGTAGTAGTAAGCGCCAGTCGTGCTGTCGCTCTGGCCGTGGTCGCCGGGCCCATTGCTGGCCATCTGAATGCTGGGCGTGGGCATGCTCAGTTGCTCAGGGTGAAGCCGGTGGTGGCGAAGCTGGCGGTGCAGCGTGCTGACGCTTACTGGGGGCAACAGGCCGTTGGCCTGAAGGATCTCCAGGTTCAGGCTCATGGGCATCCGCTGGCCTTTGTTGTTGCCGCTGGCGTAGGCGGTGCCCGACGCGAACCGGATCTGTTCGACGCTCAGCACCTTGCTTTTGCCCTTGCGGGGGTCTGGCGCCCGCGGCTTAGTCAACCCCATGTCGTGTCGCCAGCGGCGCACGGTGCCGCTGCTCACCCCCAAAAGCTGGGCTGTCTTCTCGTACAGCGGCGCCGTGTGCCCATGCGGCGTGTTGGCCAGTCGCTCGTTCAGTTCCAGCATCAGCTGGCATTGCTGTGGTGTGAGGTGGCTGGTCATTCGCCTTCCTTCTTGCCCGGCGCTACCGCGTAATCCTTGTGCACCATGCCCATCGACTTGTTGCCTACGACGGCAGGCTGCACCCAGGTGTAGAGACCTTGCGCGTACTCCCGTGGGTGACCGCGCCGTAAGTGCACACGCGGGCTGGCGTGAGTGCCGCCTTGCGGCAGGCCCTTTTGCAAGCGAGCTGGCAGCACCAAGGTCCAATAGCTGAACAGGGGCGCCTTGCCTTTACGGGCGCGTGCCTGCTGCCGCTTCGCATCAGGCTTGTTCAGCACACGCTCAACGTTCTTGCAGTTCAGCGCCGACAGGAAAGTACCGACCATCAGCAGTTGGTAGTGTGCCCATCGCTCCCGCTCGGGATTGCTGCACCACGAAGGTTTCGTTTCGTAGTGCAGGCTGTTCCATATGGACCAGCTGGCCAGTGTCTGCAACGACCAGTGGCTGCCTTGGTGTTCTTGGTTGCGGAAGTAGGACGCCAGACGGAGCTTGTCGTCGCGGCGATCGAGCGCGAGACCATGTCGAACTACGGTCGTGTCATCCACCCGCAAATCGAATTCGAACCAGCAGCAGTCATATGGCAACGAGGCCAGTTCTGGAATAGGCCTGACGGTGTGAGTTTCGCCATCGATTTCACCCATCCAAAAGCAAACTGCTTGCGGCTCCCAACTCCGCCACCAGGACATGGCCAGACGCATGTCTTGTTCGCTCACTGAGATTGGCCTGATCAGTGGGCCTTCATTCAACTGGTGGAGGCTGTTCATGGTTTAGCCCTTGGCACGCTTGCTTGCGCCAGCGGTGGGCTGCAGCCAGTGAGGAGTGACCTTCTCCTCGAACTCGACATTGATGCCACCCTCGTTCAGCAGGTCGGCAAAGAGCTGGGCTACAAAGACAGCAGAGTTGCGCGCCGCCAGTTCGGCGCTAGGCGTGGCTGGTGCATCCACCACCAGCGCAACCGTCTTGACAAGGCGCCGCAAGCTCATCTCGGCTTCAATTGCAACGTCCCTTGTGGAGTCCAGTTGAATCCGCTCGCGTTCGGGCGCGGGCGCTGCGCGCCGGGCTTCTTCGGCTTCCTGGTACTCGTCGATCTTCTTGTTCTTCTTCTCGATCACGCGGTCCTTGGCGGCCACCGCCTGGCGGGCTTCCTTCAGCGCCTGGCGCAGTTCGCGTGCGGACATGGCCTGCATGTCGTCCAGGTCCAGGTTGGCCAGCGTGCCGCCTTTGGCCAGCTCGTCCAGCTGCTCGTCGTCCTCGTCCATCAGCTCGAAGAGCTTGGACTTGCCCAAAAGCGACAACGTTGTCGTTTTTGGCCCCGGCAGCAGGAACTTGACCGCCGCCTTCATGAAGCGCTGAGCGGTGCGGCTGTTGATGCCCAACTGCTCCTCGACGATCTCGACGAAGTCCCCGTGCGGCTCGTTTTCCTTCAGCTGGATGAGCCGCTTGCCCAGTTCGAGCATCGCCTCAGCCGTCTGGGCCTGGAAGAAGCGCGCCTCGTGGACGATGCGCGCACGGTCGTACGGCAGGCCGTCACCGTACTGGTCGGCGATGGCGGCGCTGATGCCGCTCATGGCGGACAGCGCACGGTCGCCGCGGGCAACGGCGGCTGTATCGGTGGGGTCGTGTGCGTGCGCGGGTTCGATCTTTTGGCGGGGCATGGGTGCGATGGACCTTGTGTGGTGGTGGGAAGTGAAAAGCGCCAGCGCTGGCGCTTATGCGCGGGAGTAGCGGTTGCGAACTTCTTCCAGGCGGGCTTCAGCCCGGCTCATGGCGGCCGCGTGTTTGTTGGCGATCTGCACCAGCGCCGGGCCCAGGCGCCAGCGGCCGGTTTCGGGCACGCACTCGGCCAAGCCGGCCAGCTGCAGGTTGGCCAGGTCGCGCGTCACGGCGCTGGCGGCGCAGCCTTGCTGGCGGGCGATGTCGGCTGGCGCCATGCCGGTGATCTCGTGTCCGGCCAGCAGCTGCACCAGCTTCAAGATGCGCTGCTGGCCTTCGTGGGCGTAGGCCGCGGGGTCGCGGTCGGCGGGGGCGTTCATCCGGCCTCCTTCTGGTCGGCTTCGTAGCGGCGGAAGATGGCGTGGCCTTCTTCGGTACCGGCGTACCAGGCGTCTGCTTCGGCCGTGGCCGGCAGGTATGGGCAGCGCAGGCTGGCGCCGGCCAAGCGGTAGCGCAGGCCGGCGATGCAACCCAGGCGATAGCTAGGGCTGCGAGGGTCGCGCGGGCCTTGGAAGGCCTGCTTGAAGAGGGTGTCGGCCAGGCCGCTGCCAATGCCAACGGCGGCAATCTCTTTGATTTGCGCCTGCGTAAAGCCGAAGCTGTTGATGTTCAAGCTGCTCTCCTACGGTCGTGCGGCACTTCGTTCATGGCGTGCGCGGTGGGGTACATCGCCAGCAGCAGGCGGGTGCCCAGGCCGGGGTCGATGCGGTCGATGGCGTCCAGCAGTTCGCCAATGGCCTGCGTGCGCAAGTCCTCGGGGCTGACGGTGATGTGGCCGGCGGCGCTTTCGGCCTGGCGCCGTTCCGCGCGTTTGACCGCTACGCGCAGCTCGACAAGGTGTTCCAGGGGGGGCATCAAGGGGTGCTCCTATGCTTCGCCGGGAAGTACGATTGCTGCGGCAGGTTCAGCGGGCTGCACGGTTCGTCTGGGGAGCGGGCTTGATGCCCAGCTTCACAGCGATCTCGTGGGCCTTGCCGTACTTGCCTTTCAGCTGGCCGTTCAGCACCTGATAGACCGCCAGGCGCTCGAAGCCGTTCTGCTTGGCCCAGTCGGAAAGCGTCTGGCCCTCGGCTTCGAACCGCTTCTTGATTTCGGCTGGAGTCATGGACATAGGGGGTGCCTCGGCGCAAAAGTAGAGAAGAAAATCAATGAACGTAGATTACACCCGCATATGCAGACTTGCAAGGGGCTCGCATGCCTGATTTGTTCGAGAACATCCTTCGTCGCCTCAAGCAGGAGACTGGCTTGCGCACTGACAAGGAGATCGCCGCCTTGCTTGGGATTGGCGAGAAGGCCTTCAACGCACGGAAAACGCGCGGCAGCTTCCCTGCGGACAAGCTCATGGCACTAGCGGGAAAAAATCCAGCTTTGCAGATTGATCTGCACTTTGTGCTGGAGGGGAAGCGTCCACCGCCTATAGCGAGAGAGCGGACTGCTGCGCTGTACCGCTTTGCTGGCAGCCAGCGCATGCCTGAAGATACGGAGGCAACCCGACAGCTTTTGAGAGCGGAGCTAGAAAGCTTCGAGCTGCGTCAGCCGCTTTTCGATACGCTGACGGCGTTGGCCGCGCATTGCGACGATGCGCACCTGACGCTGTTGATTACTGTCGCTGAGGCCTTCAAGAAGGCAACTGCGCAGGCTGCCAGAGACCAGAAGTGAAGAGGTAGACCGTGAACGAACAAGCTCCCGACTCCACCACTGACAAGCCTGCTGGCTTCGACTACAGCTTTGCCTTGTTCCTGGCGGCACTCGCGCTGGTCGTGCTCTACCTGGTTGTTCCCAAGAACGAGCAGATGTCGGCCATCGCGGCAGGAAAGCTGGAACAAGACCAGAGGCGCGCCAACGCAATGCGCGACGCCGAGTCGCTGTGCGCACGCGGTGAAGCCCGCGCGAAAACCAATGCGCAGCATGAGACCAACGAAATGATGTGCGCCGACCTGAAGAGCCGGGTCAAGTAGCTCGCCGGCTTGATTCCGTCACCCAATCAAGCCAGCACCTAGCGCAACGCGCTTTGCATCGCTAGCCGCGCGCGCGCGGGCCACAGTGCCCACATGCACGCAGCGCCCCAGGGCCCCGGCCCTGAATCCACCACACCACAGAACCCCGGTTCACCCCCCGTAGCGGGGGCAGTGCTGGCGCTCGTCGCCCTGATCGGCCCAGCGGCCTATGCGCTGGTGATGTGGCTGACGCCGCTGCACGAAGGCGAAGTGCGCTTCGGCTACCGCGACCCCGTGGGTGTGGTCACCGCGTGCGTTGGCCACACCCGCACCGCCCAGCTGGGCCGCCGCTACACCGCGCAGGAATGCCAGCAGCTGCTGGCTGAAGATCTGTTGCGCCACGCGCAAGACCTGCGCTGCATCACCGCGCCGCTGCAGCCGCACGAAACCGCCGCGCTGCTGTCGTTCGTGTTCAACGTGGGCCACGGCCAGGCGGGCAAGAAAGACGGCCTGTGCGTGCTGCGCAACGGCCGGCCCAGCACCATCGTGCGCATGGCCAACGCCGGCAACATGGCCGCGGCCTGCGCCAGCATCAGCGACTGGGTGGGCGCCACCCGCTGGGACGGCACCCGCGTGGACTGCCGCAAGCCCGAAGCCAACTGCGCGGGCATCCTGCGCCGCCGCGCTGACGAGCGCGCCATGTGCGAAGGCCGCTACATCGGCGGCCCGGCCGGGCCCACGGCATGACGCCGCGCCTCACTTCCCTGGGCTGGGGCTTGGTGGCCCTGGCTGCGGCCGCCAGCCTGGCGCTGCTGCTGGGCGCCGGCTTTGCGGCTGGGCACCAGTGGGCCAGCAACGCCAAGAACGCCCAGGCCCTGCGCGACGCCGGCCGCCTGGCCGCCGCCCAGGCCCGCGTGCTCGAACAGGCCCGCCAGCGCGGCCAGGCCGACGTGCAGGCCCTCCAGGCCCAGCTGGCCCAGCAGCACACCTACGCCACCACCCTGCAAGAAAGGCTTGCCCGTGCACCCCTTGCCATCGCCCGCCAATGCCCCGCCCCTGGTGCATCGCCAGGGCTTGCCGCCCGCACACCTGCCCTGGAGCCTGGCCAAGCATTCAGCGCAGCAGGGCAGGCCCCGCCCCAGGCGCCCGCGCATCCTGCCGGCGGCAGTGGCGTGCTTCTTACTGTCGCTGCTGTCAGCCTGTGGAACAGCGCCCTTGCTGGTGTCGACATGCCCGCCGGTGCCTGCAGCCCTGCTGACACCGCCAGCGAAGCCTGTGCTGCTGATTCCGGCGCCACCCTTGAAGCCGCCTGGGCCAACCACGCCACCAACGCCGCCAGCTGCGCCGCAGACCGCGCCCGCTACCAGGCCCTGATCGACCACCTGGCGAATGCGCCCACGCAGCGCACCGCCTTGCCCTGAACCCTACCCATCCCGGCCTGCCCATGCGCGACCCTGTCTACACCGCCATCGTCATCCTGCAGTTCTTCAACTTGCTTTGGGTGGTGGGCCTCACCGTCTTCATGTGGCTCCGCAAGCCCGGGCTGGACGCCGCGGCCGGCCTGAAGGGCATGGAAGAAGAGTTCCGCGACGCGCTGAAGCGCGAAAGGGCGGAGACCGAACGCGAGCTGCGAAGCCATGCGCTGAAGCTGGCCGACATCCAGGCGCACATGGAACACATGCCCAGCAGCGAAGAGATGGCTGAGCTACGGGGGCAGGTGAACGGCATCAGCGAACGACTGGCCGGCGTCAGCGTGCTGGTGAAGCAGACGCACGACAGCGTCGAAAGCATCAGCCGTTTCCTGCGGGAGAACCGCTGATGAGCAAGACCTTCGCCGAGTTCGAGGCCGAGCAGCGACGCCTGGGCCTGCTGCAGGGCCTGCTGCACAGCCTGCAGTACCGCGCCAGCGCCGTGCTGCTGCGCGGCTACCTGGCCAGCGTGGGGCACGGGGCCAGCGCCAGCCAGGTAGAGACCGACCTGGCCTGGCTGGAAGAGCAGCGCCTGGTAGACCTGCAGCACGTCGACGGCGTCACGCTGGCCCGCCTGCTGGTGCGCGGGCAAGACGTGGCCACCGGCCTGGCACTGGTGCCGGGTGTGCACCGGCCCGAGCCTGGCGCGGTGGGGGGCTGAAGCCGTGCCGCCCGTCAGCAAGATCGCCCAGCTGCCGCCCGAGATCCGCAGCTGGCTGCACGCCACCTTTGTGCAACGATCCTTCGGCGACATCGCTGGGGTGACGGAAGACCTGAACGCGCTGATGAAAGAGGCCGGCGTGGCCATCACCATCGGCAAGAGCGCGGTGGGCGAAGAGAGCAAGCGCGTGAAGCGTGCGCGGGAAGCCATCGCCGCGGCCACGCGCAGCATGCAGCTGATCGCCGACACCGTGCGCGACGATGCCGACAAGCGTGGCGAAGCGCTGAACGCGCTGGTCAGCGAAGGCCTGTTCGAAGCCCTGCTGCTGGCCCGCGAGGCCGAGGCCGAAGATGACCCGGCCGCGCGCGTGGCCCTGATGAACAAGGCCGCGTTGGCCAGCGCCAGGCTAACCACCACCAGCGTGCGGCAGCGCCAGTTCCGCCACGAAGTGGAAGAGCGGCTGAAGGCGGCGGCGGAAGGCGTTCAGAAGCTGGCCAAGGCCGGTGGGCTGGATGACGCCACGGTGGCCGAGATCTACAACCGAATCCTGGGCGTGGCCAAGCCGCCCCAGGCTGCGGCGGGCTGAGCGTGGCCAAGCCGACGAATGACGACTACGGGGTGCCGGCGGATACGCCGGTGCGCATCGGTGGGTGGTCGCCTTCCGCGCCTGCCGTGGTAACGGCGCAGGACTTCCTGGGCAGCGGCTTTCGCGGTGTGAACGCCTTCAACGCAGCCCAGGGCCTGCCCACAGACCCGACCTACTGGGACGACATGCAGGCGATGGGCTTCCGCATGGCGCGCGTGGCCCTGGTTCCCACGTTCAACGGCACGGACTACGTCATCCCCCCTGAGCAGTTCGACGTGATGGACGCCGGCCTGTCCGAACTGGCGGCGCGCGACATCGTGGCCTGCCTGCTGCTGGGGCCTGACACGGCCGACATGCCCTTCGGGTCCCGGCAGCGTGAGGCGGCCTACATCCGGCTGCACCAGCGCATCGGCATGTACGTGGCTGGCCGGTCGACCATCGTGTGCGTGGACGGCATGAACGAGCCGCGACGGGCAGACGGCCGGCAGGAGCCCTCGGACTTCGTCGAGATCGAAGCGCAGTGGCGCGACCTGGCCAATGCCTGCGTGCCCGCGATGCGCGACTTCGCGCCGAGCATGGTGTACGTCTACGAAGTGGGCCTGGGCAGCATTCCCACGAACTGGTTGATCGCGCAGCTGCCCAGCTTCAGCAACTTCGTGTTGAGCCCGCACCACTACATCCGCTACGAGATCACGCACCAGGGCGTGCCGCAGTGGCTGGCCAGCCAGCCACTGCCGCCGCTGCTGCCTTACGACGCCACCGAGCGCACCTATTCGCTGGCCGACATGGCCATCGTGGCCAGCCGCTTCCCGGGTGTGCCCGTGCTGTACGGGGAGTTCAGCTGCGTCAACTGGACGCCTGGCGCCGAGATCTGGGTGGCAGACGTCATCCAGGCCGCTGAGGCCGCTGGCGCCAGCTGGCTGTACCACGCCTGGCGGGGTGCCCCGTGGGATTCCGAAGCGCAGCCCAGTTCACGCAACGCCTCGCCTTCCACCGGGCTGCCCATCGTGCGCAGCTTCGATGCGCCCATCGCCACCGTGCTGCGCAGCGCTTTGGCACTTCCGCCTGGCCAGTACCGCGCCCCAGGGATCACGACATGAGCCTGACCTTTTCTGCTGGCCTGGGCGCCAGCCTTTCCGCTGCCGCATCGCAATCCGCCTGGTGCGCCGCGCTGCTGGCCGCGCTGGGCAGCAACGGCCGCACCATGACGGCCAAGCGGGCCGCCAGCGGCGATGCATGGGCCAGCGGCACCACCTTCTGGGCTGCGCCACTGGTGGGCACGGCTGCCGCAAGCGGCGGCGCCATCACCAGCCTGGGCACTGCCGGGCCGGCCACCGTACAGCTGGCGGCAGACCTGGCCACGGGCGTTTCGGTGCTGCGCTTTGCAAGTGCGGACGGCACGCAGTGGGTGCAGGGCACGCTGGGCCTGTCGGGCAGCGGGGCGGACTTCACGGTGGCCAGCAATCCTTCGTCCGCTGCCGGGTTCGGGGTGGCGGCCAGCTGGCGCATCAGGGCGCCGCAGGCCCTGCCGCTGATCGAAGGTTCGCCGCCCGTCGACGCCAACATGCCGGCCACCATCGAAGTGTGGAACTGGCAGTCCGGCAGCGGGGTTCTGGTGGGCAGCGCAGCCATCGACTTCATCCAGCCCGACATGCTGTTCGAACACCCCACGGTGGCCGGCGAAGTCGGCACGGTGGGCATGCGCCGCACCAGCGCGCCCGTCAGCTACGACGGCTTCAAGTTCAGCGCCCAGCTGTACGTGATGCGTGGGGCGCTGAACCTGGACTCGCCTGGTGCGCCGGTGTACGAGCTGGTGGTGTCTGCAGGTGAGGCCTGGCCGGGCTACCCCGCCACCCAGAACCACAACGCTTCGGTGCACAGCACCATTCCGAAGGCGTGCAAGGTGGTGATCAAGAATGCGGCTGGCACGGTGTTGCACACCCACCAGCGGCAAGATGGCAGCGCGCTGAACTCGCAGACGGACCCATCGCGTTCACCTGCCAAGCGGCTGGAGCCTTGGTGGAACTGCGCTCAGGGCTTGTTCTGGGTTTCCGCCCGCGTCAGGCCTTCCAGCCAGGTCGGCTACTGGATGCCGCCGAAGACTGCAGCGTGGAAGGGTGCTGCCATCAGCCGCGACATGCGCGAGGCTTACTCGTGCAACGGTTCGGTCCCGCTTCTGACCGGGGGGTTCCAGCTCAACGGCGTGAGCCAGTGGTTCGCGGCCCCGCGCTGGGCGCTGCCGGAGAACGCGCAGGCCCTGTCGCCGAACGCCTCCGACCCGAACATGTTCGCCACATCCAGCCAGCCTGGTGCACAGTGGCTGGCCATCGGCTGGGACTACGAGCCCGGCCCGAGCGGCTGCCACGACGTGCGCTATGGCGCTGGCGGTACCCGCATCGACCGCGTGCCGCAGGCTGAGCCCTACGCGCTTTTTGCCGCCGACGCCTCGTATGTGCGCCCAAAGGATGCGGTACCGATCTACGACCTGGTGTGGGCCTGGGCCAAGAACGACTACAACGAAGCCTTCCACTTCATCGCCAACAGCACCACGGGTGAAGGCATCCCCAAAGCTCAGGTGCTGGAGCCCACCGCGGGCTGGTCGCAGGAAGACGGCTACTACGGCACCGGCACCTACGTGCCAGGCGGATCGGCGCGGCAGATCAAGACCTGGGGCATACCCAACGGCAGCGGCTGGCCTGCGCCGGACAAGGATGGCCGCCGCCACTACAACGGCTACATGGGCGACGCCTTGCACAACTACAACGCCCCGATGTGGGCGCTGTTGCTGCTGAACAGTCCGGCGCACGCGGTGGCGCAGCGTCACCGCCTGGACATGGCCACGATGGCCATGCTGGGCGACCGCCCTGCGGCCAATGTCGCGGCTTGGTGGGGCCAGCGAGACCACGCCTGGCGTTGGCTGCAGTACACCGCCACCTGGCTGACTGCATCTTCCAGCGCGCTGACCTATTCGCGCGCTGAGATCGAGGCCCTCTTTCAGACGGTACTGGAGGCCGAACACGACGGCATCTACGTGCGCGCAGTGGTCAACAACGAAGCAGGCTGGACCTGGCAGGCGCTGCGCAACCTGGGTACCTTCGCGCTGGACCTGCGCTACAACGCCACAGGCCAGGTGGCTGTGAACATGGGCCAGCGCAACAACCAGATGCTCTACATGGGACTGGTTCTGATGCTCATGAAACGCGGCGGGCTGTGGGACATCCTGCGCGCCAAGTCCACCAAGTGCCAGCTGCAGCTGGACTTCCACCTGGAGTGCCTGACCAAGCTGACGTGCGACATGATCCTGGCCACCGATGGCCGCTGCCTGGAGGCTGCCGAATACGAGGCCTTCAACTTCAACGGTCAGATGGGCGTCTTCGGCGCCACGCCCACCGTCCCGGCCAGCTGGGCCGAGTGGGCGACCCTGTTCCCGCCGGTCGGGCAGGAAGACTTCGTACGCAAGGGCAACGGCCAGTTCGGCGAGCGCGACGGCCTGATGCACATGTACGCCCAGTTCGCGTCCATCAGAAAGCACAGCTTCGCCGACGTGCTGCGCCCGGCCAACCACGGCGCCATTGATGCGGCCGTCACGAAGTACCTGAACTACTACTCGGCGTTCCGGGCTGCGAACGGCAAGTTCGTCTTCGGCCTTTCCAGCACTGGCATGTTTGAGGCGGGCTGACCATGCCGTACAACTTCATCGCAGGCACCTCGGGCTACGGCGGCAACGCCCCGGCCATCGACACTACCGGAGCCACGCTGCTGGTGGCAGGGTGCATCGACAACGGGGCCAACCCCACGTTGACCGACAGCCGTGGCAATACCTGGCTGACGGTCGGCACAGGCGGCGCGGGTGACCCGCCGAACAACGAACAGCTGCGCGTCTACTACTGCGTGAACCCGAGCGTGGGGCCGGGCCACACCTTCGCCAGCAGCCTGAGTTTCGGCAACGTGCAGGTGGCGGCCTTCAGCGGCAACGCTGCAGCGCCCCTTGGGGCCAGCAGCTTCAGCCGTAACTTTGCTGCCGGAACCACCACCACCATCGACCCACCGCTGACGCCGCCCGAGGATGGCGGCCTGGTCGTGGCGCTGGCCACGCTGGGCAGCAACAGCGGCAACCCACAGGTGGCGGGCTTCACGCGGGCGGCATTCACCAATGGTCTGGTGGGGACGAACTACGGCGGGTACATCGGATATCTGATCCAGACCACTGCGGTGGGTGTGGCGCCGGTGCTGACGCATACCGTGGATAGCCGCCCCACGTTGGGCGTGGTGGTGTTCCGGCCGCCGCCGCCTGCGCCGACGCTGCCCACCATCACCACGCAGCCGCAGCCGCAGACCGTCACAGCTGGCCAGACTGCCACCTTCGCGGTCGTGGCCGCCGGTACGGCGCCCTTCAGCTACCAGTGGCGCCGCAACGGCACCGCCATAAGCGGCGCCACGGGCGCCAGCTACACCACGCCCGCCACCGTTCTGGGCGATAACGGCGCTGCGTTCAGCGTGGTCATCACCAACGCCGCGGGGAGTGTCGCGAGCGGAAATGCTGCACTGACGGTAAATGCGCCCCCGCCCGCGCCCAGCGGCAGCGTCGCGAGTACATCTCCTTCAGGCCAGACGGTCACCATCACTGGCACCTTCTCGAACCAGGTCACCAGCGCCAGCGCAACGCTGACTCCCGACAGCCCGGCCAACGGCGCTACAGCGCAGGGCCCGATCGGCGTGACGCTCGGAAGCGGGACCTGGACGGTGACCTTCGCCGCGGTGCCCACCGGACGCTACCTGGGCCCGGCGGTGACGCTGAGCGGCCCAGGCGGCGCGACGGTGTTGACGGGCAGCGCGTTCGAGATCCTGGGCGCTGGCGGGCAGCCCGAGGCGCCCGGAGGCGGCCCGGTGGCGCCGGCCATCACCACGCAGCCGGCGGCGCAGTCCGTCACGGCCCCGGCAGCCGCCACCTTCAGCGTGGTGGCCACCGGCACCGCGCCGCTGGCCTACCAGTGGCGGCGCAATGGCGCGGCCATCTCAGGCGCAACCCAGAGCAGCTACACGCTGAACCCCACCGCACTGGGCGACAGCGGGGCCAGTTTCAGCGTCGTCATCAGCAACGCCGCAGGCAGCGTCACCAGCGTGGCCGCGGTACTGACGGTCGGCGCGGCCGCGGTGGCACCTGCCATCACCACGCAGCCAGTGGCGCAGTCGGTCACCGCGCCAGCGGGTGCAACGTTCAGTGTGGTGGCCACCGGCACGGCGCCGCTGGCCTACCAGTGGCGTCGCAACGGTGTGGCCATCTCGGGCGCCACCCAGGCCGCGTACCTGCTGCCTTCCACCGTGGTGGGCGACAGTGGGACCAGCTTCGACGTGGTGGTCAGCAATGCTGCCGGCAGCGCCACCAGCGCGGCCGTGCTGCTGGCGGTGGCCGCCCCCACGCCGCAGCCCACCGGCGGCACCATCACCAGCAGCCGGCTGGAGCGCGGCAACACGCAGGCGCACATGGGCAAGCCGTTCCGGGCCTTTGTGCACGTGGAAGCCACGGGCGAGCTGCTGTTCATCAAGGCGGGCCTGACCACCAGCCAGCTGGGCCAGGTGGCCTTCCAGGACGGGCGGCTTTCCGCGGGGCAGCTGTACGCGGTGCGCTGGAAGCGCGACGACACGGGCGAGCAGGGCTTCGAGCTGCTGCGCGCGACCTGAACCATGCCCACCCGCACTTGCATCGTCGATTCCGTGCCGCCGCGGCCGGGCGCCTGCCGCGTGGCGGTGTTCTGGGGCCAGGGCGTGCTGGCCGCGGACATCCCCGCCACGGGCGTGCACGGCGCGCCGCTGCTGCGCAACGACCTTTCACTGCCTGAAGACGCCGGGGTGGAAGTGCGCGCGCAGCTGCTGGCCAATACCTTCCCGGCCGGCACGCTGGACTTCGACGACTACGGCGGCGTGGGCACCACGGGTGCGCCCAACGGCATGCACTACCTGCTGTACCGCCTGGTGGTGGCGGGTGTGCCAAGTGCTGACGACATCGGTTTCGGCCCGGGTGTTGCGCGCGCCGTCATCGCCATCGGCACGGACTACCGGCCCACCACGCCGCCGCCGGCGGCCATGCGCGCCAGCGGCCGGCGCGTGGCAATGGGCGGCCGCGTGACGCCAGCACGGTGGCCATCGCTCGACCTGGCCGAGACAGACGACGTGCTGCTGGACTTCACCAACGCGATGGCAGCGCCCGACATGCGGCTGCTGCGCAGCACGGCACCTGAAGACATCCTGGCCACGGTGGAGGTGACCATCGAACCGCGGCAGGGCGCCGACACCGCCGCCGCGGCCATGCTGGTGGGCCAGCCACTGGTGGCGCGCAGCTACGCGCTGCAGCGCCTGCGCGCCGGCGTGCCAGGGGTGACGTACCTGCTGCGCGCCGTGGGCACCCTGGCGCCCAGCGGCCGCCAGGTGGTGGCCACAGCCTTCGTGAAGACCGAGCGCCTGGCATGAAGCTGCGTCCGGCCGAACCCGCCGAAGCCGCCGCACCTGGCGGCGCCGAGAACCCGGCGCTGGTGCTGCGCACCACCGCAGCCGACTGGGCTGCAGATGCGCCACCGCCCGTGCTGCTGGGCTACCAGCAGCGCTGGGTGGCCGACCAGGCGCAGCTGAAGGTGGCCGAGAAAGGCCGCCGTGTCGGCCTGACCTGGGCCGAGGCGGCGGACAACGTGCTGATCGCAGCCAAGAAGCAGGGCAGCAACGTTTTCTACATCTCGGCCACCCAGGACATGGCGCGGGAATACATCGAAGCCTGCGCGCTGTGGGCCCGGGCATTCAACCTGGCGGCGGGCCAGCTGGGGGAGGGTCTGTACGACGACGGCGACGACGCGCAAGGCAACCGGCGGTACATCAAGACCTACGAGATCGTCTTCCCCCGCAGCGGGAAGCGCATCGTTGCGCTGAGCAGCCGGCCGACCAACTTGCGCGGCAAGCAGGGCGTGGTGGTGATCGACGAGGCGGCGTTCCATGCCGACCTGGCCGAGCTGCTGAAGGCGGCGATGGCCATGCTGCTGTGGGGCGACAAGGTGCGCATCATCAGCACCCACGACGGCGCCGAAAACCCGTTCAACGAACTGGTGCAGGAAGTGCGCGCCGGCAAGCGCGGCGACATCACCGAAGCCAGCGTGCACCGCATCACCTTCCGCGACGCGGTGAACGACGGGCTGTACGAGCGGGTGTGCCTGCGCCGCGGCCTGGTGTGGTCGCCCGAAGGCCAGGCCAAGTGGGTGGCGGCCGCCTACCGGTTCTATGCCGAGGCCGCGAACGAAGAGCTCGACGCGGTGCCCAGCGCCAGTGCCGGCGCCTACCTGAGCCTGGCGCTGATCGCCGAGCGCATGGTGCCGGCCTGGCCGGCTGACGCTGGCGGCCCCGTGATCGTGCGCGGCGCCTGGGACGATGCCTTTGCCTACCTGCCTGAAGAGGTGCGGGCGATGGCCATCCGCGGCTGGTGTGAAGAGCAGCTGGCGCCGCACCTGGCCGGCTTGAGCAAGCTGCGCCGGCACGTCTTCGGCGAAGACTTCGCGCGCAACCGCGACCAAGCGGTCACCACCATCCTGGAAGAAGACCAGGACCAGGTGCACCGGCCGCGCCTGACGGTGGAGCTGGCGAACTGCCCTTTCAGCAGCCAGCAGCAGATCTTGTTTTACCTGGTCGACCGGCTGCCGCGCTTCCGGGGTGGCGCGATGGACGCCACCGGCAACGGCGCCGCGCTGGCCGAAGCGGCGGCGCAGCGCTACGGCGTGGAGATGGTGGAGCAGGTCAAGCTGAACGACAGCTTCTACCTGGCGCACATGCCCAAGCTGAAGGCGGCGCTGCAGGACGGGACGCTGCGCGACCTGGCGCGCGACGAACAGCACCGCGACGACTTGCGGGCCATCAAGCTGGTACACGGCATCCCGAAGGTGCCCCGCGGCGCCACGCAGACGGCCGGCAGCCGCGCCGCAGCTGCAGACGGCGGCGAGAAGCTGCAGCGCCACGGCGACTTCGCCATCGCGCTGTTCCTGGCGGAGTACGCGTTCCACCGCGAGGCCGGCGAAATCGCCTTCCAGTCGGCACCCGGCCGCGCAGCGCGTTGGGATGACCGCACCAGCACCGAAAGCGGCATGCGCATGCGCCCCGACTTCAGGTCCGACGACATGGCCGAGCGGCTGCAGTCTGGGGTAAAGGCGGGCTGGTGATGCAAGTGCCAGGCTTCCCCGGCACTGCGTTGCCGTTCATAAACGTTCAAAAACGGCCTTGGTGCCGCGCGGGCGCCGGTGCGGCTACCAGCGCAGCGCAAAGCGCTTTCGCGTGCGCCAAGCGGGCCGCGCGCAGACACTGAAACCGGAGCCCACAACATGCCCATCACCACCCGCGTCAGCGCCGCTGGCGACTATGTCGAGATCGACGCCGGAGACGGCGTGATCGCCCGCATCCCCACCGTGGCGCTGCTGGACCCGGCCACTGGCCTGCCCTACGGCGCCGGGCAGGCGCCAGGTGGCGCTGCCGCTGTGGTGCCCGGCACCTTCTGGCAGAAGTCCATCGCCGCAGCTTACGTGAGCCTGGATGCTGCGAACGTGAAGACGGTCGAGATCAAGAACACCAGGCCGGGCGCCGTCGATGTTGCGGTGCGCCGCGGGGCAGGCGGGGCCGTGGTGTGCGTCCCCGCCGGAGGTGCTGATCGATTCGCGGTGACCAATGCCAGCGACCTGCAGCTGGCCCGTTTTGACGGCGCGACTGCCAGCGTCATCGTCAGCGGGGAGGCCTGGGCATGAGCACGAATGCACGCATGGTCCGAGCTGCGCCGGCTTCGCAGATTGCTGCCGCGGCCGCCGCCGCATTCGACGGCCACCTACCCGCCGGCATCAACGACATCGGCGTCCCCGGCAGCCCCTACTTCGGCCTCGGAATCTGCCCGGCCCTGCCAGCTGGCTTCACCGCCTTGCCGCTGTATGGCAACTACCAGTTCACTGATGGCAGCGTCATGGTCTGGGTGCCGGCTTTCTGGTACCGCATCGGCGACGCCCGCAACCCTACGCACGCCCGCTGGCTGCTCAACAGCATCGACGTGCTGCCCTTCAGTGCTTTCGCTGACGCGGCCGCAGCCAACGCCGCCGGCTACGCGCTGCCGCGCGCTTTCTGGAACGCCGGCGCCGTGCAGCCCGGGTTCTTCGTCGACAAGTACCTGTGCAGCAACAACGCCGGTACCGCCTCATCCATCCGCCTGGGCAACCCGCTATCTACAAACGGCGCGCACAACCCCATCAGCGCTTTGACAGGCGCGCCTCAGAACATCTTCGGCGGCTGTTTCGCTGCAGCCAAGACCCGCGGCGCGCGCTTCTTCCCGGCCATGCGCTACATGCACGTGGCCCTGGCCATGCTGGCCAACGCCCAGGCCCAGGCCGCCACCAGCCCCTTTGCCTGCGCCTGGTGGGACGGCAGCGCCACCGGCCTGGCCGGGCCCAAGGGTTGCAACAACAACGCACTGGGCGACAGCAACGACAACGCCATCAGCTTCCTGGGCGATGGCTTCCAAAGCTGCAGCAGGACCGGCAGCGGCGTGCCGTTCGCCAAGACCACCCACAACGGCCAGGACAACGGCATCGCCGACCTGAATGGCTGCATGTGGGAGGTGAGCCCTGGCGTCACCTGCGTCGCGGTCGATCGGTCGGTGACGGGGCTGACCAATGCCAACCCGGGCGTGCTGACGATCAACGGGCATGGCGGTAGCACGGGCAACTGGCTACAGCTGCAAAGCGTGGCTGGGGCGACGCAGGGCAACGACAGGCTGTACCAGTACACGGTGGTCGATGCCAACCGGGTCAGCATCGGCGTGGACACCACCGGCTGGGGTGCCTACACCAACGGCGGCAATGCTCGGCTGGGCGCCTTCCATGCCGTGCGCACCGACTATGACGTGGCCTTGCTGACCGGCGGCAACAGCCTGGCCACAGACGCCTGGGGTGCGACGGGTGTCGCCGCACACAGCCAAGCGGTGCCATATCAGTCCATTCAAGGCGGCGGCTTCGACCTTCGGTACGGCAATGCCGCCAACCAGGTGCTCTCGGGTGCTGTGGCCGGCAGCGACTGGATGCGCGCCAACCTCGGCATCGTCGCGTCAAGTGCGTCCCTTTCGAGTTCCGGCATCAGCGCGTTCGGCCAGGACTTTCACTACAGCCACATCGTGAACGAGCTGTGCCCGCTCGCCGGTGGCGACTGGAACACCGGGTCCGCGGCCGGCGTCTGGGCGGTCGCCTGGGGCAGCGCGCGGTCGTACTCCCACGACCCCGTGGGCTTCCGGGCCGCCTCGTATTTGTGACTTCGTGGCCTGAGCGGCAGCGAAGGCCTTTTTCACCCACGCGACCATGAGCCTGCACTCCGAAGCCCAGCTCAACGTGAAGTTCTACGAGTTCGCCAAGCTCATGAACGTCCATTTGAACCACTTCCCCAAGAGCGAGAAGTACGGTCTGGCCCAGGCCATCCGGCAGGCGGCCTATGACGTCTTCGCGCTCATCGTGGAATGCCAGAAGCGGTATCACAAGAAGACCACGCTCACGCAGCTGGACGTTCGCCACGAGCAGCTGCGCATGCTGCTGGCGCTGGCCAATGAGCTGGGCTACTTCGAGTTCAGCGCCGGCGCCCGGGACGCGAGGGAAGGCGAACGTCCGGCTCGGCAAAGCCCTGAAGCCACAGGTGCCAGGCGCTACCTGGCAATCTCGCGCCTGGTCGACGAGCTGGGCCGCATGATCGGCGGCTGGATCAGATCGGAAAAAGAACAGCTGCAGACCACTGCAGTGAGGGAGGCATCTTGAGATGCTGTGCCCGATCGCCGGTGGCAACTGGAACAACGGGTCCACGGCCGGCGTCTGGGCGGTCAACTGGAACAACGCGCGGTCGAACTCCAACGACAACGTGGGCTTCCGGGCCGACTCCGCACTGCCTCGCACGCCCGATCGTGGCGACGGTGGCGCAGAGGGAGATGCCTTCCTGCCTTGGGCGAAATCGTGGTGCCCGCCGCTTCCCAGTAGCTGCTGCTCGTTCGGTGGCGACAGCCAGCGGTTCTGAAGGGTGGCCACAGTGAAGCGCCACGGCAACCTCTACGCGCTGGCCACCAGCGAGGACGCGCTGTACCAGGCCTACTTGGACGCCCGGCGCGGCAAGCGCGCCCGGCACGCCTGCCACCAGTTCGAACGGGCGCTGGGCACCAACCTGGAAACGCTGCGCCGCACCCTGGCGGATGGCAGCTACCAGCCCGAGCCGTACCGGTCCTTTATGGTCTATGAGCCCAAACCCCGGCTCATCAGCGCGCCCAGCTTCCGCGACCGCGTGGTGCAGCACGCCATCTATGGCGTCGTGCGGCCGATCTTTGATCGCACGTTCATCGACCAGAGCTTTGCCTGCAGGCCCGGCCTGGGCACTCATGCGGCCGCAGACTATGTGCAGCACGCCCTAGCCCACAGCGCGCCGTGCAGCTACACCGTGCACCTGGACGTGCGGCGCTTCTACTACTCGATCGACCGCGCCGTCCTGCAGCAGCTGCTGGCCCGCAAGATAAAGGACCAGCGGCTGCTGACGCTGATGATGCGGTTCACCGAGATGCCGGACCCGGTGGGCCTGCCGATCGGCAACCTGCTCAGCCAGTTGTTCGCGCTGGTCTACCTGAACCCCGTGGACCACTTCATCAAGCGCGAGCTGCAGGTGCGCCGCTACTGCCGCTACGTCGATGACCTGGTGCTGCTCGATCTGCCCCGGCCCGACGCATTCGCGGCCAAGGCCGAGATCGAGCGCTTCCTGCGGCACGAGCTGCACCTGCAGCTGAGCAAGGCCACGATCGCGCCCACCAGCCGCGGCGTGAACTTCGCCGGCTATCGCACCTGGGCCACGCGCCGCTTCGTTCGCCGGCACGCGCTGGCCAACTTCCGCAAGGCCGTGCGCCGCGGTGACGCGCAGGCGGTGATGTCCAGCCTGGGCCATGCCCGCAAGTCGGCATCGCATTCCCATCTGATCAACCACCTCAAGGAGCACTGGCATGCGCTCAGTACTTGCCTACCGCCCGGTCACCGACGCGTGGACCACGCACCAGCTGCTGTTGCCTGAAGGCGGCACCTGGCTCGCAGAGATTGACGGGCTTGCCTACGTGTCCATTCCCGCTGGCGCGGTGCTGACCAGCACGCAGCCCGCAGGCATCACCGCCACGGCGGTACGCCTGACGCCACAGCTGCTGGCCCAGCTGCTGCAGCACAGCCCTCGCGCAGTGCACGTGCAGCGCCTGGCCAGCGAACGCCTTCAGGCTGGTGAGGCTGCTGCCGCAGTTCAGGCCTGGCTGGACGGAGAACTGGCTGCGCTGGGGCTGGTGCTGGGACCGCCGGTGACGTGGGCCGACATCAAGGCCGAGCGCGACCGCCGCATCGAGGCGGGCGGCTACTTCGTGGGCGGCCACTGGTACCACAGCGATACCGTAAGCCGCGACCAGCATGCGCGCCTGTACACGCGCGCCAAGGAAGTGCAGGCTGCCGGCGGCAACATGGACGCGCCGTTTCCGAACCCTGCTGCCCCTGGTCAGCCGATGGTGTGGAAGACGATGGGCAACCAGTTCGTGCCGATGACGCCGGCGATCGCGCTGCAGATCATGCCGGCGGCCGAGCTGCAGCAGGCTTCGCTGCACTACGCCGGCGAGGTGGCCAGGGCGACCTTGGCGGCCAACCCGAACGCCTATGCCAGCGTGGCGGACATCGCCTGGCCTGCAGCAGCCCCGGGGGTGTGACATGGAACTGCACTTCGTTCGCAGCCGCACGCTGGCTGGCCTGGCCATCAGCGCCTTTGAAGGCGGACTGGCTTCGCATGTGGGCATCAGCGTGCCTGACCACCAGGGCGAGGGCGAAGCCATCATCGACACCAGCCTGAAGCACGGCGGCGTGCGCGCCTGGCATCCTGCCGATTGGCACGCGAGGTACGAGCTGGTGCAGCGCATCACGGTGCCGCTGCCAGACGAAGCCGCTGGCCACGCGTTCCTGCAGGATCAGCTTTACAAGCCCTACGACTGGACAGCCCTGGTGGGGTTCGTGATGTGGCGCGACTGGAGCAGCAGCCGGGCCTGGTACTGCAGCGAGCTGGCGGCAGCGGCCATGATGGCTGGAGGGCTGACGTTGGCCGATCGCCAGCGCCGCATCGGAGTGCGGCTGCTGCGCGAGGTGGCGCACGCGCGGCGGGATGCCTGGCTTGAAGCCAGGCTCGTGCTGGGGGCTGCGTGATGGCGACCAGCACGATCCTGGGGCCGGACGGTAGGCCGATGGAGCTGCGGGCTACGTTGCGCAGCCTGGAAGAACCGCAGTCTGCACAGGTCGGCGCCATCCGCCTCGAATGGGAAAAGCATCCCGCCCGCGGCCTGACCCCGGCCAGGCTGGCCAGCATCATGCAGCGCGCCGAGCGTGGCGACTTGCTGGACCAGCTTGACCTGGCCGAGGACATGGAGGAGCGCGACGCACACCTCTACGCCGAGCTGGGCAAACGCCGCGGTGCGATCACCGCGCTGGGCTGGAGCATCGAAGAGCCTGACAAGGCGACGGCCGAAGAAGAGGCGCTGACCGAGCGCGTGCGGGACTGGGTGGGCATGCTCACCGCCGACGCCAATGGCGTAACCGGTGGGATGGACCTGCTGATCAACGCCATGACAGCGGCTGTGCTCCCCGGCTTCGCACCCATCGAACTGCAGTGGCAAATGCAAATGGATGCCACTGGCAAGGCCGTGCGGGTGCCGCACTGCACCTTGCAGCCGCACAGGTGGTTCACCGTCAGCGCTGATCGCCGGCGGCTGCTACTGCGCAGCAACACCGAGATGACTTCTGGTCAACAGCTGCCGGGGGCCTACCTGCCGCCAGTGCCGGGGGTGGAGCTGCGGCCCTACGCCTGGCTAATGCACGTGCACCCGGCTCGCGCAGGCTACGTGTCGCGCATGAGCCTGACGCGGGTGCTGGCCTGGCCGTACCTGTTCAAGAACTACAGCGTTCGCGACCTGGCTGAGTTCCTGGAGATCTACGGCATCCCGCCGCGCATCGGCCGCTACCCCAGCGGCAGCAGCGACGGCGACAAGCTGACGCTGCTGGAAGCGGTCACCAGCCTGGGGCACAACGCCGCGGCGATCATGCCCCAGGGCATGGCACTGGACTTCATGGAGTTCGCCCGTGGCACCGTCGACCCGTTCACGGCCATGTGGGACCGCATGGACGCGGCTGAAAGCAAGGCCATCCTGGGTCAGACGCTCAGCGCCAGCGAAGGCAGCAAGGGCAGCCACGCCCTGGGCAAGGTGCACGAGCAGGTGCGGATGGACATCCGGGCGGCCGACGCCAGGCTGTACGAAGAGAGCTTCACGCGCCAGGTCATCGGCCCGCTCTGCGCGCTGAACGTTGCCGGCGTGAACATGCGGCGCCTACCGCGCCTGGTCATCGACACCGGCGAGGCCGAGGACATCGAGGTCTACGCCGACCAGCTGCCCAAGCTGGCCAAGGCCGGCCTGAAGATCAGCGTGAAGTGGGTGCACGACAAGCTGCGCATTCCAATGGCCGAAGACGGCGAAGAGACGCTGCAGGCGCCAGAGCCGCCGCCTGCGGGTACGCCCGGGCTGCCCGGTGCTGCGCCAGGCGCAAGCCGCCCCGCGCCTGGTACGCGGCCTTCGCCCAATGCTGCCCTGGCTGCAGCGCTGGCCGCAGCAATGCAGCCCGAACCCAAGCCCGACCTGGTGGACGAGCTGACGGCCGAACTGGCCGGGGAATGGCAGGCCATGCTGGGCCCGCTGGTGCAGCCGCTGCTGGCCGAGATGGAAAAGGCTGTTGCGCAGGGTGAAAGCCTCCAGGCCTTCGCCGCGCGGGTGCCGGAACTGGTGCGGCTGATGGACGCGCAAGCCGCTACGCAGGCCCTGGCCTACGCCAGCTTCAACGCCCGCCTGGCTGGCGAAGCCGACGTGGACCTGGACCGCTGATGCCGGTAAAGCCGCCGGCATCGCTGGCCCTGGGGGCGGTGGCCCCGGAAGACGCGATCGCGGCCTTCGCTGCGCGCAAGCTGCTGCGCCCCACCTTCCGGTGGCAAGACATCTGGCAGGAAGAGCACGCCCGCGCTTTCGCGGTGGCCGGCGTCATGCGGCTGGACGTACTGGAGATCATCCGCAGCGAGATCCGCGACGCGCTGCCCACCGGCGTGGCCACGCAAGACTTCGTGAAGCAGCTGCGCGCAAAGCTGGTGGCCAAGGGCTTCTGGGGCGATATCGAGATCACCGACCCCGAGACCGGCGAGCTGCGCAAGACGCGGTTTAACGAGAACCGGCTGCGGCTGATCTTCGACGTCAACATGCGCCAGAGCCACGCCGCCGGTCGCTGGCAGCGGGGCATGCGCAGCAACCTGCCCTTCATCGTGTACCGCACGATGGGGGACGAACGGGTGCGCGCATCGCATCGGCCCTGGGACTTCCTGGTGCTGCCGCGCGAACATCCGTTCTGGGATGAACACCTGCCACCCAACGGCTGGCGCTGCCGCTGCCACTTCTACTTCACCAACCAGGCCGGGGTTGATGCGCTCAAGGCCGCCGGCTTCAAGCTGAAGTTCGAACCACCGCCCACCCAGTGGGTGGAGTTCGTGAACCGGTCTACCGGGCAGGTGACGCGCGTGCCGCGCGGCATCGACCCCGGCTTTGCCTACAACCCGGGCAAAGCCCACGTGCCCGTAGCGGTGGACCGCCTGGCGCGTGGCATCGCCAGCATCGCGCCCACTGCACCTGGTGTCAGCGACGCCCTGCCCGCGGCCCGGGCCGTGGTGGCCCGCATGCGGCGCGAGAAGACCTTCGCCGACTTCCTGCAGGCCCCGCCTGCTGCAGAGGCTGCGCTGCCCGTGGCGGTGGTGCCCGCCGCACAAGCAGAGCCGCCTGTGGTGGCTGTGGCCGCGAAGGCGCTGCGGGCCCAGGCTGCCGCTCTGGCGCGCGATGGGGACTTCCCGCTGCAGCTGCCCACACAGGCAGCTTCTTGGGCGCTGGCCCAGGCCATCATCGACCGCGGCCAGCGACTGACGCTGGCAAGCGGCCGAGTGCTGTGGTGGTGGCTGCGCGGCGATGGCGAGAACCGCCGCGTGCTGACGCTGGAGCTGCAGCGCGACCTGCTGGCGTGGCAGACCCAGAGCCTGGCCACATTGAGCGTGCCCGAGGCGCTGGCCCGCTACCCCGAGCTGCAGCCGCTGCTATGAGCAAGCCCACCACCCTGATCGAGCTGGAAGCGGGCGAACTGCTGGCCGCCATCGACCGCAGCATTGAAGCGCTGAGCGACGCCACGCCGCTGATGCAGCAGATCGGTGCGGTGCTGGAAGCGGCCGCGGCCGCGCGCTTCGACAGCAAGCGCGACCCCAAAGGTGTGGCCTGGGCGCCCATCACGCCGGCCACGAAAGAGATCTACGAAAGCGACTGGTTCATCGAACGCAACCCGGAATTCAAGGGTGGCATTCCTGGCACGCTGATGGAGCGGACCCGCAGGCTGCGCGCCAGCCTGACGTACAACGCCGGGCCAGACTTCGTCGACATCGGCACCAGCCGCGCGACGCAAAGCGGCAAGTGGCAGATCGGCCTGCTGCACGAGTTCGGTACCAAGAAGATGGTGCGCCGCGGCTTCTTGACCGCCAACCCGCTGACAGGCCAACTGGGCTTGTCTGACGAAGCGGAAGTGCTGGCCATCGTGAACGGGTTCCTCGGCGAAGCCTTCAACGGCTGACGCACCTTCCGCAAAGGCGCCAGCGCTGGCGCAAAGCGCTTTGCATTCTGTTCGCGCGCGCGCGGCCCGACAGTGGCGGCATGCGCTTCTTCCAGGCCGTTCTCGCTGCATCGCTTCCGGTGGACTCCGCCGGGCGCGTGCAGCTGCTGCCAGCGGGCGAGTTTGCGGCGCGCGACGGTCGCCCCGGCCCGGGGAAGAAGTGGAAGCTGACCGACGCGCAAGGTGCTGTGGTGGCCGCCGCTCTGGCGGCCGTGGCGGCGCAGACGCCGGTCGTCATCGACTACGACCACCAGACGCTGCACGCACTGACCAACGGCCAGAAGGCCCCCGCCGCTGGGTGGATCAAGGGCGCGGAGTGGCTGAACGGCCAGGGCCTGTTCGCCCCGGTGCAGTGGACGGCTGCCGCCAAGGCGTCCATCGACGCGGGCGAATACGCCTACATCAGCCCCGTCATCACGTACAGCGAAGACGGCACCGTGCAGGGCGTGGCCCTGGCGGCGCTAACGAACTTTCCGGCGCTGCTGGGCATGCAGCCCGTCATCAGCGCACTTTCAACCCAGTTCCAACAGGAGCCCACCATGAACCCCATCCTTCTTGCGCTGCTGTCGGGCCTGGGCCTGGCGGAGAACGCCACCCTGGAACAGGCCACCGCGGCGCTGACCACCCTGAAGACCGAGCGCGACACGCTGAAGGCCAAGCCGCCGGTGCCCGCAGCGCTGGCCACCGCGCTGGGGCTGCAGGCCACAGCAGACGAGAACGCCGCGCTGACCGCCGTGCGGGCCCTGAAGGGCGGCGACGCCAACCTGGTGGGCCTGGTGACGGCGTTGCAGGCGCAGGTGGCGCAGCTGACGGCCGCGCAGAACGACGCTTCGCTCATCGCGCTGGTCGACGGCGCACTGACCGGCGATGCCCCCAAGTTCCTGCCCGCCATGCGCGAGCAGCTGCTGGCCATCGGCCGGAGCAACCGCGCCCAGCTGCAGGCGCTGATCGACGCGGCCGTGCCGCTGGCCGGCCTGGCTGGCCAGACCGGCGGCAAGGGCCCGGCAGGCGACGGTACCGCAGCGCTGGCGGGCGACGCAGTCAAGCTGATCGCCGGCTTCGGCCTGACGCCCGAGCAGTTCGCCAAGGGGAAGACGGCCACGCCCTGACGAGCCATCAGCGCCGCAGCCAGCCGCCTTCGGGCGGCTTTCTGGGTGTAAGCACCACCCCACCCGCACAGGAGCACCGCACATGGTTGCAGCCACCAAAGATCGCGACACCCAGCAGACGGGCAGTCGTACCCGCAGCTTCGGCATGAGCGCCAACGTGCGCATCTGGGGCGGCACCTTCGTCGGCCTGCTGGCCGCAGGCACCGTGCAGCCGGCCGCGCTGCTCGCCACCACACCCAAGCTCGCTGGCGTGGCAACCACGGCCTATGACAACACGGGCGGCGCCGCCGGCGCCGTCGTGGCCCGCATCGAGCGCGAAGGCGTGTATGGCCCCTTCGCCAACAGCGCCGCAGGCGACCAGATCACCGTGGCCGACATCGACGCCGACTGCTTTGTGGTCGATGACCAGACCGTCGCCAAGACCAGCGGCACCAACACGCGCCTGGTGGCCGGCAAGGTGCACATGGTCGAGCCTGCAGGGGTCTGGGTGCGCATCGGCTGACGCCGGCGCCTGTACCTCGAACGACCTGCACACCCGAACCGCGCACCGAACAACGCCCGACTGGAGCCCACGATGCTGATCAACTCGAACACCCTGGCCATGCTCACGCAGGCCGTCAACGCCCGCTTCATGGTCGGCCTGGCCAAGAAGACCGCCCCCTGGGACGTGCTGGCGATGGAGATCCCCAGCACGACCGGGGAGAACATCTATCCGTACTTCCGCAACATCGGCTACATCCGCGAGTGGCTGGGCGAGCGCGTCATCCAGAACCTTGCCAAGGGCGAGTTCCGGCTGGGCAACAAGGACTTCGAGCAAACCGAGAAGGTGATGCGCAATGAGGTCGCTGACGACCAGTTCGGTCTGGCCGGTCCCCGCTTCGAGCAGATGGGCCGCAACGTGGCCAACTTCCCCAGCGCGCAGCTGTACAGCCTGCTGAAGACCGGCTTCACCACGGTGGGCCCGGACGGCCAGTTCTTCTTCGACACAGACCACCCGGTCGGCCGCCCAGGCCGCGAGGTGAGCGTCAGCAACTCGATGGGCGGCTCCGGAGAGGCCTGGTACATCGTCGACGCCAGCCAGGCCATCAAGCCCATGATCTATCAGCCGCGCAGCAGCTTCGAGCTGGTGACAAAGTTCAACCGCGAAGACCCGAGCGTGTTCTTCAACAGGGAGTACCTCTATGGCGTCGACGGTCGCGCCGGCTTCGGCTTCGGTCCGTACTGGCAGCTGGCGTTCGCCAGCAAGCAGCCGGTGGACGAAGCGAACGTGAAGGCCACGCTGACGGCGATGGCCAGCCAGAAGGACGATGACGGCACCCCGCTGGGCATCATGGGCACGCACTTCGTCTGCAGCCCCACCCTGGCCGAAACCGCGCGCAGCCTGTTCAGCCAGGAACGCCTGGCCAACGGCGCCAGCAACACCCTGCGCAATCGCCTGCAGGTGGTCGACTCGCCCTGGCTGCTGTGAACGGCCTGAGCGCAACAGCCTTTTACCTGGAGGAACAGCACATCATGGCCACCGCCACCAAGACCAAGGCCGCAGGGCCCGCCAATAAGGCGCTGCGCGTTATCACCCGTCGCGACGGCTTCCGCCGCGCGGGCATCGAATTCAGCGGCACCAAGATCATTCCGCTGAACGAGCTGACGGCTGAGCAGGCCGAGGCTATCAAGGCCGAGACCACGATGTTCGTCGTCGACGAGATCGATACCCCCACCTGATACACCCCCGCCGCGCGAGAAGGCCCGAAAGGGCCTGAAGTCCCCCGGGGCGGCCAAGCTGCTGCCCCGGGGTCTTCGAAGCGATGCGATCGCCACCATGCCCTACGCCACCGTCGCCGACCTGCAAGCCGTGCTGGGCGAACCGCGCCTGGTGCAGCTGACCGATCTGGCGCGCCCGCCGGTGGGGCTGGTCGACGAGGCGGTGGCAGAACGCGCGTTGGAAGACGCCAGTGCCGAGATCGACGGCTACCTGGTGGGCCGCTACACGCTGCCGCTGGAACCGGCGCCCGCCGTGCTGCGCGTGCACTGCTGCACGCTGGCGCACAGCCGCCTGCTGGGCAGCGTGGCCACCGAGGTGGACCGCGAAGAGGCCAAGGCCGCCCGCAAGTACCTGGCCGACGTGGCCCGTGGCGACGTCAGCCTGGTGGCGCCCAGCGCTGTGCCGCCGGTGGCAGGTGTGGGTGCCGTGCTGTCGAACCCAGGCAGCAAGGTGATGGGCCGCGGGGACTGGTGACATGGGGCTGCCTGCACTGCATGCGGACTACCTGTTCGCCGCTCCCCTCATCAAGGCCCGCCTGGAAGAGCAGGTGCCGGATACGCCCGTCGAGGTGTGCGAGACGGTGGAACAGCTGCTGGCCGCTGACCGCCGCGAGTGCGTGGTGATGGTGATGTGGGCCGGCGAACGCTTCGGCGCCGGCGTGGCCACGCACCAGCAGGTAAGCCAGCGCTGGCTGGTGATCCTGGCGCTGAACAACGTGGGCCTGCTGCCTGACGCGCGCCAGGTGCGCGCCGGCCCGATGCTGAGCCGCCTGCACCGCGCGTTGGCCGGCTGGAAGCCCGAAGGTGCCGTGCGCAGCTTCGAACGCGCCCAGGCCGACATGCGGCCCGACATCCGCCCGCAGAAGGCGCTGTACCCCCTGGGGTTCGAGCTGTCGCTGAACCTCTGAACCCCTGAACCCCCGCTGACCAACAGGAGCCGACATGGCACAAGACTTCACCTTCAAGCCGTTTTCCGGCGTCGGCATCGTGGGCCTGTTCCCGCGGCTGACGGGCACCAACGTGGGCGGCGGCATCGACCTGGGCGAAGCGCCCGTGTTCAAGGTCACTCAGCAGGTGCCCTTCGTCGAAATGAACACCAGCCGCGACACCAGCCGCGGCGTCGCCTTCCGCATGGCGCAGCGCAAGGGGGCGAACGTCGAGATCCAGCTGCGCACCGTGAGCGACCCGGTGCTGGCTCTGCTGACCGGTGGCGCCTGGACCGAGATTGCGGCCAGCACGGCGGTGACGGGCTGGGTGGCGCCGGCCGACCTGGTGGTGGGCCACATGATCCGTCTGCCGGCCAAGAACGTGAGCGCCGTGACGGTGACCGACAGCACCGCCGGTTCACCCAAGACCTTGCCGCCCGCGCAGTACGACCTGGACCTGATGGGCGGCACGCTGAAGCTGCTGGACATCGCCTCCGGCGGCCCCTATGTGCAGCCGTTCAAGGTGAACTACACGCCGGGCGCGGTGAAGGTGCTGGGCGGCCTGAAGGTGACGGACCAGGAATACCTGGTGCAGCTGAACGGCACCAACGCCCACGACGGCGAGCGCGGCATCTTCGAGGGCTTCAAGTTCCGCTTCGCCGCAGATGGCGACCAGGACTGGATCAGCGAGGAGTACGGCACCTTCACGCTGCGCGGCGCGCTGCTGCAAGACCCTGCGCGCACGCCCAGTAGCGCGGGCGGCCAGTACTACGACTTCATCAAGGCGGGCTGACATGGCACCGCTGCGCGAGACGCCCAGCTTCATCCAGCCGCTGAGCATCACCTTCCCGCTGCGCGGGCAGGACCTGGTGGTGACGGCCGCCACCGTGGGCCAGCTGGCCGCCATGCTGGCGCTGCTGACGCCGCTGCTGGGCCGCCTGGTGGCACTGCCTGGCGACCTGCTGGCGCGGCTGGAAGCCGGCGCGCCCAGCGTGGCCGACGTGGTGCAGCTGACGGAACTGGTGAGCGAAGACCTGGACCTGCTGCTGCAGGTGTGCCAGGTGGCCACCGGGCTGACGATGGAGCAGCTGCGGGCGCTGAACTTCGACGAAGCGGCGATGGTGTTTGCCACGGCCGTGCACGTGAACGCCGATTTTTTCGCCCGCGCCCGCCCGACGCTGCGCGCCGCGGTGGGCAAGCTGATGGCCATCAAGGCGCCGGCACAGCCCGAATCGCAGCCGACGAAGAGCAGGCCCAGCACGAAGCGTGGGCCGAATGCTTCGACGAGCTGACGGCTGCCGGCCACCGCCACAGCGACATCATGGGCTACACCTGGTGCCAGTTCACCGCCTACCTGCGCCTGGCGCGCCGGCGTGCGGCGCTGGACGCGGTGCAGACCATCGTGCACACCAACCAGGCCATGAACGGCGGCAAGGCCGCCAACAAGCTGGTGCGCCAGCTGCTGGACCAGGCCGACCGCACCTGACCGGCAACTGACCCAAGCCGCCCGCGCATGGCCAGCAACACCATCGACGCCAAGCTGCGCATTGCCGCAGAGGTGCAGCAGGCCATCGCGGCCCTGAAGCAGCTGCGCAAGGAGCTGGTGGACACCGGCAAAGACGCCGCCACCGCAGCCCGCGGCACCAGCCCCACCAGCGCGGCCGACCCGGCCGTGCAGGCGGTGCGCAAGCGCACCGCCGCGGAGCGCACCGCGGCCGCGGAAAGCGCCGCCCTGGCGCGGCAGCAGGCCAGCGCCGACCGCGCGGCCGCGCGCGAAGCCAAGCGCCTGGCAGACGAACAGGCCCGTCGGCAGCGCCAGCAGGCGGCTGAAGAAAAGCGGCGCCTGGCCGAGATTGAGGCGGCTGAGAAGAAGGCGGCTCGCTTCAAGGCTAACCAGGGCGCTCAGCTGGCGCCGCAGCTAAACGACATCTTCGTAGGCCTGACCACGGGCCAGAGCCCATTGCAGGTGGCGTTGCAGCAGGGCCCGCAGATCACGCAGATCTACGGCGGGGTTGCGAACACCTTCCGGGCTGTGCTGTCGGTACTGACGCCGATGCGTGTGGCGCTGGGCGGTGTGGCACTGGGCTTCGTGGCCGCCGCTGCGGGCATCGCATCGGGCTACCGCGAGAGCAGCCGGCTGCGTAAGGAATTGGCGCTGACGGGCAACGCAGCGGACTACAGCGCAGGCCGTATCGACGCGCTGGCTCAGAACATCGCCACGAGCCAAGGCACGGCCATCGGTACCGTGCGTGACGCCGCGACTGCTGTGCGACAACTTGCGGGGCAAACGAACTCGACGCTGGAGTCGACCACGCGCGCGGCCACCATCCTGGCCAGGCTTTCCGGGCAGAGCGCTGAAGAAGCTGTATCGGCCTTCAAAGACCAGGCTGCTGGCATCACTGATTGGAGCATCAAGTCCAACCGCGCCTACAACTTTCTGGGCGCTGAGCAGGTGCGCTATGTGCGCAGCCTTGAGCGCCAGGGCCGTGTGGCCGAGGCGATCAAGTTCGTCAATGAACAGCTTGCGGACACGCTGGAGCGGCGCAGCGTCCCGGCGATCGGCAGCTTGGAGCGGGCCTGGATGGCGGCTGGGCGAGCGATCTCTTACGTTGGCGAACTGCTGAAGTCCATCGGCCGAGACGACACCACCGAAGAGCGGATCGACCGGCTGAAGCGCAAGCTGAAGGAACTGGACGATCTTGAAAAGGCCCGCGCTGGAGGCCGGCCGGCAGGCGAGCGCCCTGCGTTCTTCGACGCGGGGAGCACCGGTGGTCTGAATCGCAAGCTCATCCTCGACGAGCTGGAAGCCTTGCGCGAGAAACAGGTGCTCGAGCGGCGGCAGGGCGAGATCTACGCCGAGCAGCAGGCCCGCATCAAGCGCGAGAGCGCCGAGTTGCAAGCGCTGATTGCCGGCACCAGCGCTGCTGCCGCACAACGCGCGCTGGCAGCGCGAGAGGCCGCGCTATCGGCTGAAGGGGAAAAGGTCGAGCGGGCTTATGCCCAGGAAGTGGAATCGGCTTTCACCCGCGCCCAGAAGCTGAACGCCATCGACCAGGCGCGCGCCGCGGCGCAGCGCGATGCCGTGGCGCGGCAGATCGAGATCCAGCGCGGGCTGGCGGACTCGCTGAAGACGCCAGAAGAGGTGAAGCAGCAGGAAACCCGGCTGCTGGAGCTGGAGGCCCAGTTCATCGCGGCGAAGTCACGGGTGGCCACCGCCATCTCTGAAGGCAAACGCCTGGTCGACGCCGAGGTGAAGCGCCTGGACCAGGACGTGGCCAAGCGGCGCGCCGAGAACGAGCTGAACAGCCTGCCCCAGGTGGAAAGCGACCCCTTCCGCCGCGCGGTGCAGGAAGCCGCCGCGCGCACCCAGCAGGCCCGGGCCGAGCTGGCCGACCTGCGGCGCCAGCAGGCGGCCGCGCTGGCCACGCCGGCGAACCCCGAGGTGGCGGCCAAGCTGGACCAGCAGATCAAGGCCGCGCAAGAGGCGCTGAACGAGACCACGCGCCGCAACATCGTCGAAAGCCTGTTGCAGCAGTCGCAAGAGCAGCTGCAACTGCTGCAGGCCGAAGAGGCCGCCCTGGCCGACGCTGTGGAACGCGGCGCGCTGAAGGTGGAAGACGCGGAGCGGCGCAAGATCGCTGCCCGGCGTGCCGCGCTGCCGCTGCTGGAACAGATCTCGCGCCAGACGCAGCAGCTGGCCGCCGGGCCAGCTGAGAGCAATGCCGTCGCCGAGATTCGCCTGCGCGTCGCGGCCTACAAAGACCTGCGCACCGAGCTGGAGAAGACCACCCGCAGCGAAGGCATCAACGCCCTGACGGGGCTGCTGAACAACCTGACCAACGGCGCCAAGACGCTGAAGGAGGCCCTGCGGGACGCAGTCGGCAGCTTCGCCCGCGCCATGCTGGACGTGCTGAACCGCCGCTTGGCCGAGGCCCTGGTGGACAACTTCATCTCGGCGGCGCAGGCCTTGAGCAGGAACCTGTTCGCCAGCAACGTGGCCACCAGCGCCACCGCGTCGCCTGGCTTTTTCGCCAGCTTGGGCAACTTCTTCGCTGGGCTGTTCCACACCGGTGGTGTCATCGGCGCCGGCGGCGCGCGTGCCGCTACAGCTGTGAGCCCGCTCGTGTTCGCCGGTGCCCAGGTGCTGCACAGCGGCGGGATCGCTGGCGCATCGCTGCCCATGTACCAGGGCAAGCGTCAAGTGCCCATCATCGCCCTGGAGGGCGAGGAGATGTTGACGGAAGACGATCCGCGCCACCGCAACAACTACCGCGGCGGGGCGATGGTGCAGTACGCGCCGAACATCAGCATCACCGGGGCGCAGGGCAACAACGAAGAACTGGCGCGTGCCGGCCAGGACCTGGACCGGCGCATGCGCGGCGCGATGGACAGCTGGGCGGCTGAGAACATGCGGCCCGGCGGCATCTTGGCCGGCCGGCGGTAGGGGCGCGCGATGCCGGTTTTCAACTGGGCGGAGAGCCCCGGCAGCAGCATGACGCTGCAGCCCCGTGTGGTGGCCACGCAGTTCGGCGACGGCTACGAACAGGCCGCCGACGACGGGCTGAACCCGGTGAAGCAAGTGTGGTCGGTGGCGATCAACAACGCTGCGCTGGATGAGGCGGACGCCATCGAGGCCTTCATCAAGCCAGGCATGGGGCGCGCCCGTTTCGACTGGACCCCGCCGCGCCAGACGGTGGCGCTGAAGTGGAAGTGCACGGCCTTCAGCCGCACGCTGAACGAACAGGTGGGCGAGGTCGACTTGCGGCTGACTTTCGAACAGGTGTTCGAGCCATGAGCCTGGCGCAAGAGCTGGCCAGCCTGGCGCACGATGCCGAGGTGGAGCTGTACGAGCTGGACTGCACGCCGGTGGGCGGCGACGTCGTCTACTTCCACAATGGGACCAACGCGTTGAATGCCAACGTGGTGTGGCAGTCCCGCGTGTACGTGCGGTTCCCGATCGAAGCCAGCGGCTTCGGCCAGACTGGCACTGGGCCGATGCCGCGCCCCAAGCTGCGCGTGAGCAACGTGGGCGGCCTGGTGGGCGTGCTGGTGCGCCAGTTCCGCGGGCTCAAGGGCGCGCGCCTGACGCGCCGCCGCACGCTGGCGAAGTACCTGGACGCGGTGAACTTCCCCGGTGGCGTGAACCCCAGCGCAGACCCCAACACCCACTACCCCGACGACGTGTGGGTGCTGGACCGCATGACGCAGCGCGACCGCACCGTGGTGGCCTACGACCTGGCCAGCCCGCTGGACGTGGCGGGCGTGATGCTGCCGCGCCGCCAGGTGATTGCCAACGGCTGCTGGTGGCTGGCCGATGGCGGCTACCGCGGCCCGAACTGCGGCTACACCGGCCCGCCCGTGGCCAAGGCCGACGACACGCCCACCACGGTGCTGGCCGAAGACGTGTGCGGCGGCCGGCTGAGCAGCTGCCGGCTGCGGCAGTGGCCCGGCGGCGAACTGCCCTTTGGGGGCTTTCCTGGCGTCGGAGTACTTCGCAATGTCTGAACGAGCTGGGCCACCCGCACGCACGCGGCTGCGCGATGCCAAAGCGTCGCTGCTGCGCCACTGGGCGCGCCTGGTGCCGGCGGCGCTGGCCCATGCCCAGGCCGACTACCCGCGCGAGGCCTGCGGGCTGCTGCTGAAGCAGGGGCGCAAGGTCAGCTACCTGCCGTGCCGCAACGCGGCCGCCTTGCAGACCGGGAAAGACTCTTTCCAGCTGCACCCGCAGGACTGGGCTGCGGCCGAAGACGCCGGCGTCGTGCTGGCGGTGGTTCACAGCCACCCGGACGATGACGCGCACCCGAGCCCCTACGACATCGGGGCGTGTACCCGAAGCGGGCTGCCGTGGTTCATCGTTTCCTGGCCAGGTGCGGCCTGGCGGCTGCAGTGGCCTGAGCCGCTGCCGCTGGTGGGCCGGGCCTTCGCCCACGGCGTGGTGGACTGCTACAGCCTGGTGCGCGACTACTACGCCCAGCTGGGGCTGGTGCTGCCGGACTTCGAGCGGGCTGACGACTGGTGGGTGGAAACGCCCGACAGGCAGCCCGCCAATTTGTACCGCGACAACTTCGCGGCCGCGGGCTTCGTGGACCTGGGCCAGGCCGCTCCGCAGCTGCACGACGTGCTGCTGATGCGTGTGGCCAGCCGTGTGGAGAACCACGCAGCCGTCTACGTGGGCCCAGACCCCGCCATGCCCGGCACGGCGCCGCGCATCCTGCAGCACCTGCATGGCCGGCTGAGCGGCCACGACATCTGGGGCGGCGAATGGCAGCGCCGTACTTCCGCCGTGCTGCGCCACACCAGCCTGCTGAACTGACCATGCACGACTGTGCGCTGAACCCACCACTGCGCGAGGTGCGCCTGTATGGCGCGCTGGGCCGCACCTTTGGTCGTGTGCACAAGCTGGCGGTGGCCAGCGCGCAGGAAGCGGTGCAGGCGCTATGCGTGCTGCTGCCGGGCTTCCGGGCCCACCTGGTGGAGCACAGCGAACCGGGCTACAACGTGTTCATCGGCCGGCCTGGCCAGGGCAACCTGGGGCCCGACGAGCTGGCCCGCCCCGTGGGCACACGCGAAGCCATTTGCCTGGTGCCAGTGGTGGCAGGCGCGAAGAAGGCGGGGGTGTTCCAGGTCATCCTGGGCGTGGCGCTGATCGCGCTGACCTTCTGGAACCCGCTGGGCCTGTTCGCGGGCCAGTTCGCGGTGTTCTCGGCCGCCGGCGGCGTCGGCGCTTCCATGCTGCTGGGCGGGGTGCTGACGATGCTGAGCGCGCCCAAGGCCACCCGGCGGGATGAGCGAGCTGGGGCCCAGAGCTACGGCTTCGACGGCGCGGTGAACACCGACGAGCAGGGCCTGCCGGTGCCCTTGAACTATGGCCGCGTGATCACCGGCGGCGTGCGCGTGAGCGCCGGCATCAGCACCGATGAGCTGGCGCTGACGACGGCCAGCGGTGGGCTGGAGCCGCTGCCCATCACCATTTGGAACCCGCGCTACCCCGAGCTGGAGCCGGTGCAGACATGACGCTGCGCGGCCGAAAGAAGGGTGGGGGCAGCAGCCCCAGCGAAAGCCCCGACACCCTGCGCAGCACCCAGATAGCGGAGGTGGTGCTGCTGGTGGGCGAGGGTGAGGTGCGCGGCCTGGTCAACGGTATGAAGAGCGTGTACCTGGACGGCGTGCCCGTGGAGAACCAGGACGGCACGCGCAACTTCGATGCATTCGACTTTGCCTACAACGTGGGCACGCCTGGCCAGGCCGCGCTGCCTGGCCTGAGCGGCGTGCAGGCTGAAGTGGGTGTGGGGCAGGAGGTGCGCCAGGCCATACCGGTGCTGCGCACCATCGTCGACCCTGGGGCCGATGAACTGCGGGTGACCATCGGCGTGCCGGCGCTGACCGAGCTGAAGCCCGACAGCGGCAACCTGGTGGGCAGCAGCTTTGAATGGGCGGTGGACGTGCAAAGCAGCGGCGGCGGTTTCGTGGAGCGCTACCGCGGCACGGTGACGGGCAAGGCCACCAGCCGCTACAACCGCAGCGTGCGCGTGCCCCTGACGGGAACCGGCCCCTGGGACGTGCGCGTGCGGCGCGTGAGCCCGGATGCGACCAGCAGCGCCATCACCAACGCGTTCGCGTGGGACAGCTTCACGGTGGTGAAGACGGTGAAGCTGCGCTACCCGCACAGCGCCGTGGCGCTGATGCGGGTGAACGCCCAGAGCTTTGGCCGCATCCCCACCATTGCGCTGGACCTGATGGGCCAGCTGGTGCCGGTGCCCACGAACTACAACCCGCTGACCAAGGTCTACACGGGCACCTGGGACGGCACCTTCCGGCTGGACTGGACGGACAACCCGGCCTGGATCTTCCACGACGTGCTGACGCACCCGCGCTATGGCCTGGGAGCGTTCGTTTCCCCGGCGCTGGCCAACAAGTGGGCCCTTTACCAGATCGCGCAGTACTGCGACGGCCTAGTCAGCAACGGGCGCGGTGGCACCGAGCCGCGGTTCACCTGCAATGCGGTGATCAATACTCAGAGCGAGGCCTTCAATCTGCTGCAAGAGCTGGCCACTGTGTTCCGCGGCATGAGCTTCTGGGCCAACAGCGCGGTGGACTTCAGCCAGGACGCACCTGGCGAGGCCGAACTGCTGTACACGCCGGCCAACGTGGTCGACGGCGACTTTCAGTACGCCGACACAAATGGTGAGAAGCAGCTGCACAGCAGCTTTCTGGTGCGCTACAACGACCTGCAGCAGCTGGGGCGGCAGGCCGTCGAGCCCTACACCGACCCCGAGCTGGTGCAGCGCTTTGGCGTGCGCACGCTGGAGCTGACAGCTTTCGGCTGCTGGAGCCGCAGCCAGGCCGCCCGCGTGGGCCGCTGGGCCGCCTACAGCGAGCAGTACGAAAGCGAGGTGGTGAGCTTTTCAGTGGGTGCTGACGGCGCCGCCGCCAAGCCGGGGAAGCTGTTCAAGATAGCTGACCCGAACGAAGCGGGTGAGCGGCTGGGCGGCCGAATCCGTCAGGCCACGGCCAGCGCGGTGACGCTGGACGCTGCGGTGACGCTGCGCGAAGGCGAGACCTATGTCTTGAGCGTGCTGCAGCCCGCGGCCGCGCAGGGGGTGGGCCTGGTCGCTGAGCGCCGCACGGTGACCACGGCCGCTGGCCAGCGCCAGGTGCTGCAGGTTGCGCCGCCTTTCAGCGCGGCGCCGGCGGCGCAGACGGTATGGCTGCTGGAGAGCAGCGAGATCGAGGCCACCTGGTGGCGCTGCATGGCCGTGGAGCCAGGCAAAGGGGCTGGCGGCAAGACGGAGTACCGCATCAACGGGGTTCGCCACCGGCCAGAGAAGTTCGCGTTCGTGGAGCAGGGCTTGCGGATGGACCCCAAGCCCATCAGCCGACTGAGCCTGACGCCGGCGCGGCCGGGGCCGCTGCAGATCACTGAAACACCGTATCGCGTGGACACGGCCTGGCGCATCAGGGTGAGCGTAGGCTGGCCAGCCGCAGCCGGCGGGCTGCGGTACCGGCTGGCCTGGCGGCTTGACAGCGGGCCCTGGACCGACGTGCCAGAGACTTCGGCCAACCTGGTGGACATCGAGGGGCTGGTGCCCGGCTTCCTGGAAGTGCAGCTGGCTGCGGTGAACGCACTCGAGAACGTGTCGCCCGTGGTGAAGGGTTCGCGGCTGCTGAGCGGCAGCGCGGTGCGGCCGGGCAACGTGGCCGACCTGGCGGCTACCAAGGGTGGTGGCTTCATCACCTGGCTGTGGACTCCGAACTCGGCGCCCGACTATCAGTACACGACGGTGAAGCTGGGTGGCGGCAGCTTCGAAGAGGGCGCGCTGCTGTTCTCCGGTCGTGCCGACAGGTGCGTGCAGCGCGTGACGGTGGTGGGCAGCTACACCGTCAGGGCCCGACACACCAACTCGGCAGGACTGGAGAGCGCTGGAACCGCCAGCCTTACGGTGGTGGTGACCGAGGCCGACCTGCTGGTGGCCCCGCAAGGACCGACCGGCCCGGCGGGCCCACAGGGGCCCACAGGTGCGCCCGGCTCACCGGGCGCGCCTGGTGCTGTGGGCACCCAAGCGGCGGTGCTCTACCTGTATCAATGGACCGCAGGCAGCGTGCCGGAGGCGCCCAGCGGCACCAGCCTGTACACCTGGGCTACGGCGGCTCACACCGCCTACGGCGGCGCGGGCGGGTGGTCAGTGACGGTGCCCGAGAACCCCAGCGTGCCAGGTGCTCGCCTGTGGGTGGCCAGCAAGGGCGCTAGCGACTCGGCGCTGGCCAGCAGCACCACTGTGTCGTGGGCCTCTGGCTACACCGTGGCCGCCTGGGCTGGGAATGGTGCGCCAGGTCAGCCGGGTGCGCCTGGCATCAAGGCGGCCACGCCCACCGTGTACCGGTGGGCTGCCAGCATCCCCACGATCAGCGGCAGCAGCTTGTACACGTGGGCCAGCGCCAGCATTGACGTTGCGCCAGCGGCCTGGTCTGCGCTGCCTGGCAGTGGCAGCCCAGGGCAGACCCTTTTCGGTGCGTCTGTGCAGCTGGTGGATGCGGCCGGTGCTGCCACCTCGGCGGTGGACTGGGCGACGGCAAGCATCACCGCGAGGGGCTATGCCGGCCTGAACGGCGCGCCGGGTAGCCCGGGCAGTCCAGGAAGCCCGGGGACGCCTGGCATCAGTGCGAGGCGGGCCTACACGCTGACGACGTCGACGTCGCTGGGTTCGGGCACTGTGACCACTAGCGGCATCAGCAGCCTGCCGCCGGCGAACACGGTTTTCGGCAGCGGCTTGACCTGGTCGGCGCAGCCTGGCGTGCCTGGCGTCGGGCAGACGCTGTATCAGTCGGATGGTCTGTACTACCCGACCAGCGACCAGGTAGTGTGGGAGACGCCCTACATCAGCAGCTTGAAGGTGGGCAACCTTTCCGCCCTGGCGGTGAACACGGGCAACCTCACGGTCACCGGGCAGGTCGTGGTCGGCGCTGGCGGCGACATCAGGAGCAGCAACTTCGAGGCGGGCGTGGGTGGCTACTACTTTGGGCCCAGCGTCGCGCAGCTTCCCGCCACGGCCATCCTGGGGCGGCTCACGGTTGGGCAGGTGCCGAGCCTGGGCAGCCTTGGCTTCGCCGGTGACCTGAACGCCACTTTCGGCGCGCCTGCCGGCAGCCCAGTCCAGGGAATCTTCCCAGGCGGTGCAAGTGCGGCCAGCGTGGAAGGGGCTGCTGCGAGTGCTGTGGCTGGGTTGGCTCTCCGCCTGCGGAACGATTCCCGGAACGTGCTTGCGGGCGGTGCTGGCATTGCCGTGGGTTCCATCGACTGGAACGCGATCGGTGCATACACCGGCGGCGCCGGGGTGGCCATCACATCGGCTGGCATCTTGGGGCATGACGGGACCAATGCGGTCTTTGTGCTGTCTGCGGCCGGCCTCGCAGTGCGTGGCGACATCACGGGCAGCACGGGCACCTTTACAGGCACGGTGCGGGTTGGCGATGCAGCTGTGTCTGGCACAACTATGGCGGGAAGCGGCGCTGTGCTGAACGCCTCTGGTGCCTTCGCCTTGGGCACGCCCAGCAGGAATATCGCTTTCAATGGCACCGACGCGCCGCGGTTGAACGGCGCATGGGTGTCGGATGGCAACCTGGCCCTGAGTGTGTTCGGCGTCACCGTTGACATCGCGTCCATCATGATCTTCCCGCCTGACAGCAACCCCGCCAGCGCCCTGGGCCCCACGGCAACAGCCTCGGGCGGCACAGCGCCCTACGTGTACGAATGGTCTATCAACTCCGTCTATGACGAGCCCTTTGGCACTGGCAATGCCTGGATTGGGGGTACTTCCAACGGTGGCCGCTATGCAGCTCCAGTCGTGCAGATTAGTGTCAGCAACGGTTCGGTCTCGGCGGTGATGACTTGCAGCGTCAGGGATGCCAACGGGCGAACGGCAACCGTCAATGTTGGCCTTGGCGGTCAGCGGGGCTTGCCGCCATGAGCAGCTGGGCGCTCGTTTTCAGCACCACCGGCCGCGTGGTGAGCCTCATGACCGCAGACGAGGCGCCCGAGGAAGCGCCAGCTGGCCACGATTACCGCCTCGTCGCCGCTGGCGTGCCGGCCGGCGCTGGTGCCGGACGAGAACTGCAGGTGATCGATGGAGCCCTGGCCTGGGTAGATGTTCGTTCGTTGGCCGACGCGAAGGCCCAAGCCTGGGAGCGCATCAAAGCGGCCAGGGAGGCGGCTTTCGACGCTCCGCTGGTTACGCCACACGGAACCTTCGATAGCGACGTGCGCGCGCGCGCCAACCTTACCGCTGCCGTCCTGCTGGCGCAGACCCTGGACTCCATGTCCCTCCCAGCCGCTATCGACTTCACCTTGGTCGACAACACAGTCGTGACGCTGTCGGCTGCCCAGCTGACCGCAGTTGGTCTTTTGCTCGGGCAGAAGATGCAGGCCGCTTTCGCCACGGGGAGAGCCCTTCGCCTTGTCATCGACGCCTGTGACACCGTGGCGGCCGCAGACGCTGTCAGCTGGCCCCCCGCTGCGACCTAGTTTTACCCAGCGGCATTTGCTTGCGCTGGGTGAAAATCAGGACGGGGCCTACTTTTCGCGACGTAGAGGCCGAATTTTCGCGCGCGGCATCATGTGGGGTCACCCTGCACGGCCGGGCGCCAGGCCCCTGGGCGCAGAATGTGGGCGGATTCGACACCCGGATCGAAGCTCACGCAGGAGACCCATGAACGGCCAAATGATGCAGCAGCCGCTGCTGATCTCTTCCCTGATCACGCACGCTGAACGCCACCACGGCGACCAGGAAATCGTCTCGCGGCGCGTGGAAGGCGACATCCACCGCACCACCTACAGCGCACTGGCCGCGCAATCGCGCCAGTTGGCCAAGGCCCTGGCCGCCCTGGGCGTGGGCCATGGCGACCGCGTGGCCACCCTGGCCTGGAACGGCTACCGCCACATGGCGCTGTACTACGCCGTCAGCGGCAGCGGCGCCGTGCTGCACACGCTGAACCCGCGCCTGCACCCCGACCAGGTGGTCTACATCGCCGACCACGCCGAAGATCAGGTGCTGTGTTTCGACATGACCTTCCTGCCCCTGGTGGAAGCCGTGGCCGCAAGGCTGAAGACCGTGAAGCACTTCGTGGCGATGACCGACCGGGCGCACATGCCCGCCAGCAGCAAGATCCCGAACCTGCTGTGCTTCGACGACCTGGTGGCCGCCCAGGACGACCACTACACCTGGCCCAGCTTCGACGAGAACACCGCCTCGTCCCTTTGCTACACCAGCGGCACCACGGGCAACCCCAAGGGCGTGCTCTACAGCCACCGCAGCACGGTGCTGCACACCTTCGCCATCGCCATGCCCGACGCGCTGAACTGCAGCGCGCGCGACAGCATCCTGCCGGTGGTGCCGATGTTCCACGTCAACGCCTGGGGCCTGCCGTATGCGGCCTGCATGGTGGGCGCGAAGATGGTGTTCCCCGGCCCAGGGCTGGACGGCAAGAGCCTGTTCGAGCTGTTCGAAGCCGAGAAGGTCACCGTCTCGGCCGGCGTGCCCACCGTCTGGCAGGGTCTGCTGGCCTACATGGAAGCGAACAACGCGCGATTCAGCACCATGCGCCGTACCGTCATCGGCGGCTCGGCCTGCCCGCCGGCCATGATGCGCGCCTTCCAGGACAAGTACGACGTGCAGGTCATCCACGCCTGGGGCATGACCGAGATGTCGCCCGTGGGCACCGCCGCCATCCTGAAGGGCAAGCACCTGGCCATGGACCACGAAGCCCAGTTTGCGGTGCAGGCCACGCAGGGCCGCGCAGTCTATGGCGTGGACATGAAGATCATCGACGCCGAAGGCAAGAGCCTGCCCTGGGACGGCAAGACCAGCGGCGAACTGCTGGTGCGCGGCCCGTGGATCCTGCAGGACTACTACCGCAGCGAAGGCGGCAACCCGCTGGTGGACGGCTGGTTCCCCACCGGCGACGTGGCGACCATCGACGCCGACGGCTACATGCACATCACCGACCGCAGCAAGGACGTCATCAAGAGCGGCGGCGAATGGATCGGCAGCATCGACCTGGAAAACATCGCCATGGCCCACCCGGCCGTGGCGATGGCCGCCTGCATCGCCGCCTTCCACCCCAAGTGGGACGAACGCCCGCTGCTGGTGGTAATGAAGAAGCCCGGTGCCGAGGTGACGCGCGAGGAACTGCTGGGCTTCTTCGAGGGCAAGATCGCCAAGTGGTGGACGCCTGACGACGTGGTTTTCGTCGACGCCATCCCCTTGGGCGCCACGGGCAAGATGCAGAAGAACAAGCTGCGCGAAGCTTTCAAGGACCACAAACTCCCCACGACCTGATGGACAGGGCCACGCGCTGGCGTTGGGCGCTGCGCGCGGTACTGCTGGCGACCGCGGCGCTGGCTTGGTTCATGGCCCCGCCCGCGCGGGCGCAGGACGAGGTGCCTTTCATCACCACGCCCGACGCGGTGACGCTGGCCATGCTGCAACTGGCCGGCGTGGGCCCGCAGGACACGGTGCTGGACCTGGGTTCGGGCGACGGCCGCATCGTCATCACCGCCGCCCGGCGCTTCGGCGCGCGCGGCCTGGGCGTGGAGATCGTGCCCGACCTCGTGGCCCAGAGTCAGCGCCATGCGCAGGCCGCTGGCGTGGCCGCACGCGCCGAATTCCGCGTGCAGGACCTGTTCGCCACCGATCTTTCCCCGGCAACGGTGGTGACGATGTACCTGCTGCCGGCCGTGAACCTGCAGCTGCGTCCGCGCCTGCTGGCGCTGAAACCCGGCACTCGCATCGTGTCGCACGACTGGGACCTGGGCGACTGGTTGCCCGACCGCAGCCTGACGCTGGACGTGCCCGACAAGGCCATCGGCCAGGACAAGCGCAGCACGGTGCACCTGTGGGTGGTGCCGGCGCCGGTGCAGGGCCTGTGGTGCGGTGCCGGCGCGACGCTGCAGGTGACGCAGCGCTTCCAGCAGTTTTCCGCCACCCTCACGGCCACCGCCACGGCTACCGCTACGGCAACGGGCCGCGCACCCGATGCCGCCGCGGCCCCGGTGGCCGTGTTCGATGGCCGCGTGGGCGCTGCTGAACTGGTGGCCAGCGGCAGCCGCACCGGCACCAGCGCCCGGCTGGTGCTGGCTGGGCAGACCTTGCAACTGCGCGAAGCCACGGGCGCCTTGTCGCAGTACGAAGGCCGGGCCTTCACGCGCGCCGGCGCGGCGGGCTGCCCGGGCTGAAGGTCAAGGCCGCCAGGCTGGGGGCAGACGCTGCAGCGCCAGGTCCAGTGGGGTGTCTTGCGGCAGCAGCGTCGCGGCCAGGGCCACCGCCGCGGGCGGGGCGTGCAGCCAGCCCAGCCGGCACTGGGCATCCACGCGCTCGGAGGGTGCGAAATCCGGGTGGGCCATCGACCAATGCAGCAGCGCCAGGCCCGTGGCCGGATCGTCGCCGCGCGCCAGCGCCTGCTGCGCCAGCACCAGGCCCGCCGAGGCGATGCATTGCACGGCCAGCGGCCGGGTGCGCAAAGCCTGCCAGACGGCGAGCGCCGCGCGGATGTCTTGCCCCGGGGCCAGGGTTTGGGCTTCGCCCTGCCCGCGGGCGGCCAGCGCTGCGGCCACCCGGGCGCGGCACAGCAGCGCCGCTGCGCGGATGGAAGGTTCGCCCCAACGGAGAGCCGATTCGACGGCTTCCTGCGCCCGGCTGTGTGCCGCCGGCAGCTCACCGGCGGTTTCGTGCACCAGGGCCAGGTTGACCAGCAGGAAGGGCTCGTGGTTCAGGCGTTCACCGCGGCGGGCCAGTGCCAGTGCATCCACCAGCAGCGCCCGGGCCTCGTCCAGCTGGCCCAGCGTGCGCAGCAGGTTGCCCAGTTTGTTGGACACTGCCAGCGCGTCCAGCGCGCGGCCTTCGGCCAGGGCCAGCGCGCGCGCTTCGCGATAGCAGACCAGGGCGTCTTCGTAGTGCCCCAGGCTTTTCTCCAGCACGCCCAGCATCTCCAGCATGCCTTCGATCCGCAGGGAAGGCGCTCGCACCTGGCGCAGGGCGGCCAGTGCCCGCAGCGCGGCGGCGCGGCCAGCCTCGTATTCGCCGCGCATCCAATGCAGCCGCAATGCGGTGTGCAAGGCCACGGCCTCGGCGTCGGCGTCGCCGCAGGCCAGGGCCTGCGATTGCAGGTCGCCGGCCACCGCTGCGGCCTCTTCCAGCCTGCCGGCAGAAAACAGCGCCTGCGCCAGCAGGCCCTGCAGCTGCCTGCGCAGTGGCCCGTGTGCATCGTCACCGGCCGGCACAACTAGCCCGGCCCCTGGCGCCAGCGCCGGCCCGGCACCCGACGCCAGGGCCTGAAGCGCCGCCTGCAGGCGCACCACGGCTTCGGCCCAGCGGCCATGCTTCTGCAGGTGCGTGGCCAGCAGCTTCACCAGCGCGCCCAGCACGCCTACGTCGCCTTGCTCCACCGCCCAGTCCCAGGCAGCGCGCAGGTGGCCGAGCTGGTCGTCGCCCACCTCGTCGCGGCGGCCCAGGGTCAGCGCGACCTGGCGCGCATGCCGCTCGCGCACGCCCGCCGCGTCGCTGGCCAGCGGCTCGGCCAGGCGGCGAATCAGCGGGTGCAGCGAGAAGCGGCCGTCGCCGTCGGCCCGCACCAGGGACCGATCGGCCAGCGCCGCCAGCACCGGCAGCGGGGCCGCCAGCGCGGCGCGCAGCAGCGCGCGATCCAGCGGCGGGGGCAGCAGGGCCATCTGCGACAGCACGCGCTGCTCGGCTGCGCCCAGCTGCTGCCAGCTGCGATCGAAGGCCGCGCGCACGCTGCGTTCGTGCGGGGTGGACGGCTCCAGCAGATCTAGCGACGCGGCCAGCTCGGCCAGGATCTCGCGCACCGGCATCAGCCGCCGCCACCCGGCCAGCAGGCCCAGGGCCAGTGGCATGGCTTCGACCTCGTGCACCAGGCGCACCACATCGGCGGCCTCGTCTTCGAGGCGGAAATCAGGTGCCAGCGGCAGCGCCTGGCGCTCGAACAGGCGCACCGCGTCGTTGGCGCGCAAGACCTCGGCATCGCGTTCGTCGTCGTCCGGCAGGGGCAGGCCGCCCAGCGCCAGCCGCCACTCGCCGGGGATGCCCAGCGCCAGGCGCGACGTCGCCAGCAGCTGCAGCGCCGGCACCGCGCCCAGCAGCGTGGCGATCTCGGCCGCCAGCGGCAGGTGTTCGAGGTTGTCCAGCACCAGCAGCAGCGGCCGGTCGCCGCGCGTGCGCAGTGCCGCCGCCAGCGCGTCCCAGGGGTCCGCTTGGGTACGGGGTGCCAGGCCCAGCGCGGCCGCGATGCGGCCGGGCACGTCTGCCCCGGCTTGCACATCGTCCAGTGCCACCCAGGCGCTGCCGCCGCTGAAGCGGGCTGCCAGGGTGGCGGGCCGGGTGTCGGCCGGGCCCGTGTCGCCCTGGCCCACCGTCGCGTGGGCGATCTCCGCCAGCACGCCGCGCGCCAGCGCCGTCTTGCCCATGCCGCCGGGGCCCAGGATCGTCAGCAGCCGGCAGTCCGGGCGGGCCAGCCGCTGGCGGATCTGCGCCAGTTCGGCCTGGCGGCCGATCAACTGGCCGTGCTCGGGGGCGACCCCTGCCGCCACCGCCGGCGCAACGGCGGGCCCGCGCAGCGCCAGGGCGGCCTGCTGCAGGGCGGCAGAAGGCGGCAGGCCGAGCGCGCGTGACAGGCTGTCGGTGTAGCCCTGCAGCTTCTGCAGCGCTTCGGCACTGCGGCCCTGGCGGCCCTGCGCCAGCAGCAGGGCCTGCATGGCCTCGTCGTCCAGCGGGTCGTGGCGCAGCAGGGCCTGCGCCAGCGCCTCGGCGGCCACGGGGTCGGCATCCAGGGCACGCAGCTGGCGCAGGGCCGCGTCGTGCCAGCGGCCTTCCAGCCGGCGGCGCTCGGCCGTCAGCCAGTCCAGCCCGGCCGTCGACCAGCCTGCGTCCAGCCCGTACAGCAGCGGGCCGGCGTACAGCGCCACGGCATCGGCGTGCTGCCCGGCGTCGCAGGCCTGCTCGAAGCGCGCCAGATCGGAATCGGGCTGCCAGCGCAGCAGTTCGCCGCGCTGTTCGATGTCGCCCACGCCTGGCACGCGGCGCGCCAGCAGCAGCACCTTGCGCAGGTTGTTGCGCGCGGCTTCCAGCGGGCGGCCGGGGTAGATCAAGTCGGCCAGTTCGTCACGCCGTACCCAGCCGCCCTTGACCGCCAGGTAGGCCAGCAGCTGGAAAGGCCGCTCGGCGGTGAACGCGGCGTCCTGCCCCTGCGCGCGCAGCGCGGGCGGGCCCAGCAGGCGCAAAGGGGGGGCTGGCAGGTCGGACTTGCGGTGCGGGGCCGGCATCGGCGCGAAGTATCGCCGTCGCGCCCGGGTGGCCGCCGCGGGCGGGCGCGGGTGCCGGCAGCGGGACCAGCCCAGCCATTGGTGGAGGAAGGGTCGGAGACCACGAAACGGCGACGAAACGCCCGCCGCCTAACTTTGCATCCGCCGCCGACGCCGTCGACGCGAACCCCCTGGAGAACCGCCCATGCGCTGCCCAATCTTCTCCCGCCCTGCCGACACTTCGCACCCGCTGCCGCGCTCCGCGTCACGGCCGTGGCCCGGTGCGCTCATCACCGCGCTGGTGGCAGCGCAGATGGCCACCCTGCTGGCTGGCTGCGGGGGCGGCGACACGCCGGTGATGGAGGCCCAGGCCACCGAGGCGCGCCGCGGCATCACTGCCGTCACGGCCATTGCGGCCGACCCTGCCCCGGCTGGCGGCACCGCCGACCCGGTGCCACCGCTGCTGGCGGACGACGGCAGCGTCTGGCCCACGGCCCCGCAGGCCGTGCCGGCCGACACCGCCGCCCGCACGACCGCCGGCCACTACGCCACGGCCGCGCAGGCCGACCAGCTGGCCGCCGCGATGGCCGGGCGCATCCTGCGCGTGCAGTTGCCGGCCGGCGCCGCCGGGGCGGTGGACGAGGCCGCGGCCGTCGTGATGTCGCAGCTGGACACGCAGGAAGCCGGCCGCGAGACCCCCGTGCTGGTGCAAGGCAGCGACCTGCACAGCGCGGCTGCGCTGGTGGACCGGCTGGCGGCCCTGGGTGTGACGCGCAGCTGGCTGGTGACGCAGTGAGCTCACTGGCAATGAACCTGTGGCTGCTGGGCTGCGGCCCGGCAGGGCATGCGCAGGCGGCGGGTGTGCAGGCAGCCAGGCCCGCCGCAAGGGCTGACGATGCGGCGCCAGCAGCCACGCCCGCCGCCGCGAAGCCAGGCGTCGTCCGGCAGCACTACCTGGTGCTGCTGGGCTGGGCCTTCACGCTCTTCAATTCGGTGCGCGTGTTCTCGTACCTGCCCACGCTGTGGGCCATCCACGCCAGCGGCGATTCGAGCCAGCATTCGCTCATCACCTGGCTCACCTGGCTGGGCGCGAACGTGACGATGGCGGCCTGGCTGTACGAACACAACGGCCAGCGCTGCAACCGGGCGGTGATGGTGAACATCGGCAACGCGACGATGTGCCTGATCACCTGCCTGGTGATCGGCTGGCACCGCCTCTGACCTGCCCTGCCGCTGGCACACCCCCACCCCGCCCCATGGACACCGCCAACGCTCCGTTCAGCAGCGCGCTTCTCGGCTGGGCTGCCGCCCTATTGACGTTCGCCACTTTTGTTTGCCGCGACCTACGCCGCCTGCGGGTGCTGGCGCTGGCCGCCAACGCGGCCTTCATCGCCTATGGCGCCCTGGCCCAACTGTTGCCGATACTGATGCTGCACCTGGCGCTGGTGCCTGTGAATCTGTGGCGGCTGATGTCATGTTCCCGCGTGACGCCCGCAGCGCCAGCGGCGCCACCCTGGCACCCGGGTTCAGACCCAGCCCTGGCGCCACGCTTGCGGGTCGGTCAACTCGCGCCAATGCAGGCGCAGCACCCGCCCGGAATGCACGGCCTCCAGCTCGACAAACTCGATGCGCACGGCCGGCGGCTCGGGTTCGATCACCGCCACCACCACGAAGTGCTTTTCTCGGTTCACGGGCTGCACGGCCGTCCACTTGCTGAGCAGCAGCTTCTTGGGGCTGAGTGGGTTGCGCCGCGGCGGCGGGTTGTTCATGGCGCGGCCGGCCCTTCCAGGTCCAGCGCCGTCAGCCACAGCCGGGTGTCGAATTCGAGCTGGTGGTAGTCGGCTTCCATGTGCTGGCACAGCGCGTAGAAGGCCTTGCCGTGTTCACGCTCGCGCAGGTGCGCGAGTTCGTGCACGACGATCATGCGCAGGAAGCGGGCCGGGGCGTCCTTGAACAGGCTGGCCACGCGCAGCTCACGCTTGGCCT
>JAIXZR010000159.1 GCA_027489455.1 Rubrivivax sp. | reverse complement strand
GACGTGCCGGCGCGCTTGGACATCTTCACTTCCTGGCCGCCCTTCATCACGGCGATCATCTTGTAGAGCACGTAGTCGGGGTAGCCGGCCGGGATGCCCACGCCCAGCGCCTGCAGCCCGGCGCGCACGCGCGCCACGGTGCCGTGGTGATCGGTGCCCTGCACGTTGATGACCTGGGTGTAGCCACGCTCGAACTTGTTCACGTGGTAGGCGACATCGGGCACGAAGTAGGTGTACAGGGTGCCGTCCGTGATCTTGGAGTCATCGCCGGCCGGCGATGACTTGCGCATGACGCGGTCCTTGTCGTCACCGTAGTCGGTGGTGCGCAGCCACAGCGCGCCATCCTTCTCGTACGTCTTGCCGCTGGCCACCAGGCGCTGCACGGTGTCTTCCACGCGGCCCGTGCTGTAGAGGCTGCTTTCCAGGAAGTAATGGTCGAAGTGCACGCCGAAGGCGCGCAGGTCCAGGTCCTGTTCGTGGCGCAGGAAGGCCACCGCGAACTGCGTGATGGCGTGCAGGTCGTCCTGGTTGCCGCTGGCGGTGAACTCGCGGTCATCGGACTTCACGGTCTTGCCCGCTGCGAAGTCGGCCGCGATGTCGGCGATGTAGGCGCCGTTGTAGGCGTTCTCCGGCCATTCGGCGTCGCCGGGCTTGAAGCCCTGCAGGCGCTTCTGCACCGAGATCCCGAGGTTGTTGATCTGCACCCCGGCGTCGTTGTAATAGAACTCGCGCAGCACGCTGGCGCCCTGCGTCTGCAGCAGATTGCAGATGCTGTCGCCCAGCGCGGCGTTGCGGCCGTGGCCCACGTGCAGCGGGCCGGTGGGGTTGGCGCTGACGAATTCCACCATCACCTGCCGGCCGCTGGGCGGCTGCTGGCCAAAGGCCGTGCCCGCGGCCAGCACCTCGGCCACCACGGCCTGCTTGGCGGCGGCGGACAGGCGCAGGTTGATGAAGCCGGGGCCGGCGATTTCCAGCGCCTGCACCCAGCGCTGCACGGCTGGCTGCCGCTGCAGCGCGTCGACCAGGGCCTGCGCGACGTCACGCGGGCTCTTGCGCAGCGGGCGGCTCAGGGCCATGGCAGCGGTGATGGCGAAATCGCCATGGGCTGCCTGCTTGGGGCTTTCGAAGGCTGCCGCCGGCGGCGCCACGCCTTCGGGCAAGCCCAATTCACCCAGGGCCACGGCCAGGGCCTGCAGCAGTTCCTGCTTCGCTTTGATCATGGGCCGATTCTACTTTTGGCCCTGACTGGGTTTGACGCAGGTTCCCGGCCCTGTTCGGCGATTCGGCGCTCGTCAGCCAGGCCAACATCTCGGGCATGGCCGCCCGCGACGCCCTGCCCCCTGCTGCCAACCTGCTGGTGGCGCCCAGCCCTGGCGGGCCCGCGCATGCCGACCTGCCGGCCATGATCGGCAAGTACCGCGTGAAGGGCCGCCTGGGCGAAGGCGCCACCAGCGAGGTCTTCCTGGCGCACGACCCCTTCCGCGCGCAGGACGTCGCCATCAAGCGCGTGCGCCGCAGCCTGCTGGACGACGCGCGCGAGACGCACTTCCAGCAACGCTTCTTCGAAGCCGAGGCCGCCCTGGTGGGCCGGCTGAACCACCCGAACGTGGTGCAGATCCTGGACGCGGTGGACGACCCCGCCGCCCCTTACCTGGTGATGGAGTACGTCAAGGGCGTGACGCTGCGCCGCTACTGCCGGGCCGATGCGCTGCTGCCCCTGGCCACCATCATCGAAATCGGCTTCAAGTGCGCGATGGCGCTGGGGTATGTCTTCAAGCAGGGCCTGATCCACCGCGACGTGAAGCCCGCGAACCTGATGGTGACGCTGGACGGCGACCAGATCGACGAGGTCAAGATCACCGATTTCGGCAGCGTCTTCAACCTGGGCGCCGACTACACCCAGGTGTTCCGCGTCGGCAGCCTGGCCTACATGTCGCCCGAACAGCTGGACGGCGACACGCTGGATTGCCGGGCCGACATCTATTCGCTCAGCGCCGTGCTCTACCACCTGCTGGCCGGCCGCCCGCCCTTCGACGCCACGCAGCAGGCGGCCATCATGAACCAGATCTACAACGCCACGCCGCCGCCGCTGGCTAGCCTGCGCGAAGGCATAGCGCCGGCGCTGCAGTCCCTGATCGAGCGCGGCCTGGCCAAGAACCGCGACGACCGGCCCGCCAGCTGGGACGACTTCTCGCAGGCCCTGTCGGCCCTGGTGGCCAGCCAGCAGGTGCCGCGCGGGCCGCTGCAGGGCGTGCTGGATTCCGAGCGCTTCACGCTGCTGCGCTCGCTGGATTTCTTCGCCGGCTTCGGCGACGTGGAACTGTGGGAAGTGGTGCACCGCGCGCACTGGCAGCGGCATGGCTTTGGCGCGGCGCTGTTCAGGAAGGGCGAGGAAGGCAACGCCTTCCACATCGTCACCCAGGGCCAGGTGGACGTCTACCGCGATGGCAGCAAGGTGGCCAGCCTGGGCGCCGGCACCTCGGTGGGCGAGATGGCCTACCTGGCCCCCAGCCCCGACCTGCGCGTGCACGCCGCCGACTTGCTGGTGTCGCAGCCGGCCACCACGCTGGCCTTCACGCCCGACACCATGGGCCAGCTGTCGCTGGGCACGCGGCATCTCTTCGACGAGGCCTTCATCCGCGTGCTGGTGCGCCGGCTGCACGCTGCGCACGAAGCCCTGGCCCACCCGCGCAGGATTCTTTGACGGCAAGGTCGGCCGCCGCGCGACCCCGCGCGTTCATGGATTGCCGGCGCACACGGGCTCTGCTGCAATGCGCGACGGCATCGTGCCGCAACCTGTCCAGGAGTACCCCATGAAGAAGTCCGTTTTCACCGCCTGCCTGCTGTCCCTGACCCTGTTCGCAGGCCAGGCTTTCGCCGCCAACGCGGCCTGCGAAGCCAAGGCCATCGACAAGAACGGCAAGCCCCTGGCCGGCGCCGCCAAGACCAGCTTCATGAAGAAATGCGAGGCCGACGCCAAGGGTGGCAGCGCCTGCGAAGCCAAGGCCGTGGACAAGAACGGCAAGGCCCTGGCCGGCGCCGCCAAGACCAGCTTCATGAAGAAGTGCGAGGCTGACAGCGCGAAGGGCTAAACCGCCACCTTGAGGAGGGGCCTAGGCCTCGCCGGCCCGCTGCCAGTAGGCCGGGTCGCCGTACGTGTGCTTGACGAAATCGATCCACAGCCGCACGCGCAGCGGCAAGTGCTTGCGCTGGGCAAAAACGGCATAGATGCCGTTGGGCGGCGCGGCGAATTCTTCCAGCACCACCTGCAGCCGGCCCTGGGCCACGTGCTGCTGCACTTCCCAGGTGCTGCGCCAGGCGATGCCCAGGCCCTGCAGGCACCACTGGTGCAGCACCTGGCCGTCGCTGCAATCCAGCCGGCCACTGGGGCGCAGATGCGTCACCTGGCCATCCACCGTGAAGGCCCAGCCGCGCGTCTGGCTGGCGTCTGAACTCAGCGTCAGGCACTGGTGGCGCGCCAGGTCGGCGGGGCTTTGCGGCAGGCCATTCGTCTGCAGGTAGTCGGGCGTGGCCACGCAGAGGCGGCGGTTGTCGGCCAGGCGCACGCTCACCAGGCTGCTGTCGGGCAGATCGCCCACGCGGATGGCGCAATCCACCCCTTCGTTCACGATGTCCACCACCCGGTCGCTGAGGTTCAGCGACAGGCTCACGTCCGGGTGCTGGGCGATGAAGGCCGGCACCAGCGGCGCCACGTGGCGGCGGCCGAAGCCGGCCGGCGCCGTGATGCGCAGGTGGCCGCTGGCCTTGACGCCACCTTCGCTGACGCTGGCCTCGGCATTGGCCAGGTCGGCCAGGAAACGCTGGCAGTCCTCCAGGAAGGCGCTGCCTTCGTGCGTGAGCGTGATCTTGCGCGTGGTGCGCACCAGCAGCTTCACGCCCAGGCGCTCTTCCAGGGCGTCGATGCGCCGGCCGATCACCGCCGGTGCCACGCCTTCGGCATGGGCAGCCGCCGTCAGGCTGCCCTTGGTCGCCACGGCAGCGAAGGTTTCGATCTGCTTGAGCCGCGCCATGGCCAAGACTATGCACTAATTTGGCATCAATCCAACACTCTTTCGGAAGTTAATAGGCGCGGCGGTCTTCAATAGACTGTTGCCATGGCCAAGCTACCGCCTTTGCCCCGTGCCGTGCTGTTCGACGCCTACGGCACCCTCTTCGACGTCTACAGCGTCGGGCTGCTGGCCGAGCAGCTGTTCCCCGGCCGCGGCGAAGCCCTGGCTCAGCTCTGGCGCGACAAGCAGATCGACTACACCCGGCTGTTGACGATGGCCGGCCGCTACCAGCCGTTCTGGCAAGTCACCCGTGCAGGGCTGCGCTTTGCGGCCCAGCGGCTGGCTTTGGCTTGGGGCCAGCAGGCCGAGGACCAGCTGATGAACCAGTACCGGCACCTGAGCGCCTTCCCCGAAAACCACGCCGTGCTGGGCGAGCTGCAGCGGCGCGGCATCACCACGGGCATCCTGAGCAACGGCGATCCGGAGATGCTGGCCGTGGCCACCCGCAGCGCCGGCTTCGACGGGCTGCTGCAGCACGTCATCAGCGTGCACGGCGTGCAGCGCTTCAAGACCGACCCCGCCGCCTACGCGCTGGGGCCGCAGACCCTGGGCCTGCCGGCGCGCGAGATCCTGTTCGTTTCCAGCAACGGCTGGGACGCCATCGGCGCCACCTGGCACGGCTACACCACGCTGTGGGTGAACCGCACGGGCGCGCCGCTCGAGCAACTGGACACCGAACCCACGCGCACCGGCACCAGCTTGCGCGCCGTGCTCGATTTCTTCCCCGATGCGGCCCCGGCCGCCGCTTCCGTCCCCGCCTGACAGCCTCTGAAGACACCGCCATGCGCATCCCCTGCCACCGCCTGTTCGTCGCCAACGCCCTGCACGACTTCATCGAGAACGAGGTCCTGCCCGGCACCGGCATCAGCGCCGCGCACTTCTGGGCCGGCTTCGACGCCATCGTGGCCGACCTGGCCCCGCGCAATGCCGCCCTGCTGGCCGAGCGTGAACGCCTGCAGGCCGAGATCGACGCCTGGCACCGCGCCCACCCCGGGCCCATCGGCGACCTGGCGGGCTACCGCGCCTTCCTCCAGCGCATCAGTTACCTGCAGCCCACGCCCGCGCCCTTCACCGTGACCACGACGAATGTCGACGCCGAACTGGCCCAGCAGGCCGGCCCGCAGCTGGTGGTGCCCATCCTCAACGCTCGCTACGCGCTGAATGCCGCCAACGCACGCTGGGGCAGCCTCTACGACGCCCTCTACGGCACCGACGCCATCCCCGAAAACGACGGCGCCACCAAGGCCGGCGGCTACAACCCGGCGCGCGGCGCCCGCGTCATCGCCTATGCCCGCCGCTTCCTCGACCAGGCCTTCCCGCTGGCCCAGGGCAGCCACGTCGACGCCAGCAGCTACGCCATCGCCGACGGCCGGCTCGTCGTCGGCCTGAAGGGCGAGATGCACACCGGCCTGGCCCAGGCCGGCGCGCTGGTGGGCTGGCAGGGCGCCGCCGCAGCGCCGAGCTCGGTGCTGCTGAAGCACAACGGCCTGCATGTGGACATCCGCATCGACCGCAGCACCCCGATCGGCGCCAGCGACGCCGCCGGCGTGGCCGACGTGGTGCTGGAAGCCGCGCTGTCGACCATCCTCGACCTCGAGGACAGCGTGGCCGCCGTCGACGCCGAGGACAAGGTGCTGGGCTACCGCAACTGGCTGGGCATCCTGCAGGGCACGCTGACGGAAGAGGTGCGCAAGAACGGCCGCACCTTCACGCGCGGGCTCAACCCCGACCGCGTCTACCAATCACCCGCCGGCGAAGTGCGCCTGCACGGCCGCAGCCTGATGTTCCTGCGCAATGTCGGGCATCTGATGACGAACCCGGCCGTGCTCTGGACCGATGCCCAGGGCGAGAAGCACGAGATCCCCGAGGGTATCCTCGACGCCATCGTCACCACCACCATCGCGCTGCACGACCTGAAGCGTGCGCCGGGCGGCATCCGCAACAGCCGCGCCGGCAGCATCTACATCGTCAAGCCGAAGATGCATGGCCCGGCCGAAGTGGCTTTCGCCAATGACCTGTTCGCACGCGTCGAGCAACTGTTGGGCCTGCCGGACAGCACCGTCAAGCTGGGCATCATGGACGAGGAGCGCCGCACCAGCGTGAACCTGAAGGCCTGCATCCGCGCCGCCAGCAGCCGCGTGGCCTTCATCAACACCGGCTTCCTGGACCGCACCGGCGACGAGATCCACACCGCCATGCAGGCCGGCCCGATGGTGCGCAAGCCGCGCATGAAGATGACCAACTGGCTGCGCGCCTACGAGTTCAACAACGTGCAGGTCGGCCTGACCTGCGGGCTGCGCGGGCGCGCCCAGATCGGCAAGGGCATGTGGGCCATGCCCGACCTGATGGCCGACATGCTGAAGGAAAAGATCGCGCACCCCCAGTCCGGCGCCAACACCGCGTGGGTGCCCAGCCCCACCGCCGCGACGCTGCACGCGCTGCACTACCACCAGGTCGATGTGGCCGCGCTGCAGATCACCATGGAAGAGTTCGCGTTCAGCGGCAAGGCGGCCCGCGTCGAGCAGGCCTTGCTGGACGCCATGCTGCAGGTGCCCGTGGCGCTGCTGCCGTTCTGGACGCCCCCGGAAATCCAGCAGGAGCTGGACAACAACGTCCAGGGCATCCTGGGCTACGTGGTGCGCTGGGTGGACCAGGGCGTGGGCTGCAGCAAGGTGCCCGACATCCACAACGTCGGCTTGATGGAAGACCGCGCCACGCTGCGCATCAGCAGCCAGCACATCGCCAACTGGCTGCAGCACGGCGTGGTGGACGAAGCCCAGGTGCGTGCCACTTTCGAACGCATGGCCGCCGTGGTGGACGGCCAGAACGCCGGCGACCCAGCCTACCGCCCCATGGCCGGGCACTTCGACACCCACCTGGCCTACCGGACCGCGCTGGACCTGGTCTTCAAGGGCAAGGAGCAGCCCAGTGGCTACACCGAGCCGCTGCTGCATGCCGCGCGGCTGAAGCTGAAGGCCGAGCAGGCCCACTGACCCTGGCGGCTGGGCCGTTCAGCGGCCAGGCTCTGGCATATCCTGATGCCACTCGCCAGCGGGCGAAAGCTGCCACCCGTGCGCGTCGGTCAGGGCCCGGTGGCGCAGGCGCACGGCCAGCACTTCGCGCGGCATCAAGGTTCGGTCCAGCCGCCAGCCTTCCGGCGTGGCCTGCAAGCCTGGCGAGTCGCCCACCGAAACGTCGAAGTCCGGGTAGGCGGCGCGGTCGAAATGGATGCTCAGCCCGTCCTGCGGCCGGTAGCTGACGATGACATCGCGGTCCGCCAGGTTCAGCACCTTGTCGATGTCCCATGTCACTTCGAGGCGCGGTAAGGGTTCGGTGCAAGGGGGCAGGCGCAGCATGCGCTGCAGGCCCGCCAGCGTCTCGTCGCTGAGGTCGAACACCAGCCCCCGGTCGATGGACAGATGCCTGCGCACCACCGGGTGGGCTTCTTCCAGCACCCGACCGTCGGCTTCCAGCAGCCGCAACCTCAACCGCGCAGCGGGCAGGCGCTGTGCTTCGTACCACTCTGCCACCATCTGCGGTCGCAGTAAGCCAGGCCAAGGCACCAGCCTGAGGAGTTCAAAGCGCGCGCTGCGCCGCAGGTGCAGGCGCCACACGCCGCGCTCGTCCCGCAACACCCGCAGGTCGCTGTAGGTGTACTGCGGGTGGTGCATCACGGTCGTCTCGCTCGCAGCCTCGACCGCGCGGTGCTCGAAGCCGCTGAACACGCTGGCAGGCAGGTCTTGCCGCACCCTGCGCAAGGTGGCCGATGTGTCGCGTACCGCCTTGAGCTGTTGAGATTCGACGGCGCCCAAGCTGTCCAGCGTCAGGTCCTGGCGCTGCAGCACCCATCGAAAGAACTGCAGGGCTGCGGCGGCCATCCTGAGGTCCACGGGCTTGCCCGAGCGCACCTTGGCCAGCAGCTTGGGGTTGCAGTCGGCCTGCGCGTGCAGCGCTGCACCCTGCGCCAGGATGGCCGCCAAGCCCAGCGGCCATCCCTGCGCGTCCAGGGGCCTGGCGCCCACAGCGGGCCGCGCCTGCAAGAACGCCTTCAGCAGAGCTGTCAGCTCGTCGCGGATGTCGTCTGCGCTGACTGGCGGCGTACGGAAAACGGCCACCGCCTGACACATCGACGGCTGACCCCGTGCGCGCCTTGCCGCTTCGGCATCCACGGCTGTTTCCAGCAAGCCCGTGAATGCTGCAGCTTGCAGCACCAGCGTGTTGCGCTGTCTGACGGGGTTCCTGGGCTCGCGCTGCTGAACGACTTTGGCCCCGCCAGGGGCTTCGGCCTGCAGGCCAAGCGCGTGCCGGGCACCCACCTGTTTACGGTTGGAAGTCAAGACCCAAGCTCTCCATCCCATGTCATCAAGCAGCCGGCAGTACCCATCAGCGTCACCAGAACGAATGCGCCACCCGCGGGGACGGCCAAGCGGCCTCTAGAGCCACTTAAGCGCGCTAAAGCGAGGTGAAACCGCCAGGGCCATCGGCCATATTGTTGGGGTCGGAAGCGTAAGCGACGCGCTCAGACGTCAACGCCTCGGACGTCCATCCACCAACAATGCTCAGGGCTGTTCATGTCAACTTATTCATCATGGGACGGGCGGGTTTGCCTGCAAGCTATTCACCCTCCGCCACAAGACAAAGGGCTGAGTCGTTCCAACAGATTCGTCCCGCTTGCACTCACTCACCATCGACGCAGATTCCAAGGAATTCGATGGATGAAACCCGCTACCCGGACTTGGTTCTCTTGCGTTGCGGCTGCCGCCATCTCGGCCCTGCTGACCGCTGGCCAAGCTGGCGCAGCGACTGTATTCAACACGGGCGTTAGCGCCAGCAATGTTCCATTGGCGGTGGGCTCTGCCGATCCTCACTGGACAGTGATCAGTGGCCCAGGTGTCACCACGCCTTTCTCGGCCATCGTCAGTACGACCATCAGTGCGTATGTCGACCCGACAGATTCCGCCTGGATCTGGACCAACGCCGCGGGGTCTTCAGGCAGGAACAACCCCTACACTTTCCGCACGACCTTTACGCTCTCTGCAGCAGAAGCCAGCAGCATCACGCTGTCGGGCGCATGGGCCGTCGACAACTTCGGCAGCATCACGCTCAACGGGGCGAATCCCGTCGGATCGGGAACGTTTGCGCTGGCGGGGTCCGTTATCCAGAACTTCAATCAGCTGTACGCGTTCTCGATCACGGGCGGGTTCGTTGCAGGGGACAACACGCTCGACTTCAGCGCCACCGATACGGGCGGTGCTGCTGGATTGCTGGTCAGCAGGTTGACCGTTTCACCCATCCCGGAAGCCAGTACCTTGAGCATGTTTGCCGTCGGGGCAGCGTGCGCGTTGCTGTTGTCACGAAGGCGCATCCGTCAGTACGCGGCTTGACCCTTCCCCCGGTCTGACACGCCACGGCATGCGGCGCACGGGAGGCTGAGCCGGCTAGCCAAGAAAAACTTCGGGCCCGCCCCCGCGGCGCGGGGTGATGCCCGCGCCCGTCGCAGGGGCGCTCCCTACAATCTGCGGGTGATGTCTTCCTCACCTTCCCTCGCCGGGCGCCTGCCGACCCACTGCGACGTGCTCGTCATCGGCGCCGGCCCGGCCGGCAGCGCCGCGGCGCAGAAGCTGGCCGCCCAGGGCCTGGACGTGCTGCTCGTCGACCAGCACGACTTCCCGCGCGACAAGATCTGCGGCGACGGGCTGATCCCCGACACCCACGCTGCTTTCCGCCGGCTGGGCGTGTACGACGAAGTCGCGGCGCTGGCCACGCCCGTGCAGCATGTGCGCTGCGTGGGCCCGCGCGGCGGGCACATCGACATCCCGGGGCAGCTTTCGGTGCTGCCGCGCAGGCAGCTCGACCACATCCTGGTGCGCGCAGCACAGCGCGCCGGCGCCGTTCTGGCCACGCCGGTGAAGTACGAAGGCCCGATCGAGGAAGGCGGGCAGCCGGGCGGCCGCGTCGTTGGCGCGCGGCTGAAGCACGGCGGGCAGACGCAGGAAGTGCTCGCGCGCTGGACGGTGCTGGCCACCGGCGCCGTGCCCGCCGCGCTGATGGCCGCCGGCCTGTGCGACCGCCACACCCCCAGCGGCGTGGCGCTGCGTGGCTATGTCAAGCACGAAGGCCTGGTGGGCAAGATCACCCAGCTGCAGCTGGTGTGGCATCCGCGCATGCGGGGCGGCTATGGCTGGATCTTCCCGGCGCCAGGCGGGCTGTTCAACATCGGCGCCGGGCTCACCGGCAGCCACATCAAGACGCGCAGCGGCCGCGGGGCGCGCGACAGCGTCAACCTGAAGGACTTCTTCCAGGCCTTCTGCGAGGTCTACGCCCCGGCACGCCAGCTGATGGCCGAAGGCCAGCTGCAGGGTGAGCTGAAGGGCGCACCGCTGCGCTGCTCGCTGATCGGCGGGCGCTGGTCGCGGCCGGGCCTGCTGGCCGCGGGGGAAGCCGCCGGCAGCACCTATGCCTTCAGCGGCGAAGGCATCGGCAAGGCCATGGAAACCGGCTTGCTGGCCGCCGAGGCCGTGCTGAATGCACAGCAGCACGGCGACGCGCAGGTGCAGGCCGCCTATGCCCAGGGCATGCTCAAGCTCAAGCCGCAGTTCGACCTGTACGAGACCGCCAGCCACGTCAACCACCACCCCTGGATTGCCGACCTGGTGGTCTGGCGCGGCCGCAAAAGCCCGCGCATCCTGAACCGCCTGTCCGGCGTGCTGGAAGAAACGCAGAACCCGGGGCGCCTGTTCACGGTCTCCGGGATGACCAAACTCCTGTTCGAATGATCGGAACCGACGCCATGAACACGCCCCTCGCGCTCCTTCGAACCCCGGCCGCCGCGCTGTCGCTGGCCGCCCTCGCCCTGGCCGGCTGCGGCGGTGGCAGCAAGGAATCGGTGGTGCCCACCGTCAGCAGCGCCACGGTGCGGCCGGCCGGCAGCCTGGGCAGCGGCGAGGGCAACGGCACCTATGGCCAGAAGGTCATCATCACCGTCAATGGCAACGCGCTGGACCAGGGCATCACCCTGCTGTCCAGCGGCTGCACGGGCGTGACGCGGCTGAGCGCCGCGCCGAACGAGAGCACACCCAGCACGGCGTTCTACGAATGCACGATCGCCAGCTCGGGCACGGTGCAGGTGGGCGTGCTGCGCGACAGCAGCGGCGTGGTGCTGACGACGGTGCCCATCACCGTGCCCGACCCGCAGGTGACGATGACCATCGGCAACGGCACCACCACCCTGGGCAACGTCGTGCTGACGCTGAACCCGGCGCGCGCGCCGATCACGGTACGCAACTTCATGGACTACGTTGCCTCGGGCTTCTACGTCGGCACGGTGTTCCACCGCCATTCGCCCAACTTCGTGCTGCAGGGCGGGGGCTATGCCAGCCCGCTGGCACCCACGGACGCATCGCCCGCGCTCAAGACCACCAACCCCGCGATCGCGCTGGAAGACAACGCCGGCCTGTCGAACCTGCAAGGCACGGTGGCGATGGCGCGTACGAACGCGCCGAATTCCGCCACTTCGCAGTTCTTCTTCAACCTGGTGGACAACACCTTTCTTGACCGCACCCCCACGGCACGCGGCTATGCGGTATTTGCCACGGTCACGTCCGGGGCCGACGTGATCACCGCCATGCGCGCCGCCACCTGCGTGCCCTACACCGCGCTGCTGCCCGCTGGCGACTGCCTGCCCCAGCCCAACCTGGTGATCACCGCCACCACCCAGACGCGGTAGCGCGCTGCATGTGCCAGCTGCTCGGCATGAACGCCAACACGCCAACCGACGTGATGTTCAGCTTCACGGGCCTGGCCACGCGCGCGCACGAGCACAAGGACGGCTTCGGCATCGCCTTCTTCGAAGACCGCGGCCTGCGCCACTTCATCGACCGCGACGGCGCCACCTGCAGCCCGGTGGCCGAGATGAT
>JAIXZR010000168.1 GCA_027489455.1 Rubrivivax sp. | reverse complement strand
TTGCCGTCGATGAGTAAGGCCTTGCGATAGCCCCCCACCGCGTCGGCCAGGCGGCCGCGGGCGAAACCCAGGATGCCCAGGCCCCAGGGGCCGTTGGGATGCTGGGGTGCCAGGGCGATGGCGCGCTCGTAGGCGGCCTCGGCTGCGTCGTACTGCCCGGCATGGACGGCGGCCAGGCCGGCACGGTGCTGGATTTGCGCCGCCAGCGGGCTGAGCTGCGCCGCTTTGCTGAACAAGGGCTGGGCGCGCGCCGGCCAGCCGTCGTCGCTTTCGTTGATGCCCGACCAGTGCAGCAAAGTGGCGTCGCTGGGGGCTTTGTCCAGGGCCTGGCCCAGCCAGCGACGGGCTTCCTCATGCTGGCTCAATTGGGTCTTCAGATGGCCTTGCAGGCCCAGGGCCAGGGGCAGGTCTGGGTCCAGCTGCAGGGCGCGGTCGATCAGGGGCTGGGCGCGCGCGTCCATGGTGCGGAAGGCCAGTCCGTTGCCGTAGTGGAATTCGGCAATCCAGGTGGCGGCCTGGCCCACATAGGCCGGGGCGAAACCCGGGTCGATGTCGATGGCGCGCTGGAAGTAGGCACGCGCCTTCAGGATGCCATCCATCAGGCCAGCACGCTGGTAGTGCAGGCCCAGCAGATAGAGCTCGTACGCATCGGCCACGGGCGCGGGCGCTGCGCTGGCCGGCAGCGGTGCCACGCCCAGGGCCTGCAAGGCGGCATTCGCGGCGTTCAAGGCCAGGCTGCCGAAGGCGGCGGCCGGCGATTCCAGCGCCTGCTGCCAAAGCACCTTGCTGTCGGATGCGCGGTACAGGCTGAGCTTGAGCTGCAGGCCCTGCTGCCAGCGCCGCAGTTCGCCCCACAGCACGTGCGTCACCGCCAGCTGCTGGGCCTGCGGCGCCAGCGCCTGGGCGCTGCGGAACTGGAACGAGGTGGACCGCGCCGTCACACGAACTTCCTGATGCCGGGACAGCGCACCGATCACGCTTTCGGCCAGGCTATCGGCCAGCGGTTGCTCAAGATTCTTCGGCGATGCGTCACCAAAAGGCAGGACGGCCAGGGTGATGTCGGCAGCCGGCATGCGCGCCGCTCGCTCCCAGGCCCACCAGCCCCCCGTGCCCAGCAATGCTGCCGCGGCGGCCGAGCCGCCGAGCAGCAGGCGCCGGCTGCGGGCGGGTGGGGCAGGTGGGGGCGATGTGGCGGGCAGCGGAGCTGGCGCCAGGACCTGATCGGTCGCGCGCCGCTGAGGCACTGGGTCTGGCAGCAGCGGCACCTTGGCTGCCGCCGCGGGCGCGGCGGGGGCTGCAGCGGCCATCACGTCACTGACCTCCGCCACCAGGCGGTAGCCCTTGCGCGGCACGGTCACGATGTAGCGCGGTTGACTCGCGTCGTCGCCCAGCACGCTGCGCAGCTGCGAGATCGTCTGGTAGACCGAACTCGGGGTCACGACGACGTCGCCCCAGACCTCGTCCAGCAGCTGCTCCAGGGTCACCAGCTGCTGCGGCCGGCGCGCCAGGGCCATCAGCAAGCGCATCTTGCGCGGCTCCAGCTTCTGCACCTGGTCACCGCGGCGCAGTTCGTCCAGCACCGGGTCCGCCTGCCATTGCCCAATCTGCAGGGGCCGTGCGGCAGAAGTGGCAGAAGTGGCAGAGGGGTCGGCGTCTGTGCCGGGCTTCAGTGGCTCGGCCGCACTCATGGCAGCCACCCGTAAACCATTGATTTCATTCAAAAACAAAACCTTCAGAGAAGCGCAAGGTTTCCTTCAGGACTTGCCCTGGCGTGGTGGCCGATCATGGCCACATCACAACTTGACGCCCGGGAGGCCCCATGGATAGCCGCGACCTACACCCCCTGCAAGGCAACACACAAGCCCCGGGGCAGAACGCCGCTGGATTGTGTGATCACGCCACATGCCTATAGCGCTGGCTCTCCCGCAATTTGACGGGGCGCTTGCATCACTTTTGTACCCAGTCCAGACGAAAGACGTCTGGCACGCTGTCATTTTCAAACACCAGGACCCGTACATCAGCCCACCCTAACTCGGCGTTCAAGCCGGCCTGTGACAACAAACGGCGCAAGCCCGTTTGCTGCGCGCAGCTTGGTGTTGCAACCGAGGTTCAGGCCGGATCTGTCCACGGACAGGACAGCTTGAACGAGAAAGCTCGGGAGTTTTGACGTGTTCCCCCGCGAAAGGGCTGCACACGTCAACAACGGCCCGAAGGGCGCTGGATGTCGATCAACCTCAACGCAATCTTCATCCCATCATCTGTCATGAAATTCATCCTCAAAAGCTCTGCCATTGCCATTCTTCTGGCGGGTTCTGCAGCATCAAACGCTGCGGTGACCCTGGGTCAGCCGACTGTATTCAACACGGGCGTCAGCTCGAGCGGTGTTCCATTGCCAGTGGGGTCTGTTGATCCTCACTGGACCGTGGTCAGCGGGCCGGGCGTGGCCGCGCCCTTCCAGGCAGCCGTGAGCAACACCGTGAGTCTCTACACCTTCCCGGCCGATGCCTCTTGGATCTGGACAAACGCCGCGGCTGTGTCAGGCACGAACAGCCCCTACATTTTTCGCACGACCTTTACCCTGTCTGCAGCGGAGGCCAGCAGCGCAACACTTTCGGGGGCATGGGCTGTCGACAATCTCGGAAGCGTCCGGCTGAATGGGGCCAACCCCATCGGAACTGGAACGTTCGTCCTTTCGGGTGTCGTTTTCGAGAACTTCAATCGGCTGCATGCGTTCTCAATTACCGGCGGGTTCGTCGAAGGCGTCAACACGCTCGACTTCATCGCGACCGACACCGGCGACTCTGCTGGACTGATCGTGAGCAGGTTGGCCATTGCACCTGTCCCGGAAGCCGGCACCTTGAGCATGTTTGCCGTTGGGGGCGCTTACTTGCTGCTGTCGGCACGCAGGCGCGCACGCCAAAGCAAGGTCTGACCCAGCGGTCAAGCTCCCTCGCCAGGGCAAGTGGCGTCAGCCGGGGCTGCGGCACTCAGTGTGTCGCTGCAGCCCGGGCCTGCGTCGCTGGCCTCAATACACGAGCCCTGGGGCAGAACGCCGCGGGATCGTGTGAGCCCACTCCACCACGCTGGCTCCCTTGTCACTTGACGGGGCGCCGGCATCAGTTTTGTACGCACTCAACATGAAGAGTCTTTCGCAAACTGCCGCCCTCTGCCTGCCCATGCCCGCAGCCATGAAGGATCGGCGTATCCCTTTCGCCAACACACCAGCACAGTCGGCACGTCGCGCCGTGGCCTTGCTGGCCGCGCTGTGCGCGACGGCCGGCTCCCAGGCGGCGCTGCAGAGCTACAGCAATGAAGCCAGTTTCCTGGCTGCCGTGGGGCCGGTGAGTACCGAGAACTTCAACAGCTTCACCAGCGATGTCACGTCTGCGGGTGTCGCGCTGTTCTCGTTCACCGACTTCACGGTGCTGGGCCGCTGGGTCATCGACGCCCCGGCGACGCAGCTGGTCACCGACGGCAGCACCAACCTGTTCATGGACGTCAGCTTCGGCGGCTTCACCCAGCTGCAGTTTTCGCAGCCCCTCCTGGCCTGGGGCGCGTGGTTCATCAACCGCGCGCCCGACACGATCAGAGTGGACGCCAACGGCCTGGCAGGCCCGGGCTCGTTCCAGTCGGTGGGATTGCTGTCACCGACAGGCAGCGCGTTGCAGTTCATCGGCTTCACCGCAGACCAGCCCTTCAACCGCATCACCTTTGAAGGCTCGCTCAGCAGCCCCCGCACGTTTGCCATCGACAACCTCAGCTACGCCGCCAGCCTGGCCCCGGCCGTGCCGGAGCCCGCCAGCTGGGCCTTGATGGCAGCGGGCCTGACGGGCCTGGCGGGCTGGGCGCGACGCCGGGTGGCTGCAGGCCAGCCAGCCTGACCGTCGCATCTCCAGCCGGGAGCCTGTGCTTCCGGCTGGCGGCTATGCCAAAACGAGCCGTCCCGGCGCGTGTGCCAAAACGAACCGTCCCGCCGTGCCAAATCGCGCCGTCCCGGCGCGGGTGCTCAGGTCGACCGCCGGCTGCCGCGCAGGCACCTACGCCGCGAACAGCCCCTTGTGCGCTTCGCGCAGCAGGTTCTTCTGCACCTTGCCCATGGTGTTGCGCGGCAGGTCACCCACCACGAACACGCGCTTGGGCACCTTGAAGGCGGCGATCTGGGCCTTGAGCAGCGCCGTGATCGCTGCAGCGTCTGGCGCTGCGCCGGGCTTGGGCACCACCACGGCCACCACGGCTTCGCCGAAGTCGGGGTGGGGCACGCCCACCACGGCCGATTCGGCCACGCCCGGCAGCTCGTTGATGAAGCCTTCGATTTCGGCCGGGTAGACGTTGTAGCCGCCGGTGATGATCAGGTCCTTGCTGCGGCCGACGATGGTGACGTAACCATCGGCATCGACACGACCGACATCGCCGGTCTTGAACCACAGGTCGGTGGTGAATTCGTCGGCTGTCTTCTCCGGCATCCTCCAGTAGCCCTTGAAGACGTTCGGGCCCTTCACTTCGATGCCGCCGATCTCGCCCGGCTGCTGGCCTTCGCCATGCGCCAGCGGCCTGCCCTTGTCGTCGCGCACGCGCAGCTGCACGCCCGGCAGCGGCAGACCCACGGTGCCGCCGCGGCGGGCGCTCTGGGGCTGGTAGGGGTTGCTGGTCAGCATGACGGTCTCGCTCATGCCGTAGCGTTCCAGGATGGTGTGGCCGGTGCGGTCGCGGAAGTCGTTGAAGGTCTCGATCAGCAGCGGCGCCGAGCCGCTGACGAACAAGCGCATGTTCCGGCAGGCTTCGCGCGTGAAGCCGGGTTCGGCCAGCAGCCGCACGTAGAGCGTGGGCACGCCCATGAAGACCGTGGCTTCGGGCAGCCGGGCCACCGTCGCGCGCGCGTCGAAGCGGCTGAACCACAGCATGCGCGCGCCCGACAGCAGTGCGCAGTGGCTGGCCACGAACAGGCCGTGCACGTGGAAGATGGGCAGGGCGTGGATCAGCACGTCCTGGCGGCCGGCGGCGGCCGCGGCCGTCCAGCCCCAGTGGTCCTTCAGCACCTGCGCGTTGCTCAGCAGGTTGGCGTGCGTGAGCATCGCGCCCTTGCTGCGCCCGGTGGTGCCGCTGGTGTAGAGGATGGCGGCCAGCTCGTCGCCGCGGCGTACGGCCGGGGTGTGCTGGTCGCTGTGGAAGGCGGCGCGGTCCAGCAGGGTGCCGGTGCGGTCTTCGTTGAGCGTGAACACATGCGCCGTGCCAGCCAGGAAGGCGGTCTTGCTGACCCAGCCGAAGTTCTTGCCCGAGCACACCACCACGGCCGGCTCGGCATTGCTGATGAAGTAGGCGATCTCGGCCGCCTGGTAGGCCGTGTTCAGCGGCAGGAAGACATGGCCGGTGCGCAGCACGGCCAGGTACAGCATCAGCGCCTCGACGCTCTTTTCGGTCTGCACCGCGATGCGCGAATCCGGCGGCAGCCCCAGCGATTCGATCAGGTTGGCCATCATGGCCGTGCCCCGCTCGATGTCGCGCCAGGTGTAGAGCAGCGGCTCAGGCGTGTCCGCGGTCTCGATGGCGACGGCGTCCAGGTCGGCCGGGAAGGCCGCGCGCAGGGCGGTGAAGAGGTTCTGGTTGCTCATGGCGTTGGATCGGATGTTCTTCAAGCGGCCGCCGCGGAACCGGCTTCGCCGGGCCGCTGGCG
>JAIXZR010000072.1 GCA_027489455.1 Rubrivivax sp. | reverse complement strand
TGGTACAGCCAGCTGCGCCGGAACTCGGCCGGCAGGTGCTCGACGCTGCGCTCGGTGCGGGCCTCGCGTTCGCGGCGCTCGACGGTTTCGCTGGGCCGTTCGCGCGCCCGCACGTCGCGCCCTGGCGGCCCGGCCCAGGCCGCCGTGGCCAGCAGTGCCGTGGCCAGCAGTGCAGCCAGCCAGCGGCCGGCGGCCTGCGTCATTGCGGCACAACCTTCCATTCCGATTGGCGCAGCGAACAGCTGGACAGCGCGCAGGCGTCCAGCGTCTTCAGCGGGAACGGGCGCTCGCGGCGCTGGCGTTCGTCCTGGCTGCCAGATGGCGCCAGGCGTTCGCTGGCGCTGCGCAGCATCTCGTCCAGGCTGACGAAGGCGGGATCGCGGGTATTGATCTTCTTGCGCGACACCACCACCGCGTCGACCAGGCTGGTGAAGATCATGCCGTGGCTGATGACGATCAGGCCGAAGGCCTCGTCCGGGGGCAGATCGATGTCCATGAAGTCGCAGTCGATCGACAGGTGGCAGGGCGACGCCAGCCGGCCCCGGGTGTCGCGGCCCTTGGCGCCGGGGCAGGCCAGGTCGCCGGCCAGCGTCACGGTGCACAGCACCATCGACGGCGCGTTCTTGACCTCCATCTGCGGCGTCACGCCGCCCATGCCGGGGATCGGGATGAAGACCGCACCGCTGCCGCGCCAGGATTTGCCGTCGGCCTTGCGGTCGGCCGCGCGCACGCTGATGTCGGCCAGCTCGGCGCGGGCCGTGGCCGGCAAGGCCAGGCCAGCCGCGGCCGCGAGCGCCAGCAGCAGCGTCATGACGATCCACCGCCATGGCGACGGTCCGGGTGCGTGGCTGCGGGGGGTTCCTGGGGCGGTGGGATGCATGCGGATGGTGCGGTTTATCAGGGCGTGGGCGAGGAGGCAGGTGCAGGTGCACGTACAGGTGCAGGCGCAGCGGGCGCAGGGCGTGCCGAAGCCGCAGGGCCGGCCGCGGCCGGTGCGCTGCGTATCCGGCCCAGCACGGCTTCGGCGTCCAGCCCCAGCCGGGTGAGCGCCGCGACGGCTTGCAGGCGGTACTCGGGGTGCCGGGCGTCGCATTCGTAGATCATTTCTGTGGCCAGTCGGCGCCCCGTTTCGATGCTGTTCTTTTCGGCGGCGTCCAGCAGGGCGCGCAAGAGGCTGTCGCACAGCAGGTGGCCCGGGGTGCTGCGCCGGTCGCGGCGCGCTTGTTCGGCCGGCGCCTCGCCGGGGCCGACGGCGAAGCCCGGCACCTGCGCCGGGCAGGCCGGCACGGGGGCACCGATGGCGGCTGCGACCTGCTGGATGCGCCCTGCGGCCAGCGCATCGGCAGCCAGGCTGTCCTGCAGCCCGATCACGGCCAGCTGGCGCGCCGTGCAGGCCTGCACCTGCCGGTCTGCGGCCTGGCACAGGGCCTGACGGCGGTCGATGTCGGGCTTGGCCAGCGCATCGGCACAGGCCTGCAGCGCAGCGGTGGCGCGGCCGTACTCCACCAGCTTGCCGGCCTGCGCCAGGGTGGCCAGTTCAGCCACCGCCGCGGCCCGCTGCAGTAGCTTGTCCGGCGCTGGCCGGGCGGCCTGCGGTGCACTGTGGGCCAGCAGCAGACACGCGGCGGCCAGCACGGCCGGCAGGGCTGCTGCGCGGCGGCGGCACCGTGCTGCCGGGCCGGCGTTCGGGGTGTCCGCCACGGGCTTGCTGCTGCTCTGGCGGTGCCGTGGGGTCAGCGTTTCGTGCCGACCAGTTGTGCCAGCGAAGTCTCCAGTGACTTCTTGCGCGCCTCCAGGGCCTTGAGGCGTTCTTCCTTGGCCCTGTCGGCGGCGGGATCGGCCTTGCCGATGGCGGCTGCCTTGTTCTGAAGGTCGATCTGCTGCATCTCGCTGCGGATGTTGTCCATCTCGCGCTTCAGGTCGTTCGCACGGGCCTGGCTCACCTGCTTGGCCCGCAGCGCGTCGGCCAGGGCCTTGTCCTGGCGCGCGACTTCGGCTTCCATGTCGCGCAGGCGGTCTTCGGTGCGCTTGAGTTCGCGCTCGCGCTGCAGCTTTTCGTCCTGCAGCGCGATGTTCTGCGCGCGGGCGCGCTGGATCTCGACGGCGGCGGCCGCCTTCTGCTGGTCGCCCGTGCCGCCCGGCCGCACGTAGGTGGTGGCGTTGTCGTGGGCCTGGATGGCGGCGCAGCCCGCCAAGGCCCAGGCGGCGGCGGCCAGTGCGGCCCGGCGCAGCGCGCCGGCGGGCCGGCAGCGGTGGGTGGGCGTCATGCCTTGGAGACGGCCAGCGCCCGGTTGTAGTCGTTGATGTTGCGCTCCAGCGTGCTGATCTGCCGGTCCATGCGCGCGATCTCGGCGTCGAGGTTGCGCTTGTTGGCGGCCGAGCCCTGGAAGGTGGCGGACGTCTGGGCGTACTGGGTCTGCGTGTCCTTGGCCTTCTTCAGCGTGGCCTGCATCTGCGCGATGTTCTGCTCCTCGCGCTTGCGTGCGGCCTCGGCCTGCGCGGCCGTCATGCGCTTGGCATCGACGTCGCCCCTGACGGCGGCCAGCCGCTGCTTGCCCTCGGCCAGCACGGTGCTGGAGCTGTCGAGGAAGGCCTGCAGGCGGTCGTTGTCGGTCTTCACGTCCTGCGCCATGGCCTGCAGCGCGGCCACTTCGTTCATCTTGGCTTCCTGAAGCTTGGCCGTGCGATAGCCGTCGATACCGCCCAGCGCGCCGCCGATCACGGCGCCACCCACAGCCGCGCGCGCGATCTCGTGGCGGTCACCGCCCGTGGCGGCTCGCCACAGGCCGCCCAGCACGGCACCCGTGGCCGCGCCCTTGATGACGCCGCCGATGACGGTGTTGTCGAAGCGCTCGCTGTCGGCGCGCAGCTTCTGCTCGGCCGGCGAGAGCGAAGCATCTGCAGAGGACGATCCGCCCATGCCGCCGCCCGTCGTCGCGCAACCCACCGTGCCCAGCGACAGCACCGCTGCCAGCGTGATACAGGCCATGCGTTGCATGGCCAGCTTGCTCTTCGTCATCTGAACCTCCCCGGCTCGTCGTTTGGAAAGCTGTGCGGGAAACCCCGCTGTCGTTGAATTTATCTGTGCCTGTTTCTGAATGTCAACCGCGTGTTCACCCCTTGCCGCGCGGCCAACGCTAACGCTTGAGGCGCTGCTCGATCTGCGCGAGCTCGCCCGTCAGTGCCGTCTTGTCCACCGGCCTGCCGCTGCGCACGGCCTGGCTGCT
>JAIXZR010000175.1 GCA_027489455.1 Rubrivivax sp. | reverse complement strand
TGCTGGTTGATGGTGACCATCTGGCCCAGTTTCATCAGCTGCTTGATGACTTCGCTGGCCTTGACGCGCATCTTGTGCGCCAGGTCGGCCACCGAGATGGTTTCCGGCACGTGCACTTCCTGCACCAGCTGTTCAGGCGTCGGCGCGAAGCCCTGCCCGCTGTCGCCACGTTCGCCGCGGCGCCCGCCGGCAGCACCGCCGCGCGGCGCACGCCAGCCCGCGCGGGCGCCGGACGAATCGCCGCGTGTCTTCAGCGCTGCGCGCTTCTTGGCGGCGTCGTCGGCCCAGCTGGACGACAGCTTCTCGCTCTTGACCTGCTTCTTGTCGCCAGGCTTGGCCACCGTGGCGGCAGCACCCGGGGCGCCCGGCTTGGCTGTGGGCTTGTGGATCGTGCCCTTGATGGCTTCCTTGGCGGCTTCGGCCGGCTTGGGCTCTTCCGGTTTCTTCGCCAGCATCACCTTCTTCGGCGCGGACATCATCGCGCGGATGGCAGCGGCTTCAGCCTCGGCTGCCTTGCGGCGGCGGGCCAGGTCATCGGCCTTGGCGTTGTCTTCAGCGGCCTTGTCGGCGGCCTTGACGATGCGCAGCAGGGGTTTCGGCGGTTCGACCGGCTTGGCCGCTTCGGCCACGGGTTCGGTGGCCTTCTCGGCCGGCGTGGTCTTGTCGGCTTTCTCGGCTTTCTCGGCCTTTTCGGCTTTGTCTGCTGCCTTTTCGCCACCCTTGCCAGCGCTGGCCTTGGCTAGTTCGGCCAGGCGGGCGGCTTCGGCCTCGCGTTCAGCGGCTTCGGCTGCAGCCTTGGCGGCGGCCGCTTCAGCAGCGGCAGCAGCGGCTTGCGCCGCTTCACGTGCCAGACGTTCCTGTTCCTCGCGCACGCGGCGCTGTTCGGCCAGCTCGGCTTCCTGCTGGCGGATCGACTCGGCTTCGATGCGGGCTTCTTCCTCGCGGCGCTGCAGGTCCAGGTCTTCAGCGCTGGGGCCGGTCACTTCCTCGGCGCCGGCAAGCACGTCGTCGCGCTTGACGAAGACCCGCTTCTTGCGCACTTCCACCTGGATCGTCCGGGCCCGCCCGCTGCTGTCGGCCTGCTTGATCTCGGTGCTGGTCTTCTTCGTCAGCGTGATTTTCTTGCGTTCGGCGCCGGCTGCGGTGCCGTGCGCGTTGCGCAGGAAATCGAGCAGGCGTTCCTTGTCTGCCTCGGTGAGCGCGTCGTCAGGCGACTGCTTGGTCACGCCGGCGCTCTGCAGCTGTTCAAGCAGTGCAGTGGTCGGGCGATTGAGCTGAAGCGCGAACTGGGCGACAGTGGTCACGGCCATGTGTCGATTTTCCTAGAGTGTTTGCAGGCGGGCGCGGTTCACCATCAGGCGGTGAACCAGTGCTCGCGGGCTTTCATGATGAGTGCGCGAGCGCCTTCATCGTCGATGCCGGTCATTTCGGTGAGCTCGTCGACCGCCAGGTCGGCGAGGTCGTCGCGTGTGTGGATGCCGCCTTCGGCCAGCTTGCTGATCAGTTCAGGCGTCAGGCCTTCCAGGTCACGCAGGTCTTGCGACACCTGGTCCACCTGTTCTTCGCGGGCGATTTCCATCGTCAGCAGCGCGTCCTTGGCACGGGTGCGCAGTTCGTGCACCGTGTCTTCGTCGAAGCTTTCGATTTCCAGCATTTCCGTCAGCGGCACATAGGCCACTTCTTCCAGACTGGTGAAACCTTCGGCGATCAGGATGTCGGCCACCTCTTCATCGACGTCGAGTTTGTCGACGAACAGGGCTCGCACCGATTCACTTTCGGTCGCCTGTTTCGCCTGCGATTCCTCGGCCGTCATGATGTTGATGCGCCAGCCCGTCAGGTCTGACGCCAGGCGCACGTTCTGGCCACCGCGGCCAATGGCAATGGCGAGGTTTTCTTCGTCCACCACCACGTCCATGGCGTGGCGCTCTTCGTCCACCACGATGCTCTGCACGTTCGCAGGCGCCAGCGCGCCGATGACGAACTGCGCCGGGTCGTCCGACCACAGCACGATGTCCACGCGCTCGCCCGCCAGTTCGGTGGTGACACCGTTCACACGCGAACCGCGCACGCCTACACAGGTGCCGATCGGGTCGACGCGGCGGTCGTGGCTGACGACGGCGATCTTCGCGCGGCTGCCCGGGTCGCGGGCGCAGCTCTTGATTTCCAGCAGACCCTGTTCGATCTCGGGCACTTCCTGGGCGAACAGCTCGATCATGAAACCGGGGGCGCTGCGCGAGAGCATGATCTGCGCGCCGCGCTGTGTGGGGTCGATGCCCATGATGAAGGCGCGCACGCGGTCACCGCTGCGCAGGTTCTCCTTCGGGATCATCTCGCTGCGCTTCAGGCGGCCTTCGACGCGCCCGCTCTCGACAATGATGTCGCCCTTGTCCAGACGCTTGACGGTGCCGACGAAGATCTTCTCGCCGCGACTGAGAAAGTCGTTCAGCAGTTGTTCGCGTTCAGCGTCGCGGATCTTCTGCAGGATCACTTGCTTCGCGGCCTGCGCACCGATGCGGCCGATCGTCACCGACTCGACGGCTTCCTCGATGTAGTCGCCTTCTTCGATGTCAGGAATGCGTTCCAGCGCCTCCGACAGAAGCTCCTCGGCATCCGGGTTCTGCAGGCCGGCACTGTCAGGCACCACCAGCCAGCGGCGGAAGGTCTCGTATTCGCCGGTATCCCGGTCGACCGACACCCGCATGTCCACTTCGCCGCCGTGCAGCTTCTTGCTGGCGGAAGCCAGGGCCGCCTCGACAGCCCCGAACACGACTTCGCGGTCCACCGTCTTCTCGCGCGAGATGGCGTCCACCAGCATGAGCATTTCGCGATTCATCGATTCCTAGCCTCCAATGTCGCCGGGTGCGGCTTCGGCGGGCGTGCCGCCCACGTCTGCGCCACCACCGGCTGCCGGCACGTCGGCAGGCTTGCTGCTGCGACGGCCCTTGAAATCGAGCACCGGCACGAGCCGGGCTTCACGTACTTCATCCAACCTGAATCCCAGCACCTGTTCCAGCTTGCCGGCAACGAAAGTCAGCGTCCAGGATTGCGGTTCTTCCCCGCGACCGAGCACGCCCTTGAACACCTTGCGGCCCTCGAACGGCTCCTTCAGCGTGATGCTGATGGCCTCGCCCATGAAGCGGGCGTAATCCGCCTCGCGCTTGAGGGGCCGGTCCAGCCCCGGGGAGGACACTTCCAGACGCGCGTAGTCGACCCCGTCGACTTCCAGCGCAAACTGCAACTGGCGGGTCACGAGTTCGCAGTCTTCGACCGTGACGAACTCGCTGTCGATCGGGTAGGGATGGCCTGGCAACCGGTCGATGGTCACGCGCAAAAGCCCGCGGGCTGCGCGCTCGACATCGACCAGGTCGTAATGCAGGCCCCCGACCGTGCGCTCGATGGCTTCACGCCACCCCAGGCGCATCACGACCAGGCCGTCAGCGTCCAGCTTCAGCGGCGGGTCGGCCCGGCGTGGCTCACCGGCGGGCTTGATGCGGCCACCTGCCTTGGCAGCGGCTCCGCGCGCGGGCGCAGCAGTGCGTCCGCAGGTGCCGCGCTTGGCGGCCCCTGCCTTGGACGCTGATGCTGTCTTGACGGTCCTGCCGCCCTGCCCGAAGTTACTGCCGCTCAAACCGATCTCGCCCTGCTGTCGCTTCCAGGCGCCCCGACTGCATCCTGCGGATGCCGGCCTCTGCCGTGACGGGCGCCTGTTCTTCTGTTCGTGGTCGGGTCCTGCGACTCAACCGAACAGCGCATCAGCCGCTGTTGCCAGCACTGACGCAAGACGATCGAGCAAAAAAAATGGGCAGGAATTCATCCGCCCACGCAGCTTTACCCGGGAAAAGCGCATTATAGCCCGCGCTTTTCGCACCGGCAAGAGTGTCGGGCCTGGCCTGCGCCAGCGGCCGCCCTGCGTGCCAGAATCCGCCGCCCCAGGGCCGCGCCAGCAGTGCCCTGCCCCGACCGTTCGGAGTCAGCATGAGTTTTCTCACCGGCAAACGCCTCTTGATCACGGGCGTGCTTTCCAACCGCTCGATCGCCTACGGCATCGCCAAGGCCTGCCGAGCGCAAGGCGCGGAAGTCGCCCTCAGCTACGTGGGCGAGCGCTTCCGCGAAAGGACGAGCGAACTCGCCGCCGGCCTGGGCGCTGAACTGATCTTCGACTGCGATGTGGCCGACGACACCCAGATCACCCGACTGTTCGACCAGCTTGGCGAACACTGGCCGCAGTTCGACGGGCTGGTTCATTCGATCGGGTTTGCCCCGCGCGAAGCCATCGCCGGCGATTTTCTCGACGGCCTGAGCCGCGAAGCCTTCCGCATCGCGCATGACATCTCAGCCTACAGCTTCCCGGCGCTGGCCAAGGCGGCCCTGCCACGCCTACGCCCAGGAAGCGCGCTGCTCACGCTGTCTTACCTGGGTGCCGAACGCGCAGTCCCCAACTACAACACCATGGGGCTGGCCAAGGCGTCGCTGGAAGCCAGCGTGCGCTACCTCGCTGCCAGCCTGGGGCCCAAGGGCATCCGCGTGAACGGCATCAGCGCCGGCCCCATCAAGACGCTGGCCGCTGCCGGCATCAAGGGCTTCGGCAAGATGCTCGATGTCGTCGGCACGCAGGCACCGCTGGGCCGCAACGTCACCATCGACGACGTCGGCAACGCTGCCGCCTTCCTGCTGTCCGACCTGGCCGCCGGGATCACGGCCGAGATCACCTACGTCGACGGCGGCTTCAGCAAGGTCATGGGGATATCGCAGCCGTCGACGGACGGCTGACCTTGGGGCTTGCCCGGGTCCCTCCTGGGCCAGGTCGCTCGGCTTGAGGAGCTAGGGGGATTACCCCCGTTTAGGGATGTATTGGCGGCAGTGGGTGGCTGACAGTTCAGGCACTCCAACACCTGCCACCTCCCAGGGAGCCCCCATGAAACCCGCCATCCTGCTTTCCCTGCTCTCCCTGCTGGCCAGCGTCGCTGGCAGCGCCTCAGCGATCACCCTGGACTTCGGCAACGGCCCCAACCCGCCGATGATCTGCTCGGCCACCAGTGGCACCGGGCCCTACACCAACTGCGGGGCCGGCATCAGCATCAACCAGACCTATGGCGACGTCGCGGGTGTTGTCGATGTCACCTACACCAACGTCCTGAGCCCCACCAACCCGCTGGTGTGGTGGCCCGACAGCTACAACAACCTGTATGGCGTCTTGTGGGCCCAGGGCAGCGACGCTGCTTCGCACGCCCGCATCGATCTGGTGCCAGCGGCAGGGCAGCAACTCACCCTGCAAGGCTTCGACCTTGGCGCGTACTCCAACACGACGCGGGCCACCAATGTCGCGGTCTACGCCATCGGCAGCGCGACCGCGCTCTACACCTTTGCCGGCAACGTCGGCAACAGCAATGTGTCGGCCACGCCGTTCAGCTTCAACCTCAGCTCGGCCACCGGCATCCGCATCGAATTCTTCAACAGCGCCTTCAACGTCGGAATCGACAACATCCGTTTCGATGTTGCCCCCATCCCGGAGCCAGGCACCCTTGCCCTGATGCTGGCCGGCATGGCGGCCCTGGCCGCCAGGGCGCGACGTCGCCGTTGATCACCACCTGCCCGGCCTCTGCGGCCGGGCGGCCCATGGCGGTCAGGCGCGGACGCAGTCCACGTAGTAGCGCCGCTTGCCGTCCTCTGCGCTGTCGTCTTCCACCAGGCCGTGGACGTCGGTGTCGAAGCCCGGGAACGCTGCGTTGAAGGCGCGCGTGAACTTCAGGTAGTCGACGATCTTCTTGTTGAAGCGCTCGCCCGGGATCAGCAGCGGGATGCCCGGCGGGTAAGGTGTCAGCAGTGAGGTCGTGATCCGCCCTTCCAGCGCGTCGATGTCCACGCGCTCGGTCTTGCGATGCGCAATGTGGGCAAAGGCGTCGCTGGGCTTCATCGCCGGCTGCAGGTCGCTCAGGTACATCTCCGTCACCAGGCGGGCGATATCGCCCTTCGCATAGTGCTGGTGGATGGCCTGGCACAGATCGCGAAGGCCCATGCGTTCATAGCGCGGGTGCGCGGCGCAGAACTCCGGCAACACGCGCCACATGGGGGCGTTGCGGTCGTAGTCGTCCTTGAACTGCTGCAGCGCCGTCACCAGCGTGTTCCAGCGGCCCTTGGTGATGCCGATGGTGAACATAATGAAGAAGGAATAGAGCCCGGTCTTTTCCACCACCACACCGTGTTCGGCCAGGAACTTGGTGACGATGCTGGCCGGGATGCCCGTCTCGGCAAACGTGCCCGCCATGCCCAGGCCGGGCGTGATGATCGTGCACTTGATCGGGTCCAGCAGGTTGAAGCCTTCGGCCAAGTCGCCGAAGCCGTGCCAGGTTTCGCCGGCCTTCAGCGTCCACTCGTGGCTGTGGCCGATGCCTTCTGCGGCCAGGGCGTCCGGGCCCCAGACGGTGAACCACCAGTCGTGTTCGCCGAACTCGGCGTCCACCTTGCGCATGGCGCGGCGGAAGTCCAGCGATTCCTGGATGCTTTCTTCCACCAGGGCCGGGCCGCCCGGGGCTTCCATCATCGCGGCAGCCACGTCGCAGCTGGCGATGATGGCGTACTGCGGGCTGGTGCTGGTGTGCATCAGGTAGGCCTCGTTGAAGAGGTGGCGGTCCAGCTTGCGCTCGGTCGCGTCCTGCACCAGCACCTGGCTGGCCTGGCTGATGCCGGCCAGCAGCTTGTGCGTGCTTTGCGTCGCAAACACCAGTTGGTCGCGCGGCCGCGGCCGCTTCTTGCCCATGGCGTGGAAGCTGCCGTAGAAGGTGTGGAAGGCGGCGTGCGGCAGCCAGGCTTCGTCGAAGTGCAGGGTATCGATGTAGCCATCCAGCGCGTGCTTGATGGTCTCGGTGTTGTACAGAACCCCGTCGTAGGTGCTCTGCGTCAACGTCAGGATGCGCGGCTTCACCGTCGCCGGGTTCACATGCGCCAACAGCGGGTTGGCGGCGATCTTCCTGCGGATGGCCTCGGGCGAGAACTCGCTTTCCGGGATCGGGCCAATGATCCCGTAATGGTTGCGTGTGGGCGTCAGGAACACCGGCACAGCGCCCGTCATGATGATGCTGTGCAGGATGCTCTTGTGGCAGTTGCGGTCGACCACCACCACGTCGCCGGGCGCTACGGTGTGGTGCCACACCATCTTGTTGCTGGTGCTGGTGCCGTTGGTGACGAAGAAGCAGTGGTCGGCGTTGAAGA
>JAIXZR010000076.1 GCA_027489455.1 Rubrivivax sp. | reverse complement strand
GCTGGTGGGCGGGCTACTGGGCAAGGCCCTGGGCGGCCTGGGCCGTGGCGTGGGCAGCGTGGGCACGGGCATGGCCATGAGCTTTGCCACCACCTACGCCCTGGGCCAGCTGGCGGTGCGCTACTACGGCGGCGGCCGGCAGATGAACACGGCGCTGCTGCAGCAGACGTATCAAGACCTGCTGGGCAACGCGCGCCAGATGCAGCAGCAGGCGCTGCCGCAGATCCAGCAGCAGGCGCGCACGCTGGACGCGGGCAAGGTGCTGGAACTGGTGCGCAAACCCCTGGCATGATCGGCCCCGTTCTTCACACCCCACCCATAGGACAGCGACATGCCCACCTTGCCATCCGGCCTGAGCTATGAAGACACCACCCCGGGCACCGGCGCCACGGCCACGGCCGGCCGCCGCGTGCAGGTGCACTACACCGGCTGGCTGTACGACCCGACCGCCGCCAACCAGCGCGGCAAGAAGTTCGATTCCAGCAAGGACCGCGGCCAGCCTTTCGCCTTCCATCTGGGCGGCGGTGAAGTCATCCGCGGCTGGGACGAAGGCGTGCAAGGCATGGCCGAAGGCGGCACGCGCGTGCTGACGATTCCGCCCGAGATGGGCTACGGCGCGCGTGGCGCCGGCGGCGTCATCCCGCCGAATGCCACCCTGGTGTTCGAGGTCGATCTGATCAAGGCATAAGCCCAAAAAAACAGGCCCCGAGGGGCCCGTTTTTCCATCCGCACCCGGGAAGGGCGCGGTACACCACCGCAGGGTCAGCGCACGGTGCGCGGGCCGCCCTTGGCGAAGGTCTTGCCAGCTGGCTTGAAGGTCTTGCCTGCCGGTGCGCCCGGGCGCGAAAAGCCCGAAGTGGGACGCTGGCCGGCAGGGCGGGCGCCGCCGCCGAAGCCGCCGCCTTCAGAACGCTCGCCGCGCGCGCCAGCAAAGCTGCCGCCGCCGTGCTTCACGAAGGGGCGCGGGGCCGGCTTCGGCTCGGGCCGCTTCGGTTCCAGGCCTTCGATCACCGTGGCCGGGATCTTCTGCGTCGTGAAACGCTGGATGCGCTGCACCATGCCGGTGTCGCGGCGCTCGGCCAGCGTCACGGCCAGGCCACTGCGCCCGGCGCGGCCGGTGCGGCCGATGCGGTGCACGTAGTCCTCTTCCTTCATCGGCAGGCCGAAGTTGATGACGTGGCTGATGCTGGGCACGTCGATGCCGCGTGCAGCGACGTCGGTGGCGACCAGGATCTTCAGCTGCTTGTTGCGCAGGCCCTGCAGCACGCGGGTGCGGCGGCCTTGCGGGTGGCCGCCGTGCAGGCTGGCGACATGGTGGCCCATGTCGGCCAGGCGGTCGGCCAGCCAGTCGGCGTCGCGCTGGGTGCTGGTGAAGACCACCGCTTGTTCCATGTCCTTGCTGGTCAAGATGCTGTCCAGCAAGGCGTTCTTGTGATCGAAGTCGTCGGCCCAATGCAGGCGCTGCTCGATGTCGGCATGGGCCGAGGTCTGCGAGCTGATTTCGATACGCTGCGGGTTGTTCAACAGCTCCTGCGCCAGCCGGCCCACGTGGCCGCCGAAGGTGGCGCTGTACATCACCGTCTGGCGCGTGGGCGGGGTGGCCGCGGCGATGTGGTGGATGGGGTCGATGAAGCCCATGTCCAGCATGCGGTCGGCTTCGTCCAGCACCAGGACGTCGACGCTGCCCAGGTTGGCGCGGCCGCTTTCCATGTGGTCGATCAGGCGGCCGGGGGTGGCGATCAGGATGTCCAGCGGGCCGCGCAGGGCCTTCAACTGCGCGCCGTACGGCACGCCGCCCACGATGGTGGCCACACGCAGGTTGGTGATGTGGCGGCCGTAGTCGGCAGCGGCCTTGGCCACTTGCAGCGCCAGTTCACGCGTGGGCGTCAGCACCAGCACGCGCGGGCCGGGGTTGGCCGGGCGGTTGGGGCGCGGGCCCAGGTTCTTGTCGGCCAGCTTGTTGGCTTCGGCCCAGGCTTCGCGGGCGGCCAGCACCTTCATCAGCGCGGGCAGCACGAAGCTGGCGGTCTTGCCGCTGCCGGTGTTGCTGCTGACCATCAGGTCGCGGCCTTCCATGGCAGCGGGAATGGCCTGCTGCTGCACGTCGGTGGCTTGGGTGTAGCCGGCGTCGGCCACGGCACGGACCAGGGTCTCGTGCAGGTTCAGGGTGTCGAAACTCATCGAATTACTCTCTTTGGCACAGGCAAGCCTTGCAAGGCGCAAGAGCCCACCCGCGGCGCGCCATGGAATTGGCGCACCGTCTGGTGAAGTCGCATCAATACGGGATGGGCCTGGTGCAGGACGCACCGGCTTGTCGTCTTGTTTCCGGATCTGGCGACGGCATCGCCGCCGACCCGAAAAATGCAACTCTGCGCTGCGTTAGCAGACCGTGCAGAGAGACGAAGGTCGAAGGGGATGAACGATTGGCATGCCGAAGCAGCCAAGCCAGCGAGTGTAGCTGAATTCGGGGTTTTCCGGAGGGCAGACTTCGCGCCCCGCGCCACGCGGGGGCCTGGCAGCGTCAGTCGGCGATCGTGTCTGCGGCCACCGGTGCGTCGGCACGGCGTGCCTGGGCGCCGGCACTGCGCAGGTTCAGCCAGGCGCTGGTGGCCCCGCAGGCGCTGACGATGGCCATGCCCACCCAGGCCCAGAAGTCGGGCAGCTGCCCGAACATCAGCCAGCCCAGCAGCGCCGCCACGCCAATCTGCGCATAGGTGAAGGGCATCAGGGTGGCGGCGGGCGCGCGGCCCAGCGCCAGGATCAGCAGCAGGTGGCCGGTGGTGCCCAGCAGGCCGATCAGCAGCATCAGCCCCAGCGTGGTGGCAGGCGTGGCCGCGATGAAGGCCGGCACGTCGATGCCGCTGAAGGCCAGCACCGGCAGCAGGATGGCCGTGCCCACCGCCCCTGTCCAGAAGTGCGTGGTGTACGGGCTTTCCAGCGCAGCCAGCCGGCTGGTGAGCACCTGGAACGAGGCGTAAGTGCACGCGCCGAGCAGTGGGAACAGCACCGCCCAGCCGAACAGCCCGCTGCCCGGCCGCATCACCACCAGCGCGCCCGCAAAGCCGCCGACCACCAGGGCCCAGCGCAGCGGCGAGACGCTTTCCTTCAGCAGCCAGGCCGCCAGCAAGGTCACCAATACCGGCGTGAGCATGTTGATGGCGGTGAACTCCGGCACCGGCATGTGCTGCACGCCCCAGAAACTCATCGCACTCGTGGCCAGCAACAGGCTGCCACGCAGCAGCTGGAAGCGGGGATGCGCGGTGCGCAGGCCGTGGCGCCGGCTGCAGCCCAGCCACACGGCCATCACCACGGCCTGGAAGGCGTAGCGCGTGGTCAGCAGCAGCAGCACGGGCACCACGCTGCCCAGCAGGCGCGTCAGGCTGTCCATGCTGGCAAAGCACACCGTCATGGCCAGGATCAGCAGCACCCCCACCCAGGGGCGCGGCGCGCGGGCCAGCGCGGCCGTCATGCGCGCTGGATGCGATGTTCCAGCGCTTCCCACACCGGCCGCAGGTGGCCGGGCAGGTCAGGCAGGGTGCCCAGGTCGGTGCGGCTTTCGGTGGGGGAATGGAAATCGCTGCCGCGGCTGGCCAGCAGGTCGAATTCCTCGGCGATCTCGGCATAGCGCACGCGTTCTGGGTCGCTGTGGCTGCCCGTCATCACTTCCACGCCGCGTCCGCCGTGGGCGGCGAACTCGCTGAACAGCGCGTATTCCGCCGTGGGGCTGAACTTGTAGCGCGCCGGGTGCGCGATCACGGCGATGCCGCCGGCCTGCGTGATCCAGCGCACGGCGTCGCCCAGCCGCGCCCACTGGTGCGGCACGTAGCCGGGCTTGCCTTCGGTCAGGAAGCGGCGGAAGACCTCGTAGGTGTCGCTGCACACGCCGCTGTCGACGAGAAACCGCGCGAAATGGGTGCGGCTGATCAGATCAGGGTTGCCCACGTAGCGCAGCGCCCCTTCGAACGCGCCGCCCACGCCGGCCCGCGCCAGCCCGTCGGCCATCGCCTGCGCGCGGGCGCGGCGGCCACTGCGCGTGGCGGCCAGGCCGGCCTGCAGGGCCACGTCGTCGGCGTCGAAGCCCAGGCCGACGATGTGCACGGTCTCGCCGGCAAAGCTGACGCTGATCTCCGTGCCTGTCAGATAGCCCAGCCCCAGGGCGAGCGCGGCGGTTCGCGCACGCGCTTGGCCGCTGACTTCGTCATGGTCGGTCAGGGCCCACAGTTCCACGCCCTGTGCGTGGGCGCGCGCGGCCAGTTGTTCCGGGGGCAGGGTGCCGTCGCTGACGTTGCTGTGGCTGTGCAGGTCGGCGTTGGTCAGATGCATGCGAGGATTGTCGCCGCTCGGGAATCAGCGCTGCAGGCTCAGGGTCTGGCCGCAGCGCGCTGCCAGGCTGGCATCGTGCGTGACGACGACGAAGGCCGTGCCGCGGTCTCGCGCCAGCGCCAGCATCAGGTCGAACACGGCGTCGG
>JAIXZR010000261.1 GCA_027489455.1 Rubrivivax sp. | reverse complement strand
CGCTACCTGCACAGCGACATCGACACAGTCGAACGCGTGGAAATCCTGCGCGACCTGCGCCTGGGCACCTTCGACGTGCTGGTGGGCATCAACCTGCTGCGCGAGGGCCTGGACCTGCCCGAGGTGAGCCTGGTGGCGATCCTGGACGCCGACAAGGAAGGCTTCCTGCGCGCCGAGCGCAGCCTGATCCAGACCATCGGCCGCGCCGCGCGCAACCTCAACGGCCGCGCCATCCTCTATGCCGACCGCATGACCGACAGCATGAAGGCGGCCATCGGCGAAACCGAGCGCCGCCGCGCCAAGCAGATCGCGCACAACCTGGCGATGGGCATCACGCCCAAGGCGCTGAACAAGAAGATCCGCGACCTGATCGACGGTGTCGTCTCCGACAAGACCGCCAAGGACGACCTGAAGAACGCGCAGGCCGCCGCCGAGGTGGAGGCGATGAGCGAAAAGGACCTGGGCAAGCGCATCAAGCTCTTGGAAAAGCAGATGCTGGAACACGCGCGCAACCTGGAATTCGAAAAGGCCGCCCGCGTGCGCGATCAGCTGGCCTTGCTGCGCGAACAGGCCTTCGGGGCCCCAGGCCACGATGTGAACGTGGTGCCCCTGGTGCCGGTGCCCGGCGGCGCGAAGGGCGGGCGGTGATCGACCGCTTCAAGCGCCTGTTCCAGCGCGATCAGGCACCATCAGCCCAGGGCCCCGGCGCGATGCGCGACGGCGCCGTGGGCGTGCTGATGGTCTGCACGGGCAACATCTGTCGTTCACCCACGGCCGAAGCCGTGCTGCGGCACAAACTGCAGCAGGCCGGGCTGGCCAACCGGGTGTGGGTGGATTCCGCCGGCACCCATGGCTTCCACACGCAGGAACCCCCCGACCCGCGTGCCGTGGCTGTGGCGGCACAGCGCGGCTACGACCTGTCATCCCTGCGCGCCCGTCCGGTGCAGGCTGACGACTTCCACCGCCACCACTGGCTGCTGGCCATGGACGAGGCCAACCTGGCCTGGCTGCGGCGCAAGGCCCCCGAAGGCCATGGCGGCCGCGTGGCACTGCTGCTGAGCCAGGCGCGGCGCCACGCTGAACGCGAAGTGCCAGACCCGTACTACGGCAGCGTTGCTGGCTTCGACCGCGTGCTGGACCTGGTGGAAGACGCCTGCGAAGGCTGGGTTGCCCAGCTGCAAAGACCGCTGGGCGATGTCAAGCTTGACTAAATCACTCGGCTTAACGCATACTTGACCAAAATACTAGGAATCAGCGGCAAACCCGGGTCACCCCGGAAACCCAGCCGATTCCCTGGATTCGGGCCATCGGGCCCCGCAAGCCGCTGTTCCCTGCACCCAGGCTCATCGACCGGTTCTAGTGGCCAGGCACTGCCAGCCCCAGGAGATTTCAAATGCGTCTCACGACCAAAGGCCGTTTTGCCGTCACCGCCATGATCGACCTGGCCCTGCGTTCCAACGCCGGCCCGGTGGCCCTGGCAGCCATCAGCCAGCGGCAGCAGATTTCGCTGTCCTACCTGGAACAGTTGTTCGGCAAGCTGCGCCGGCATGAGCTGGTGGAAAGCACACGCGGGCCGGGCGGCGGTTATTCGCTGGGCCGCGCTTCGGCGGAAATCAGCGTGGCCGACATCATCACGGCCGTGGACGAGCCCATCGACGCCACCGGCTGCGCCGGCAAGGAAGGCTGCATGGGCGAAGACAGCGGCAAGTGCATGACGCACGACCTCTGGGCCAGCCTGAACACCAAGATGATCGAGTACCTGGAGTCGATCTCGCTGAAGAAGCTGGTCGACGAACAGCTGGCCAAGGGCGTTTCCATCGACGAAGCCCCCGTCAAGCGCGCCATCAGCAGCCAGCCGGTGGTCAAGCCGATCAAGATCACCGCGCCCAATTCCGTGTTCGCGCTGGGCAACGCGTTCACCAAGTAAAGCCACGCTCGCAGTCGACCAACCGGCAACAGAACCATGACCCCGCACTTCCCCATCTACATGGATTACGGCGCCACCACGCCGTGCGACCCGCGCGTTGTCGACGCCATGGTGCCCTGGCTGCGCGAACACTTCGGCAACCCCGCCAGCCGCAGCCACGCCTGGGGCTGGGAAGCCGAAGCCGCCGTCGAGAAGGCGCGTGAACAGGTGGCCGGCCTCATCGGCGCCGACCCGCGCGAGATCGTCTGGACCAGCGGCGCCACGGAATCCATCAACCTGGCCGTGAAGGGCGCCGCGCACTTCTATGCCAGCCGCGGCAAGCACCTCATCACCCTGAAGACCGAGCACAAGGCCACGCTGGACACCATGCGTGAGCTCGAACGCCAGGGCTTCGAAGTGACCTACCTGGACGTGCAGGAAAACGGCCTGCTGGACCTGGACCGCTTCAAGGACGCGTTGCGCCCGGACACGATCCTGGTGTCCATCCTGTTCGTGAACAACGAGATCGGCGTGATCCAGGACATCCCGACCATCGGCGCGATGTGCCGTGAGCGCGGCATCATCCTGCACGTGGACGGCGCACAGGCCACGGGCAAGGTGGGCATCGACCTGTCCACGCTGCCCATCGATCTGCTGAGCCTGTCGGCGCACAAGACCTATGGCCCCAAGGGGCAGGGCGCGCTGTACGTGCGCCGCAAACCGCGGGTGCGGCTGGAAGCGCAGATCCACGGTGGCGGCCACGAGCGCGGCATGCGCAGCGGCACCCTGCCCACGCACCAGATCGTGGGCATGGGCGCGGCGTTCGCCATCGCCCAGGCCGAAATGGGCACCGAACTGGAACGCATCCGCATGCTGCAAAAGCGCCTGCTGGACGGCATTTCCACCATCGAGCAGGTCTACATCAACGGCGACATGGAACGCCGCGTGCCGCACAACGTCAATGCCAGCTTCAACTTCGTCGAAGGCGAATCGCTGATCAT
>JAIXZR010000012.1 GCA_027489455.1 Rubrivivax sp. | reverse complement strand
TGGGTGGTGATGACCGACGACCTGTCGGCCGTGGTGATGGAAGTCGTCAGTCACCAGCGCATGTCGCATGAGAGCTTCAAGGCCCGCCTGAGCCAGGTCAAGCCCGTGCTGGCGGCCACTGGCGAGCTGACCTACACCAGCACCTACGGTGACCGCCTGAAGCTGAACACCCGCTATGTCGGCCTGCCGCAGATCAACGGGGCGGACATCAACCTGCAACCGGCCAAAGGCCTGTCAGGTGCCGTGCTCGACGCCGACTGGGCGTCGCCACGTGTGACGTTCAACTATGCCCGCAAGCGCGTGGATTTCGATTTCGCCAAAGCCACGGTGGAGGTGTCCGGCACCTGATCACACCTGTCCCGGCCCGTTACCCCCGACGCATTCTGTTCAACCACTTCCTGCCGACCCGAAGCAACGCATCATGACTTCTCGACACTCTCTCTTTGCCCTGACCGCCATCGCCCTGGCAGCGGCCACCCACCAGCCCGCAGCCGCCCAGGCCACGGGCGTCCAAAACGTCAGCAGCGGCCTGTGCATGGGCGTCAGCGGCGCTTCCAACCAGCCCGGCACGGCCATCATCCAGTGGGGTTGCAACGGCAGCCTTGACCAGCGCTGGAAGCTCGTCGAGCGGGGCGACTATTACGCGCTGCGCGACGACAAGAGTGAGCTCTGCCTGGGGGTGCCCTACGGTTCCGACGACGCTGGTGTGGGCCTGATCCAGTGGCGCTGTGACGGGAGCACGAACCAGCAGTACGTGCTGCGCCCGCAGGGTGACGGCTTCGCGCTGATGGCCCGCCACAGCAAGAAGTGCGTGGGCGTGGATAACGGCTCGAATGGCGCCGGCGCGCGCATCGAGCAACAGGTGTGCGACCACTCGGACAACCAGACCTGGCGCATGACCGGTGTGGCTGCGGCTGCCCGCAAGGGCGCGTGGGGTCCGAAAAAGACGCTGTCGATCGTGCCGGTCTCGGCCGCCAACCTGCCCAATGGCGACGTGATGTTCTGGTCTGGCATCGGCAAGTTCTCGTTCTCGGGCGGGGATTCAGGCCGCACCTACACCAGCCTGTACGACTTCGACAAGGGAACCTTCAAGGAAGATCTGGTCAATGAAACCGACCACGAGATGTTCTGCCCGGGCATTGCCAACCTGTCTGACGGTCGCATCCATGTCTCGGGTGGTTCCAGCGCGAAAGACGTCAGCATCTATGACTGGCGTACCAAGCGCTGGACGCGTAGCGGTGATCTGAACAACGGGCGCGGCTACCACGCGTCGGCCACGATGGAAGACGGCGATGTCTTCGTGATCGGCGGCTCGTGGCCAGCTGGCGAAGGCAACAACAACGGTGAAGTCTGGTCCGACAACACCAACCGCTGGCGCAACACGCCGAACCTGAAGGGGGCGGATATCGCCACCTCAGACCGCCAAGGTATTTACCGCGCCGACAACCACGCCTGGCTTTTCACGGCCCCGGGCGGACGGCTCTTCCACGCCGGCCCGCGCCGCGACATGCACTGGATCGACACCGACGGTAACGGCCGCCTGACCGATGCCGGCCGGCGGGGCGGCAGCGGTGACGATGACATGATGAACGGCAATGCCGTGATGTACGGCACCAACCGCATCCTGGTGATGGGCGGTGCGGCTGACTACGAGGGCGGGACCGCCACGCGCACGGCCTTCAGCATCAACATCAGCAACACCAGGCCAGACGTTGACCGGGTCGGCCCCATGAAGCATGCGCGCGCGTACCACAACAGCGTGGTGCTGCCGAATGGTGAAGTGTTCGTGGTGGGCGGCATGACGAAGCCGCAGCCGTTCGTGGACTCCACCGGCGTGTTGGAGCCCGAACTGTTCGAACCCAGCCGTGGCAAGTTTGTGGCCATGGCTCAGCATGGCACGCCGCGCAATTACCACAGCGTGGCCTTGCTGCTGCCTGATGCGCGCGTCATCTCCGGCGGGGGTGGCCTGTGCGGTGGGTGCTCCACCAACCACCCCGATGTGCAGATCTGGTCGCCGCCGTACCTGTTCCGTGCCGACGGCGGCCCGGCGCGCCGCCCCAAGGTGGTGGCGGCAGCGGCGACCGCGCGCGTCGGTAGCGACATGCGCGTGCGTACCGACAGCTTCGTTACCGGCTTTTCGCTCGTGCGCCTGTCGTCGGTGACGCACTCGGTCAACAACGAGCAGCGGCGCATCGGCGTGGGCATCCGCTACAACGGCAACAACGACTACACCCTGGACCTGCCCACCAGCCCGGGCGTGCTGGTGCCGGGCTACTACATGCTGTTTGCCATCAACGAAGCCGGCACGCCCAGCATGGCGCACACCGTCCGCATCACGCGATGAAGGCGTGGCTCAGGCCCGGCTTGCTGGCCGTGTGCCTGGCCGGCAGCCTGGGGCTGGGCCCGGCGCACGGCCAGGCCCCGGCTTCAGCTGCAGCGGGCGAGGCGCTGTACACGGGCCGCATGCCGATGACGGGCAAGCTGCGCGGGCATGAAGTGGCCTTGCCGGCGCAGGTCGTTGTCTGCAGCAACTGCCACGAGGCAGGGCCGAGCGTGGGCCGCAGCAGCGCGGCCTACGCACCCCCGCTCGACGCGCAGCTGGCCCAGCGGCTGTCCCGTCGCCAGGGGCCACCGGCGGCCTACAACGCTGAGGTGCTGTGCAAGGTGCTGCGCACCGGCGTCGACCCCGCGTTGATTGTTCTGAGCCAGGCGATGCCCCTCTTTGAGATCAGCGACAAAGATTGCGCCAGTCTCTGGCACTATTTCCTGCAACGCCCCCCTGGGGGCAAGGCCCCACCATGAACCGCAGAAATTGTCTGAAGATCGTCGGCACCGCCGCACTGGGCAACACCTTCGCCCTGGATGCTGTGCAGGCCGCACAGGCCCACCTGGGCCCGGTCAAGCCGCCGGTACCCGCGCCCGACCTGCCGCTGCTGGACCACCGGGGACAGCCGCAGCAGCTGCGGCAGTGGCTGACGGGCCAGGTCACGCTGGTGCAGACCGTCTTCACCGCGTGCAGCAGCGTCTGCCCGGTGCAGGGTGCGCTGTTCGCGCAAGTGCAGCAGCGCCTGGGCGCCAAGCCCACGCGCAAGCCCGTGCTGCTGCTGTCGGTGAGCGTCGACACCCTGGGCGACACACCCGCCGCGCTGGCCGCCTGGCTGGGGCGCATGAAGGCGCAGCCGGGCGGCCGCTGGGCTGCTGCGCTGCCACGCCCCGAAGGCGTGGACGTGTTGCTGCGCGCTCTGGACGGCGCACAGCCGCTGCCCACGGCCAGCCCCGACGTCCACAGCGACAGGGTCTATGTCTTCGACGACCAGGCCCAGCTGCGCTGGCGGTCGGGCAGCCTGCCGTC
>JAIXZR010000122.1 GCA_027489455.1 Rubrivivax sp. | reverse complement strand
TTCCACCCCATCGACGGCTCTGACGCCGGCTTCGACCCCATCGACCACACCCTGGTGGACCCGCGCCTGGGCGCCTGGCCCGACGTGCGTGCGTTGACGCAGCACCTGGGCGTGATGGGCGACGTGATCGTCAACCACATGTCCAGCCAGTCGCCGCAGTTCCTGGACTACGCGCAGCGTGGCGATGCTTCGCCCTATGCCGGGCTGTTCCTGGGCCTGGACGATGTGTTTCCGGAAGGTGCGACCGAAGCCGACCTACTGGCCATCTACCGCCCGCGCCCGGGCATGCCCTGCACCGTGGTGCCGCTGGCGAACGGCAAGCGGCGCCTGCTGTGGACCACCTTCACGCCCAGCCAGCTGGACATCAACGTGCAGCACCCGCAAGGCGCGGCCTACCTGCAGGGCATCCTGCAGACCTTCGCCAGCAACGGCATCGGCATGGTGCGGCTGGACGCCGTGGGCTACGCCATCAAGAAGCCGGGCACGAGCTGCTTCATGCTGCCCGAGACCTTCGACTTCATCGCGCAGTTCGCCGCGCAAGCCAAGGCGCTGGGCATCGAAGTGCTGGTGGAAATCCACAGCTACTACCAACGCCAGATCGAGATCGCGCGCCAGGTGGACTGGGTCTATGACTTCGCGCTGCCGCCGCTGGTGCTGCACGCGCTGTTCAACGGCACGGCCGCGCCGCTCAAGCGCTGGATCGCCGTGCGCCCGAACAACGCGCTGACGGTGCTGGACACCCACGACGGCATCGGCATCATCGACATCGGCGCCGATCCGTCTGACCGCACCGGCCGCCCGGGCCTGGTGCCCCCGGCCGAGCTGGACGCGCTGGTCGAACGCATCCACGCCAACAGCGGCGGGCAAAGCCGCCAGGCCACGGGCGCTGCGGCCAGTAACCTGGACCTGTACCAGGTCAACTGCACCTTCTACGACGCGCTCGGCCGCCAGGACAGCGCCTACCTGCTGGCGCGCGCGATCCAGTTCTTCATGCCCGGCGTGCCCCAGGTCTACTACGTGGGCCTGCTGGCGGGCGAGAACGATATGGCGCTGCTGGCCCAAAGCGGCGTGGGGCGCGACATCAACCGCCACCACTACGCGCCGCAGGAGATCAAGGCCGCGCTGGAGCGGCCGGTAGTCCAGGCGCTGCTGGCGCTGATCCGCCTGCGCAATGCCCACCCGGCCTTTGGTGGCCACTTCAGCGTGGGCGATACGGGCAGCGACGACGGCCGCCTGCTGCTGCGCTGGCAGCAGGGCGAACACTTTGCCGAGCTGCAGGCCGACTTGCGGGCTGGCCAGGGGCAGGTGCTGTTCAGCGCCAGCGCGGGCCTGGCCGGCGGCACGCTGGTGCTCTGAGGCCTGCGGCCGGGCCGCTGCCCGGCCCGGGCGTCACGCGCGTTCGAAGGGCAGGGTGACCTGCGACAAGTCCTTGCGCGTTTCCACCAGCACCAGCGGGCCTTCGTCGATCACGACCGGCGGGCGGGGCTCGCGCGGCACGTGGACGGCGCGGGGCTCGGCTGCCATGGCAGCCTGTACGGCTGCGATCTTGTCGGCGTCCGAGTTCACCCATTCCAGCCCGGCCTGGGCCGCCAGCCCTTGCAGATCGGCCACCGGCAGGGCGAAGGGCGTGATGCGCGGCGCAGCGGGCGCCGCAGGCGCGGCCTCTGCGCGGCGCGGCGCGGGCATGGCCTGGGCCAGCGGTGATGCCGTGGCGGTGTCGTCGCCGCTGGCGGGCGCCGGGGCCGGCGCCACGCTGTCCATCATGGCAGCCGGGCCTGCAGCGACCGACGCGCTGGCGCTGGCGGTGTCTGGCACCGCTTCAGGCGTGGCTTCGGCAGCGGCCGGCAGCGGCTGGCCGTTGTCGTCCAGCGCCTGGGCTTCGCGGCGGCCGCGGCCACCACGACCACGACGACGGCCGCCTTCGCGTTCGCCTTCGCGTTCCGGGCCCGTGCCAGGCTCGCCCGAGGTGTCGGCCTCGACCTGCGCCGGGCGGTCCTCGGCAGCGCTGTCGGCCGTCGGCGCGGCGCCTTCGCCCAGGGTGTCACGGTCGCGCCCGCCGCGGCGGCGCCGGCGACGGCCGCTCTCGCGGTCGGCGTCGCGGTCGCCGGGTGCGCCCGACTGGCTGTCGGCGAAGCCTGGCGTGGCGCCTGGGGCGGCACTGTCCACGAAGGCGGCTTCAGGCGGCGTGCCCTCGGCCAGCGCGGCGACGGGTGGGCGGTCCTGCCGCGGGCGGCGGCCTTCGGGGCGGTCGCTGCGGTCGCCACGGTCGCCACGGTCGGTTCTGTCGGGGCGATCGCCCCGGTCAGTCCGGTCTGTTCTTTCGCCGCGCTCGGCGCGTTCGCCACGGGGCGGGCGGGCACCGGCTTCGGCGCCTTCGGCGCGCGGGGGCCGGGTGTCCTGGCCTTCACGGTTGTCGCGATCGCGGCCGCCACGGCTGCCGCGGTCGTTGCGGCCGCGGCCTTCGCTGCGCTCGCCACGTTCGCTGCGCTCGCTGCGATCACCACGTTCGTTGCGGCGGCCGTCGCGTGCCGGGGTGGCAGCGGGTGCGGCCGCAGGCGTGGCCGGTGCAGCTGCCACCGCGGGTGCGGCCGCGGGCGCGCGCACCACGGGCGCCGGCGCCGGTGCGCCGCCGAACAGGTTCTTGATCCAGCCAAAGAAGCCGGTGCCCGGTGCGGGCGACAGCGGCAGCGGTGCGGGCACCGGCACGGGCGCAGCGGCCACCGGGGCCGGCGCTGCCACGGGGGCGGGCTTGGGCGGTGCGACGGGCGCCGGCGGGGCCGGCATGTCGGGCAGCACGCCCTTGATGATGGGTTCCTGCTTGGGCTTGGCTTTCTCGCGCCGCGTGATGCCGACTTCGTCCTGCGGCTCCTCGATCATCGTGTAGCTGGCCTGCAGTCCTTCCAGGCGCGGGTCGTCGTGGCGCAGGCGTTCGAGGCGGTAGTTCGGCGTTTCCAGGTGCTTGTTGGGCACCAGCAGCACGGTCACGCGCTGCTTCAGTTCGATCTTAGTGATCTCGGTGCGCTTTTCGTTGAGCAGGAAGCTCGTCACTTCCACCGGCACCTGCACGTGCACGGCGGCGGTGTTGTCCTTCAGTGCTTCTTCTTGAATGATGCGCAGGATCTGCAGCGCGCTGCTTTCGGTGTCGCGGATGTGGCCGGTGCCGTTGCAGCGCGGGCAGGTGATGTGGTTGCCCTCGCTCAGCGCCGGGCGCAGGCGTTGACGTGACAGTTCCAGCAGGCCGAACTTGCTGATGGTGCTGAACTGCACCCGCGCGCGGTCGCTGCGCAAGGCGTCGCGGAGTCGGGTCTCGACCTCTCGACGGTTCTTGCTCTCTTCCATGTCGATGAAGTCGACGACGATCAGCCCGCCCAGGTCGCGCAGCCGCATCTGGCGCGCGATCTCGTCGGCGGCTTCCAGGTTGGTGCGGGTGGCGGTTTCCTCGATGTCGCTGCCGCGCGTGGCGCGGGCGCTGTTCACGTCCACACTGACCAGCGCTTCGGTGTGGTCGATGACGATGGCGCCGCCGCTGGGCAGGTTCACCGTGCGGCTGAACGCGGTCTCGATCTGGTGCTCGATCTGGAAGCGGCTGAACAGCGCCGCGTCGTCGCGGTAGCGCTTCACGCGGTGCGCCGTCTCGGGCATCACGTGGTTCATGAACTGCTGGGCCTGGTCGAAGATGTCGTCGGTGTCGATCAGGATCTCGCCGATGTCCGCGGTGAAGTAGTCGCGGATGGCGCGGATCACCAGGCTGCTCTCCTGGTAGATCAGGAAGGCGCCCTTGCCGGCCTTGGAAGCGCCGTCGATGGCGTCCCAAAGCTTGAGCATGTAGTTCAGGTCCCACTGCAGCTCTTCGGCGCTGCGGCCGATGCCGGCGGTGCGCGCGATCAGGCTCATGCCCTTGGGGTATTCGAGCTGGTCGAGGTTTTCCTTCAGCTCTTCGCGCTGTTCGCCTTCGATGCGGCGGCTCACGCCACCGCCGCGCGGGTTGTTGGGCATCAGCACCAGGTAGCGGCCGGCCAGAGAGATGAAGGTGGTGAGCGCAGCGCCTTTGTTGCCGCGCTCTTCCTTTTCCACCTGCACCAGCAGGTTGTCGCCTTCACGCACGGCGTCCTGGATGCGCGCGGTGCGGGCGTCGGTGCCTTCGCGGAAGTAGTTCTTGGAGATTTCCTTGAACGGCAGGAAGCCGTG
>JAIXZR010000075.1 GCA_027489455.1 Rubrivivax sp. | reverse complement strand
ACCACGCTGGCCGTGGCCGGGCGCAGTTCGGCCTGGCGGGCAAAGGGGTCGGCCTTCTGCGGCAGCAGCCGGCCGTCGGCGGCCAGCAGTTCGAACTTGTAGCGCGCGCCTTCGGCCACGCCGGGCAGGAAGATTTCCCACACGCCGCACTCGCGCCGCAGCCGCATCGGGTGGCGGCGGCCGTCCCAGAAGTTGAAGTCGCCCACCACGCTGCAGCGGCTGGCGTTGGGCGCCCAGACGGCGAAGGCGGTGCCGGCCACGCCGTCCATCACGCGCGGGTTGGCGCCCAGCACTTCGTAGGGCCGCAGGTGTTTGCCTTCGGCCAGCAGCCAGGCGTCGACTTCGCCCAGCACGGCGCCGAAACGGTAGGGGTCGTCGATCAGGCCTTCGCTGCCGTCGGCCCAGCGCACGCCCAGCCGGTAGGGGCCGCCGGGCCACGGGCCTTCGAAGAGGCCGTCTTCGTGCCGCATGCCCAGCGAGGCCGGGGATGGCTTCGCAAGGAATGCTGCGCCAGCCTGCGGCGCTTCGACAGGCCCTGTCGGTAAGACCCAGACCGCTTGTGCCCCGGGCAGGAAGGCCCGCACCCAGGTGCCACCCGCCGGGGCGGCGTGCGGGCCCAGCACGGAAAACGGGTCCGGGTGGCGCCCCTGGCGCAGCAGTTCGGTGTCTTGCAGGCTCAGCATCGTGGGGTGCATTGTCCGGGCCGCACGGTCATGGCCCGGCCCGGGTCAGACCGGGGTGGCGCCGCTGCCAGCCTGCGGCGCGATGCGCCAGACCTGTTGGGCGTATTCAGCGATCGTGCGGTCCGACGAGAAGAAGCCCATCCCGGCGACGTTGGCGATCGCCTTGCGGGCCCAGGCCTCGCGGTCGCGGTACAGCGCGTCCACCCGTGCCTGCGCGGCGACGTAGCTGTCGAAATCGGCCAGCAGCAGGTAGTGGTCGCCACCCCAGAGCAATGAGTCGACCAGTGCGCGGTAGCGGCCGGGTTCTTCAGGGCTGAAGGCGCCGCCGCCGATGGCGTCCAGCACGGCCTTGAGCTGCGGGTGGCTTTCATAGATGCGCAGCGGCTGATAGCCCGCCGCGCGCTCGGCCGCGACTTCGGCCGCGCTCAAGCCGAAGATGAAGATGTTGTCGTCGCCCACCTGCTGGCGGATCTCGATGTTCGCGCCGTCGTCGGTGCCGATGGTGAGCGCGCCGTTCAGCGCCAGTTTCATGTTGCCGGTGCCGCTGGCTTCGGTGCCGGCGGTGCTGATCTGCTCGGACAAGTCGGCCCCGGGCATGATGACCTCGGCCACCGAGACGCCGTAGTTCGGGATGAACACCATCTTCAGCCGGCCGGCCACGCGCGGGTCGTCGTTGATGACGCTGCCCACGTCGTGGATGAGGCGGATCACGTTCTTGGCCGTGGTGTAGCTGCTGGCGGCCTTGCCCGCGAAGATCACGGTGCGCGGCACCCAGCTGGCACCCGGGTCAGCGCAGATGGCCTGATAGCGCGCCACCACCTGCAGCACGTTCAGCAGCTGGCGCTTGTATTCGTGGATGCGCTTGACCTGCACGTCGAACAGGCTGGCCGGGTCCACCTTCACGCCGGTGCTGGCTTCGATGTGGGCGGCCAGGCGCACCTTGTTGGCGTGCTTCACGGCCATGAAGGCCTGGCGGAAATCGCTGCGGTCGGCCAGCGGGGCGATCTTCTTCAACTCGTCCAGCTGCAGCCGCCAGGCCGGGCCGATGCGGGCGTCCAGCAGCGCGGCCAGCCCCGGGTTGGCCTGCGCCAGCCAGCGGCGCGGGGTGACGCCGTTGGTCATGTTGGTGAAGCGGCTGGGCCAGATGGCGGCGAAGTCGCTGAAGATGGTCTGCACCAGCAGGTCGGAATGCAGTGCCGAGACGCCGTTGACCTTGTGGCTGCCGACGATCGACAGGTGCGCCATGCGCACGCGGCGTTCGCCGCTTTCATCGATCAGCGACAGGCGGCGCAGGAAGCCGTCGTCGCCCGGCCGCACGCTGGCCGCCAGCACCAGGAAATCGTGGTTGATGCGGAAGATGATCTCCAGGTGCCGCGGCAGCACCTGCTGCATCAGCGCCACGGGCCAGGTTTCCAGCGCCTCGGGCATCAGCGTGTGGTTGGTGTAGCTGAAGACGCGCTGGGTCTGCGCCCAGGCGGCTTCCCAGGTGAAGCCATGCTCGTCCACCAGCAGGCGCATGAGTTCGGCCACGCCGATGGCCGGGTGGGTGTCGTTCAGGTGGATGGCCACCTGGTCGGCCAGGTTCGCCAGGCTGCCGTGCTCAGCCAGGTGGCGACCCAGGATGTCCTGGATCGACGCGCTGGTGAAAAAGTACTCCTGCCGCAGCCGCAGCTCACGCCCGGCAGGCGTGCTGTCGTTGGGGTAGAGCACCCAGCTGATGTTTTCGAACTGGTTCTTGAACTCGGCCGCGCGGGCGTAGTCGCCGCTGTTGAAGGCGGCCAGGTCGATGTGCGCCGGGGCCGAGGCCTTCCACAGCCGCAGCGTGCTGACGCGCTCGGTGCCGTGGCCCGGGATCACCATGTCGAAGGCCTTGGCGCTGACTTCGCCGGCATGGCGCCACACCGGCGGCTGGCCGGGCAGGGCGGCCTGTTCCACCCAGCCGCCGAAGCGCACCGGGTAGCTGATGCCCGGGCGCGGGAATTCCCAGGGCGTGCCGTCTACCAGCCAGGGATCGGGGTACTCGACCTGCCGGCCGCCCTGGATGGTCTGCGCGAACATGCCGAATTCATAGCGGATGCCGTAGCCGAAGGAAGGCAGGCCCAGCGTGGCCATGCTGTCCAGGAAGCACGCTGCCAGCCGGCCCAGGCCGCCGTTGCCCAGCGCGGCGTCGGCTTCGCCGGCCGCCACGTCCTCCAGGCCCAGGGCATGGCTGCGGGCGGCCTCGGCCATCGGGCCTTGCAGATTCAGCGCGTGCAGCGCATTGCCCAGGGTGCGGCCGATCAGGAATTCCATCGAGAGGTAGTAGACGCGCCGGGCCTTGGCAGTGCGATCGGCGCTGTCGCCTTTGACCCAACGTCGGGACAATGCCTCTCTCGCGATCTGTGCGGCGGCGTGCATGATGTCCGTCCGGGTGGCCACGCTGGGTGCGGTGCCCACGGTGGCCAGCAGGTGGCGATCGAGGGCGGCGGTGCTGCCTTCGGCCGGGGGTGGGGCTTGGACGAGATCGTTCATGGTGCAGGGCGGGAGCAAAGACGGGTGGAAGCTTGCAGGCGGCGTGCCACGGGCCATGGGGCCGAGCGTTGACATGCGCGCCTTCGGCACGAGGCGGCCCGGCTGCAGTGTCCGGGAGGCCAGGCCCCGACGTCAATGCGCGCCGCCATCAATCGCTGTAGTTTAGCTACGAACTTGGCGAATAAATCGCGATTCGAAGCGGGGCCAAACGGAGTCGAAAGAAGTTTTCTCCAATATTGACAAACAGTTGGCTTGGTTTGCGAAAGCTCCACATCAGCTTTGCTTGTGACCAGGCCAGCTGGCGAAGAACTGTAATTTTCTTGCATAACCCGATTTCCCAGGAGACGCGATGAGACCTATCGATGTGGCCCAGAGCCTGGACTTGCCGCGGCGCGCGGTGGCCCTGGTGCTGGCCGGCGGCCGCGGCAGCCGGCTGAAGAACCTGACCGACAGCCGCGCCAAGCCGGCGGTGTACTTCGGTGGCAAGTTCCGCATCGTCGATTTCGCGCTGTCCAACTGCATGAACAGCGGCATCCGGCGCATTGGCGTGATCACGCAATACAAGAGCCACAGCCTGCTGCGGCACCTGCAGCGCGGCTGGGCCTTCCTGAAGAGCGAGATGAACGAATTCGTCGACCTGCTGCCCGCGCAGCAGCGCGTGGACGAGGAAAGCTGGTACCGCGGCACGGCCGACGCCGTCTACCCGAACCAGGACATCCTGGCCGCCTACCGCGCCGACTACGTGGTGGTGCTGGCCGGCGACCACATCTACAAGCAGAACTACGCCGTGATGCTGGCCGACCACGTGGCCCTGCACCGGCAGTTCGGCAGCGAATGCACGGTCGGCTGCATCGAAGTCGACCGTGAAGAGGCCAAAGCCTTCGGCGTGATGGCCGTGGACGGAGACCGCCGCATCGTCGACTTCGTCGAAAAGCCGCCCGAGCCGCCAGAGATGCACGGCAAGCCCGGCCGCTGCCTGGCCAGCATGGGCATCTACATCTTCAATGCGCGCTTTCTCTACCGCGAGCTCGAGCGCGACATGAACGACCCGAACTCCAGCCACGATTTCGGCAAGGACATCATCCCGAAGATGGTGAAGGCCGGGCTGGCGGTGGCCCACCCCTTCGAGCTGAGCTGCGTGGGCGGCAAGATCGGCCAGCCGCCGTACTGGCGCGACGTGGGCACGATCGATGCGTACTGGGACGCCAACATCGATCTCACGGCGACCGACCCATTGCTCAACCTGTACGACACCAACTGGCCGATCTGGACCTACCAACCGCAGCTGCCGCCGGCCAAGTTCGTGCACAACGAGCCCGATCGCCGTGGGATGGCGATCGAATCGCTGGTCTCGGGCGGCTGCATCGTTTCGGGTTCGGTCTTCCGCTCGACGCTGTTTTCCAACGTGCGCGTGCATTCGCATGCCCACGTGAACTGGTCGGTGGTGCTGCCGGGCGTGCAGGTGGGGCGCGGCGCCCGCATCACGCGCGCGGTGATCGACCGCGATTGCCACATCCCCGACGGCATGGTGATCGGTGAAGACGCCGCCGCCGACGCCGAGCGCTTCTACCGCACCGATTCGGGCATCACCCTCGTTACGAGGGACATGCTGAGGCCAAACACTTATGACAACGCAACGTGAAGGTTCTGCACGTAGCCGCTGAAGTGTTCCCGCTGGTCAAGACCGGCGGCCTGGCCGATGTGGTGGCGGCGCTGCCGGTGGCGCTGGCAGAGCAGGGCGCCGATGTGCGGCTGCTGCTGCCGGGGTTGCCTGCGGTGATGGAGAGCGTGCTGGGTGCGCGCACGGTGATCGACATCGGGTCGTGCTTCGGCGCACTGCGCGTGCGGCTGCTGCTGGGGCGCATGCCCGGCACCAAACTGCCGGTGTACGTGGTCGATGCGCCCTACCTCTACAAGCGCGGCGGCAGCCCCTACCAGGACAGCCAGGGCGACGAGTGGCCCGACAACCTGCAGCGCTTTGCCCTGCTGGGCTGGGTGGCCGCGCACCTGGCGGCCGAGGATGCCGATCCGCGCTGGGCGCCCGACATCGTGCACGCCCACGACTGGCATGCCGCGATGGCCTGCGCCTACATGGCCGAGCACGCACCCACGCAGGCGGCCAGCGTGTTCACGGTGCACAACCTCGCGTTCCAAGGGCTGTTCCCGATGCAGGACTGGGCGCTGCTGGGCGTTGCCACGCGGCTGCTGTCGGCCGCCGGGCTGGAATACCACGGCCAGCTCAGCTTCATGAAGGCCGGGCTGAAGTTCGCCACCAGGGTCACCACCGTCAGCCCCACCTACGCGCGCGAGATCGCCACGCATGAATTCGGCTGCGGGCTGGACGGCGTGATCCGCGAGCGCGGGGCCGACGTGACAGGCATCCTGAACGGCATCGACGACGCGCTCTGGAACCCCGCCACCGACCCGGCCATCGCGCACCGCTACGACATCGACCGCCTGCAGGGCAAGCGCGAATGCAAGCGCGCCTTGCAGGCCGAACTGGGCCTGCACGCCGATGACGGCGCCCTGCTGCTGACGGTGGTGAGCCGCCTGACGGCGCAGAAGGGCCTGGACCTGGTGCTGGCGGCGATCCCCGAGCTGATCTCCGCCGGCGTGCAGTTTGCCGTGCAGGGCACGGGCGAGCCGGCGCTGGAAGCCGCCTTCCGCATGGCACAGCAGGCGCACCCGGGCCGCGTGCACGTGCACGTGGGCTACGACGAGGCGCGCGCCCACCGGCTGGTGGCCGGCGCCGACGTGATCACCGTGCCCTCGCGCTTCGAACCCTGCGGCCTGACGCAGATGTACGGCCTGCGCTACGGCACGCTGCCGCTGGTGCGCCGCGTGGGCGGCCTGGCCGACACGGTGGTGGACGCCGATCCAGCCAGCCTGGCCAGTGGCCGCGCCACCGGCTTCGTCTTCGATCTGGCCGTGCCCGCGGCCTTCGAGCGCTGCGTGCGGCGCGCGCAGCAGGCCTACCAGAACGCCGACACCTGGCGCGGGCTGATGCGCACCGCGATGGCCCAGCCCCTGGGCTGGGGCGGCCCGGCGCGGGCCTACCTGGACCTGTACGCCAGCCTGCGCGTCCAGGCCGGCTAGCCCGGCGGGCGCCCCGCGACCGTCACAGCGGCGCCGGCCGCGTGGCGGCGGTGCCGCCGGCCGGCAGGTGCAGGTGGAAGACCGCGCCGCCGCCGGCCCGGTTGGCGGCTTCGATGCGGCCGCCGTGGGCCTGCACGATCTTGCGGCAGATGGCCAGGCCCAGCCCGGTGCCGCCCGATCCGTCCTTCGTCTGGCTGCTCTGCACGAAGGGCTCGAAGATCGACTCCAGCTCCGCCGCCGGCACGCCAGGGCCGCGGTCGGAAACGGCGATGTGCAGCGTGTCGTCCTCGTCGCAGCATTCGGCCAGCAGTTCGACGCGCCCGCCCGCGGGCGAGAACTTGATCGCATTGGCCAGCACGTTGCGCAGCACCTGCGCCAGCCGCAGGGTGTCGACCTTGCCCAGCAGCGGCTGCGCCGGCAGGCGCAGGTCCAGCACCAGCGCGCGCTGCAGCAGCAGCGGCTCCAGCTCGCGCGCCACGGCCTGCACCATCGGGCGCAGGTCGCTGCGTTCCAGGTGCACGGTGCCCATGTTGCTTTCGATCTTTGCCAGGTCCAGCAGGTCATTGACCAGGCCCAGCATGCGCTGGCCGGCGCCATGGATGTCCTGGAACATCGCGGCCAGGCGCACTTGCTCGCGGCTGCGCATCTGGCCCAGTTCCGAGAAGCCGATGATCGACTGCAGCGGGGTGCGCAGTTCGTGGCTGATGTTGGCGATGAACTCGGTCTTCGCCCGAAGGCTGCTTTCGGCGGCGTCGCGGGCCTCGCGCGTGGCGCGCTCGGCGTTGCGGAACTCGGTCACGTCGACGATCACCGACAGCACGCCCAGGGTCTGCCCGTCGTCGCCAGGCAGCAGCATCTTGTTCACCACCACGTCGCGCAGCGTGCCGTCGCGGTGCGGCACCACGGCTTCGTAACGCTGTGACTGCCCGGTGGCCAGCAGCTGCCGGTCCCGGTCCTCGTGCATGGCCTGCTGCGGCTGGGGCAGGTGGCTGCCCACCCGCTGCCCCACGGCTTCGCTGCGCGGCCGGCCGGTGAACTCTTCCCAGGCCCGGTTGACCAGCAGGTAGTGGCGCTGCGTGTCCACCACCGACATCGGCAGCGGGCTGGATTCCATCAGCTGCCGCGTGAACGCCAGCTGCGCCTGCAGCGCGCGCTGCGCCACGGTGCGGGCCGTGACGTCCACCGCGCTGCCGGCAAAGCCCACCAGCCGGCCTTCCTGCTGCAGCGGCATCACCGCCACTTCGAAGCAGCGCTCGGCGCCGGTGACGTCCACCAGCAGTACCTGGTCGCGGCGCATCTGGCCGTCGGCGCGGTCCGCGAACAGCGCCTGCACGGCGGCGCGTTCGCCCTCTGGGGCACGGTCGGCCAGGCGGGTGCCGATGGCGCTGCTGGCTTCCAGTCCGGTGATGGCCGTCCAGCGTTCGTTGACGAAGCTCAGCCGGCCCTGGGCGTCGGTGCGGAAGATCAGCTCCTGCAGGCTCTTGATGGTGATGCTCAGCGCCCGCTCGCTGCGCGCCACCTCGGCCTGCGCGCGATCGAGCTCACGGCGTGCCGCCTCGCGCGTCAGGATGTAGCGCCACCACAGCAGGCTCATGGCGCCGATCAGCACGACGGCCACCAGCGCTGCGCCGGCCAGGCCGCGCTCGCGCCCCTGTGCCTGGGCGCGCACGGCGTCTTCGCTGGTTTCCACCAGCACCAGCAGTGGCCGGCTGGCCGATGTGCGGAAGGCCGCCAGCTGGGGCCCGTTGCGCAGGCCTTCGCCTTCCCAGCGGCCCTGCTCCAGCCGCGGCAGGAAGCGGGTGAAGGGCTGCAGCTGCGTCAGCACGTCGCCGGGCTGCCGCTGCACGCCCGGGGTGGCGGCGATCAGCCGGCCGTCGTAGCTCACCAGCGCCGCGTCGGCGTTCGGGTCGTTCAGCAGCAGTTGCTGCTGCGTGGTGAAGGCCTGGGGATTGATCTGCGCCACCACCGACAGCCGCATGCCGTTGCGCAGCGCCACCCCGCGCACCAGCGGCAGGAAGCCCACGCCAGCCGGCGCCGGCGGGCGCGCGCTGCCCACTTCCAGGTCGAGCAGGCTGCGCGCGGGCACCAGCGGGCCCAGCCGGTCCTGCCCTGGCGCCGGGGCGGCGCCGAGTGCCGCCAGCCGCAGCTGCAGGCCGACTTCAGCCGGCACGCTGCTGCCCACCACCGTGCCCTGCGCATCCACCAGCCCGATGCCGCGCAAGAACGGCAGGCTCACCAGCGCCTGCTCCAGCGCGGTCCGCATCTCGGCGCCTTCGGGCGCAATGCCGCGGCCCAGCAGTTCGCCCAGCGTGGCCGCTGCCAGCGCCGCGGCTTCGACGCTGCGCGTGGCGCTGTCGGCCAGCACGCGGGCCATCAGCTCGCTGCGGTCCAGCGCCCGTTCCTCGTCGCGTTCACGCTCACGCAGGCCCAGCGAGACCAGGGCCACCAGCACCGCCAGCAGCAGCGCCAGGCCCGCAACCAGCGGCACCCAGCGCCGGGAAGGCGCCGCCGCGGCCAGGGCCAGGTCGCTGCGCGGCAGGTTCACTTCACCCGCACGATCGCTTCCAGCCCGTGGCGCCGGGTTGCAGCCACCAGCCGGCCGTCGCGCTGGATGCGGGCGACGAACTCGTCGACCTGCGCCAGCCAGGCTTCGTCACCCGGCTTGACGGCATAGGCATAGGGCAGGATGTGGAACGGCGCAGGCGGCGAGATCAGGCTGGCCCAGTCGGCGTTGTCCAGCAAGCGGCGGCTGTAGGGGTAGTCGGTCATGAACACGTCCACGCGCCCGGCTTCCAGCTCGCGCTCGCGCGTGGACGGCGGGGCCACGCGCACCAGGCGGGCCTGCTTCAGCGCGGCGGCCATCACGGGTTCCATGAAGGTGCCGGCCTGCACGGCGACGGCCACGCCGGGCTTGTCGATGTCTTCCCAGCGCGTGACGACGCGGCTGCCCTTGGTGGTGACGCCATAGATGTCGCTCTGCAGGTAGGGCCGCGTGAACGACAGCACCGCCATGCGCTGCGGCAGCATGCCGATGGCGAACATGGCCACGTCGCAGCGGTCGTTCTTCAGGTCGTCCACCAGAGTTTGGAAGGAGGAATCGACATACTGCACGCCCAGCTTCAGGTCACGGCCCAGCTCGGCGGAAAGATCGATGTCCAGCCCCTGCAGCTGCTGGGTGCGCGGGTGCCGCAGGCTGATGCCGTAGTAGTCGGGCCAGATGCACACGCGCACCTGGCCTGCGGCGCGCACGCGGTCCAGCACCGCGCCGGCCTGGGCCAGCTGGGACAGGGCCAGCAGCGCCGCACCCACGGCAAGCCGGGCACGCAGGGAGCGCAGGGGGCGCAGGAAGGGCAAGGCGGCGTGGGGCATGGTCAGATCCGTCAAGGGAAGGGTTCGAGCAGTCGAGGGGGCAGCGGCTTCAGGGCCCGCTGGCCACCAGCGAGGCGAGGTCCGGCCGTTCGCGCGTGATGCGGTCGCGCAGCGCCAGCAAGGCCGGGGCGGCCGCCAGGAAGGCGTCCACCACCCGCGGGTCGAAGGCGTGGCCGCGTTCGGCGCGCAGCATCTCCAGTGCCACGTCGTCCGGGAAGGCCTTGCGGTAGCAGCGGTCCATCGTCAAGGCATCGAAGAAGTCGACCACGGCCACGATCCGGCCCGACAGCGGGATCGCCTCGCCTGCCAGCCCGCTGGGGTAGCCGCTGCCGTCCCAGCGCTCGTGGTGCGCCAGCGCCACCTCGGCAGCCAGCTGGAACAGCGGGATGCGCGAGCGGCCCAGGATCTCGGCGCCGATGCGCGGGTGTTCGTTCATCACCTGGCGCTCGTCGGGCGTGAGCTTGCCGGGCTTCTTCAGCACCGCGTCGGGCATGCCGATCTTGCCCACGTCATGCATGGGCGCGGCTTCGCGCAGCAGAAGGGCCTGCGATTCCGGCATGCCCAGCTCGCGCGCCAGGGCCCAGGCCAGCCAGCCCATGCGCACGATGTGCACGCCGGTGTCGTCGTCGCGGAACTCGGCCGCGCGCGCCAGGCGCAGCAGGGCTTCGTGGTGCGCACGGGCGACTTCCTGCAGCGCGTCGTTGCGCTCGCGGTACATGCGGCCGAAATCGGCCACCAGGCGCTCCATCTGCGCCGCCGCGGCGTCGGTGAAGCAGTGCGCCGGCGGGACGACACCGCTCATGCCGGCACGACCTCGTGCAGCAGGTCCAGCAGCTGCATCGGGCTGAAGGGCTTGACCAGATAGTTGCAGGCCCCGGCAGCCAAGCCGCGTTCACGGTCACCCGCCGCGTCGCAAGCCGAGAGCATGATCACCGGCACCTTTTGCAGCTGCGGGTGCGCCTTGATGGCGCGGCACAGGTCCAGGCCGTTCATCTCGCCGGGCATCATCAGATCCAGCAACACCAGGTCGGGCCGTTCGCTGCGGGCCAGATCCCAGCCTTGCTGGGCATCGGCGGCTTCGGTGATGTCCACGCCCTCGAACTCCAGCGTCATGCGGATCAGGCGCCGGATGTCGGCATGGTCTTCGACGAGGAGGATGCGTGTCATGGCGGGGCCCGGAAGCGAGTCGCTGAAGTATGATGGAAATGATAGGTAGTTCTTTCATTCGCGCCAGATCGGGTGGCCGCTGATCCGGCAAAATCACACGCATGCGCGACACCTCTTTCAGTACCGATCCACCGCCCCCCGGCAGCCCTGCCGCGCCCGAAGGCGAGGTGTGCACGACACTGGAAGTCGCCCGCCTGCTGGGCCTGGCCGTGCGATCGGTGCAACTGATGGTGGACCGGGGCGAGTTGCAGGCCTGGAAGACGCCGGGCGGGCACCGCCGCATCTCGCGGGCTTCGGTCCAGCGCTGGCAGCAAAAGCGGCAGGCCAGCGACGCCCCGCCGGCGCTGCCCGGTGCCCCGGCCTGGCAGCGCCGGCGCGGCGATGCGCGACCGGCCGAGCGGCCCTGCGTGCTGCTGATCGAGGATTCCCGCCACTTCCAGACACTGGTGCGGCTATTGCTGCAGCAGCATTTCCCGCAGGTCGATCTGCGGCTGGCCGACGACGGCATCGCCGGACTGGCGCTGGCCGGGCAGTTGCAGCCGGACGTTCTGCTGGTCGACATCCTGTTGCCGGGCATCGACGGCGCCACGCTGATCACCGGCCTGCGCTCGCACGCGGCGTTCGGGCGCAGCCGGCTGATCGTGGTCACCGGGCTGGACGAAAACCAGCGCCAGCCCTACGCGCTGGCGCTGCAGGGTGTGCCAGTGGCCCACAAGCCGCGGCTGGCCGTGGAGCTGCCACCGCTGCTGACGCAGGCGCTGGCCACACTGCGATGAGCGTGAAGCCGCGCCCGCGCTTGCTGTGGGTGGACGACGACGCGGCCATCCGCCACTGGGTGGCGATGGTGCTGGAGGACGAAGCCATCGATCTGCACCTGTGCGCCAACGCCGCGCAGGCGCGCGAACAGCTGGGGCAGGGCCCGGTCGACCTGCTGGTGACGGATCTGATGATGCCGGGCGAAAGCGGTTTCGAGCTGCTGGCCGCCTGGCCTGGCCCGCGGCCGCCGCGCTGCGTGGTCTTCAGCGCCCGGCAGGACGAAGCGGCACGCCAGCAGATGGCGGCGCTGGGCGTCTGGCGGCACCTGCTGAAGCCGGCTTCCGTGGCGCAGGTGCTGGACTGCGTGCGCAGCGGGTTGCTGCTGGCCGCGCCGGCCGCGCTGGACACCCCCATCGTGGCGGAGGCGGAACGCCGAGAGCGCGCCACGGCGCACAGCTTCGGTGGTGACGCAGGCCTGTTCGATCGTTTCGAAGCGGCTTGCCGGGCCCAGTTTGCACTGGACGCCGCACAGGGCGTTGCCGCCGCCCAGGCCGGCGACCTGGCCATGCTGCGCCTGCTGGGCCACAGCCTGAAAAGCGTGCTGCGCATGCTGGGCCATGAGGCCGCTGCGCTGCAGGCGCAGGCGCTGGAACAGGCTGACGGCAGCGCCGCGGCCCAGCAGGCCTGGGAGGACTTGCACGTGCAGCTGCTGCAGCTGGCCAGGTAGGCCACTGCCGCCGCCTGGAGGCTACGGTGCCGCCTTGCGCTGGCGATCGTCGGTGATGTCGATCGACACGCCCAGCATCATCGTCGCCGGCGATCCTGGCACCGCGTTCGGGTCCCGCCAGCCGATGCGCCGCGACAGGAGCTGTCGGACCTGGCCCTCGCTGTCGCGGATGCGGTAGACCGCTTCGACCACGCCCTGGCCAGCGGCAGCCTCGCGACGCGCGCGCTCCACCTCGGGCCGGTCTTCGGGCAGCACGGCAGCCAGGATCGCTTCGGCATGGCACCTTCCCTGGTTGTCGACCGGGTAGGGATGGCCCTGGGGCGGCACCACCTGCACCCGGCCCGTGGCCAGGTCGTAGCGCCAGAAAAACTGCTTGGCGGCCACGGCGGCCAGCTCGATCTGGTGCTGCAGCTCGGCGCGTTCCTGCCGCAGCTGCTGGCTGCCGCTGACATCGGCCAGCACGCCCAGCACCTGCTGGCTTTCCCGGATCCACAGCGCCTGCAGATGCACGAGCTGGCCCTCGGCGTCGAGCCGGCTGAACTCCACCACCCCGCGCTGCATGCCCTGCTGCAGGCTGTCGATGCTGGCTTGCAGGGCAGGGCGGGTCGGGGCGGTGGCCAGCGCCAGCAGCCCGTCCCAGGAGGGCAGGGCATCGCGCGGCGCCAGACCCAGCAGACGCCGCGTGGTGTCGTCGGCCTGGCCTTCGCCGCTGCGCAGGTCGCGTTCCCAGAAACCCAGCAGGCCCAGCGCCGCGACGCGGTGGCTGCGCGAGCGCAGGATGTCCAGTTCCTTCAGCGCAGCGCGCTGGGCCGTGATCTCGGTCTGCACCGACACGAAACGCTCGACGCGCCCGGTGCTGTCGCGCACCGGCTCGATGTCCACCAGCACCCAGAACGGCGACCCGTTCTTGCGGTAGTTGACGATCTCCACTCCCAGACAGCCCTGGCCGCTGGCCACTGCGTCGCGCAGCATCTGCACGGCGCGCGGATCGGTGTCCGGCCCCTGCAGCACCTGGCCGGGCTTGCGGCCCAGCATCTCGGTCATGCTGAAGCCGGTGTTCAGGCAGAAGCTGGGGTTGGCGAAGATTGTCAGCCCCTGGGCATCGGTGATCAGCACCTGGTGCGCGCGCGCGTGGCCGGCGGTGTTCACCAGCGCTGCCGTTGACCAGACGGCCTTCGGCTGGCGATCCACCGCCAGGTAGGCCGCCATCGCCGCGGCTTCCAGCGGCCGGGCATACAGATAGCCCTGGGCGCGGCTGCAGCCCAGGTCGGCCAGCGTACGGGCCTGGCTGTCGGTTTCCACGCCCTCGGCCACCACTTCCAGCGCCAGCGCGTGCGCCACGTGCAGCGCCGCCTGCACCAGCGCCCGGTGGTAGGCGCTGGTCTCGACCTCGCGCACGAAGCTGCGGTCGATCTTCAGCTGCCCCACGGGCAGCGTCTGCAAGGCCGACAGCGAGGAGTGACCGGTGCCGAAGTCGTCCAGCGCCAGCTGGATGCCCAGGCCGTGCAGTTCGTGCAGCACGGCCAGCGCGTCGTCGTTCTGCATCGCCAGGCTTTCGGTGATCTCGAACTGCAGCTCAGCGCAACTGAGCCCGAACTCCTCGACGATGGCCAGCACGCGCTGCGGCAAGGCGGCGTCGACCAGCTGCGCCCGGCTCAGGTTGACCGACACCCGCGCCGGCACCGCCAGGCCGGCCGAACGCCAGGCCGCGAAGTGCTGGCAGGCCTGGCGCAGCACGCCTTCGCCCAGCGCGGCGATCAGGCCGGCATCCTCGGCCATCGGCACGAATTGCGAGGGCGGCACCTCGCCGCGCTGCGGATGCAGCCAGCGCGCCAGCGCTTCCATGCCCACGACGCGGCCACTGGCGATGTCGACGATGGGCTGGAAGACCGCCCGCACCTGCCCGCGGCGCAGGGCTTCGCGCAGCTCGGCTTCCAGGCTCAGGGCCTGGGCGGCGCGAGCGTGCATGGCGGGCTCGAAGTGCATGTAGCGGCCGCGACCCTGCCGCTTCGCTTCGTACATCGCGGTGTCGGCGTCCCGCATCAGCTGCGCCGCGGTGCTGCTGCCGTCGCCCACCACGATGCCGATGCTCACGCTGGGGTGCACCCGAAGCCGGCCCAGCGCCACCGGCTGAGCCAGCCGCGCCTGCAGCCGCCCCGCCAGTGCAGCCGCGCCTTCGCGATCGGCCACGTCCTGTACCAGCACGACGAACTCATCCCCGCCCAGCCGCGCGGCGAGCGGCCCCGGGGTCGCGGCGCCGGGGCAGGGCGCTTCGGGGTTGTCGTCGGTGGCACCCAGGCGCAAAAGCCGGTCTGCCGGACGCAAGGCCCGGCGCAGCCGCTGGGCCACCTCGAGCAGCAGCGCATCACCGGCTTCATGCCCCAGGCTGTCGTTGATCTGCTTGAAGCGATCCACGTCCATGAACAGCAGCGCGAAATGCTGGCCGCTGTCGATGGCCTGCTGCAACTGGTCCATCAAGCCGCGCCGATTGGGCAGGCGCGTCAGCTCATCCGTGGCCACCTGCTCGCGCAGCTCGTTCTGCAGTCTTTCCCTTTCGCTGACGTCCAGCAACACACCGTGCCAAAGGGTGCCCGGCCCCGGGGCAGCTTCGCACTGCGCCAGCCATTCCAGCGTGCGCTGCGGGTGGCGCGCTGCGTGGACGCTGACGCGCCAGGTCACGGGCGCTGCCGGTGGGCCGGTGCGCGTGGTCTGCTCGTTCAGCGCCAGCTCGGCTGCATCCAGGCTGTGGGCAAAGGCCCGGGCATCGCCCGGCAGCAGCGATCGCAGCAGGGCCTGGCCCGGGCCCACCACCTGTGCCGGGCTGATGCCCAGCAGATCCAGCACGCCCGAACTGGCGTAGGCCACCTCCAGATCACCGCCTGGCCGGCGCCGGCACTGCAGCACGGCGCCCGGGATGGCTTCCAGGCTGCGGCGCGCGTTGCGCAGTTCGTCGGCCACGCGCAGCCGGTCGGCCGCCGGCAGCAGCAGTGCGCTGAAGCCCGGCCTGCCATCGCGCTCGGCCGGGCGCAAGGTGACGCTGGCGCCCCAGCCGGGGCCCGCGGCGCTGGTGAAGCTCAGCGTGGCATCGTCAAGCTGCTGGCGCAGCTGCAGCGAGGGCCAGATGGCCGTCATCCACAGCATGCGGCTCGCCGGCACCAGCAGTTCGGCCAGGGTGCGCCCGGCCATGGCGTCCGGTGCCAGACCCAAGGCACGGTGAAGCTCGGCATTGGCGGCGCCGACCCGGCCCTCGCGGTCGATCCAGAGGCCCGCCCAGGGCCAGGTCTCGATCGCGGCGGCCATCGGGCTGCTCATGGCCGTCGGCCCGATCCCGCGGCCCGGGCGGTCATGGCATGACCACGGGCGAAGAAGCCGCGCCGCGGTCCGCCAGCTCGGCCAGCAGGGCGCTGGCCACCAACTGCGGGTGGCTGAGCTGCGGGCAGTGTCCGGTGGCGTCCAGCCATGCCAGGCGGCCCTGGGCCAGCCGCGCCGCCGTCCAGCGGCCCACCTCTGGCGGGGCGATGGCGTCTTCGCGGCAGTGCAGCACCAGGCAGGGCACGCCGACCTGTGGCAGCACCGCGCGGAAATCCGAAAGGAAGGTTGCCCGCGCCCAGCGCAAGGCGATGGTCGGGTCCATCGCACAGAAGGCGCCGACGAGCTCCTGCGCCAGCTCAGGCCGGTCGGCGTTGCCCATGATCATCGGTGCAACCGCGTGCGCCCAGGGCTGGTGCGCCTCGGCCAGGCCTTGCAGTAGGGCGTCGATCTGTTCCGGCTCGAACCCGCCGGGGTAGCCGTCGTGATTGCGGTAGCAGGGCGAGGGGCAGATCATCACCAGCTCGGACACCCGCTCCGGCGCGGCCTGTGCCGCCAGTGCCGCCACCATGGCGCTCACAGAGTGGCCCACGATCACCAGGCCGGGCAGATCGAGCTCGTGCACCAGATCCAGCAGCGTCTGCGCGTAGCCCTGCAGGCTGGCATGGCGTGCCGGGTCGTAGGCCTGCAGGCTGCCTGCACCGGTGCCGGGGAAATCGAAGCTGATGCAGTGGTGATCCTGCAGCAGCGGCACCAGGTGCCGCCACATGCTCTGGTCACAGCCATACCCATGGGCCAGCAGCACATGCCGCGGAGCGGGCGCGCCGGGCCGGGCTGGGCGTTCCGTGACGTGCAACTGGCGGCGCAAGGCTGACATGCAGGGGTCTCAGTGGCGCATCGGATGGGGCAAAACCCCTCGACGCCTGTGGCCTGAACAGGCGCGGATTCTGATACAGGTCGCTGCGCAGGGCGAGCCGGTCGCGTCCGGACATTCACCAGCGCAAGTTAACATAATATACATCGTACGCAGTTATGTCATGGTGGGCCGGGGGCGGCCACCCGCCTTGCCAGGCCTGCTATTGCTGGCCAGGCTTGTCGCTGGGCCCGGCCGCCTCATCGTCCTCCTGAGTCGCAGTCACGCGATCCAACGGGCGGCACTCGCGCCGGTTGAGCTGCTTCAGGCGCTCCGACGCCTCCATCGCCGCGATCACGCCTTCGGGGTTCAGCATGAGCATGAACGGGTTGCGCACTGGGGTTTCGACCGACATCTTGGCTCTCCGATGGCTGTGTAGACAGCGCTATCGGCAACTCTAGGCAGGACCTGAGCCATGCCACAGTGGGCGTGGCGATACATCGGATGTCAGCGCACTTCCTACACCGTCACCGCGCCGCCTGTGCCAACTTGGCGGCCAGGGCTTCGCGGCCGGCCGTGCGCGCAAAGTCGACAGCCGACAGGCCCAAGTCGTTGCGCAGCTTGGCATCGGCGCCGCGCGCCAGCAGCAGATGGGCGCTGTCCTCGGCGCCATAGCGTGCGGCCATCATCAGCGGCGTGGTGCGGTTGGGCGACGGAGCGTTGATGTCCGCGCCCTTGTCCAGCAGCAGCGCCAGCACCTTGGGCTCGGGGCCGCTGGCGGCGTAGTGCAGCGGTGTCCAGCCCTCGCGGTTGATCTGGCCGCCGCGGTCGATGAGCTTCTGCGTCCATTCCAGGCTGCCGGCCAGCGCGGCCATCATCAGCGCCGTTTCGCCGGCCGCCGTGGTGGCGTCGACTTTCAGGCCCGGGTGCGCCAGCAGAGCGGCGGCCACCTTCGGCGATTCGTCGCGCAGCGCCTGCACCAGCGCCGGCTGGCCCCGGGTGTTGGGCGAATTCGGGTCGAACCCGCGCGCCAGCAGCTGGTTGACGGTGCGCGCATCGTCGATGTTCACGGCCCGGAAGAAATCCACATAGGCGTCGGCCCAAGCGGAAGAAAAGCCAATCGCCACAATGAGATAGGCGAACAACCTGACAAATCGCTTGATCATCTCAATGCCCCGTCTGCATCGGCGGCAGGCCGAAAAGTGTTTCGAAATTCCGGGTCGTGGCCTGCGCCACGGCGGCCAGGTCCAGGCCCTTCAGTTCGGCCAGCTTGGCCGCCACGAAGGGTACGTAGGCCGGGCTGTTGGTCTTGCCACGGTGCGGCATGGGCGCCAGGTAAGGGCTGTCGGTTTCGATCAGGCACCGGTCCAGCGGCACCTGCCGGGCGACTTCGCGCAGGGCTTCGGCGTTGCGGAAAGTCAGGATGCCGGAAAACGAGATGTGGAACCCGAGTGCCAGTGCCGCCTCCGCCACCGCCTGGGTTTCGGTGAAGCAATGGAACACCCCGCGCACCCTGCCCTGGCCTTCTTCGGCCAGGATGGCCAGCGTGTCGGCGCTGGCCTCACGTGTGTGCACGACCAGCGGCAGCCCGGTCTGGCGCGCAGCGCGGATGTGCACGCGGAAGCGCTCGCGCTGCCAGGCCATGTCGGCCAGGCTGCGGCCGTTGAGGCGGTAGTAGTCGAGCCCGGTCTCGCCGATCGCCACCACGCGCGGGTGCGCGGCGCGGTCCAGCAAGTCCTGCAGCGTGGGCTCCAGCACGCCTTCGTTGTCGGGGTGCACGCCCACCGTGGCCCAGAAGTTGTCGTGTGCCAGCGCCAGCCCGTGCACGGTGTCGAACTCTTCCAGCGTGGTGCAGATGCAAAGCGCCCTGTCCACCTGCGCTGCCGCCATGTCGCTGCGGATCTCGGGCAGCCGGGCCTGCAGTTCCGGGAAGCTCAGGTGGCAATGGGAATCGACGTACATCGTGTCGTGCGGGCGGGTGCAGGCAGCGCGGGGGCGCCTTCGCGGCGGTGCGCCGCGGGCTAGAGCGTCTGCGTGGGCTTGGCCGACGAGATGCTGGTGCCCAGGATCTCTTCGATCTTGATCTTCAGCTGCCGGGTCTTGTCATCGTTCGGGAACCGCACGCCCACGCCCTGCGTGCGGCCGCCTGAGGCATTGGCCGGCGTGATCCAGGCCACCTTGCCTGCCACCGGAAAGCGCTGCGGGTCGTCGGGCAACGACATCAGCAGGTAGATGTCGTCACCCAGGCGGTAGTCGCGCGTCGTTGGCACGAACAGGCCGCCTTCGCTGAGCAGCGGCATGTAGGCGGCGTACAGCGCGCCCTTTTCGCGGAACACGAGCTGGATGACGCTAGGCCGGCCGGCGGCCGCCAGTGCCCCGCCGGCCGCAGCCCCGGGGCCCGCGCCGCCTGGCGGGGCCTGGGGTGGCAGCCCGGAAGCCGCACCCGGGCTGGCAGCGCCGATGCCACCGCCGCCCGCGGCAGCGCCAGCAGGGGGGTTGGCCGGGCGCGTCGGAGCACGTTCGTTCATGGCTGCAGTTTAGCGGGGCGGGGTGCCGCCGCCGGGGCGCGGCCCGCAGCCCCACGGGCCGCAGGTGCCAAAGCCTGCCGCCCTTGCTGCACCAGTGCTTCCAGCAACAGTGGCTCGCTCCAGGGGTGGTCGGCATGGCGGGCGACGCGGGCCAGTTCGCGCGCCCAGTCCACCAGGGCAGGCAGGCGGGGCGGCACGCCCGGCCCGAAGCTGGCCGGCGGAAAGTAGCAGCCCTCGCCGCCCACGCTGCGGGCCATCGCATCGTGGCAGAGCTTCTGCAGCGCATCCACCAGCAGCGGCGGCGGCCAGCCGGCCAGCCCGCCGGACTGCCCCCGCGCCACGGCCGTCGGCAGTGCCGCCCAGGCCGCTGCATCGACACCGGCCGCTTGCAGGGCCAGCGCATCCAGCGGCCGGCCGTTGCAGGCGGCCAGCAGCACCTGCGGCTGCGCCAAGCCCTGCCCGGCCAGCCAGGCGGCCGCCGCATCAGCCGGCGGCGCCGGCAGCAGCAAGCGCTGGCAGCGGCTGCACACCGTGGGCAGCAGATGCGCAGGGTCGGCCGTGGTCAGCACCAGCCGGGTGCCGGCCGGGGGTTCTTCCAGGGTCTTGAGCAGCGCGCTGGCGGATTGCACGTTCAGGGCGTCGGCAGGGTGCAGCACCACCACCTTGCCGCGGCCGCGCGCGCTGGTCTTGTGCGACCAATCGATCAGCGCGCGCACTTCGTCGATGCGAACCTGGCGGCTGGGCTTGCGCTTCAGGTCTTCACCCTCGGGCTTGTCGTCGGACAGCAGCCAGCCCGTCTGCCGGCGCTGGGCTTCCGGCAGCAGCACAAACAGATCGGGATGCAGCCCGGACTGCACCAGCCGGCAACTGCCGCAGTGCCCGCAGGGGCCGGCCAGCGCCGGCGCGCCGTGGGTGGGCGGCGTTTCGCACAGCAGCGCCTGTGCCAGCGCGAGCGCGAATTCCAGCGCGCCGACACCCGGCGCACCGTGCACCAGGGTGGCGTGGCCGCGCTGGCGGGCCAGCGCCTCGGCCAGCGGTGCTGCCAGCCAGGGCAGCGCCAGGCGGCCTTGGTTGTCGGCCACGGGCATCACCGGGCTGGCCCCAGGCGCGCACCGGTGGCCGGCAAGCCGGCCGCGCCGAACCTGGCCTGCAGCGCCGCCGCGACCTGCGCCCAGACCTCGTCCCGGCTGCAGGCGGCTTCCAGCCGCACGAAGCGCTGCGGCGCCGCCGCAGCGCGCGCGGCATAGCCGGCGCGCACACGTTCGAAGAACACTGCGTCCTGGGCCTCGAAGCGGTCGGGCGCACGCACCGCGGCACGGCGCGCAGCGGCCAGCGCCGCAGGGGCGTCGAACCACAGCGTCAGGTCGGGCTGCAGCACCGGCGGGCCTTGCTGCACCCAGGTCTCCAGGGTCTGCAGCAGTGGCAGATCGAACCCGCGTCCGCCGCCCTGGTAGGCAAAGCTGGCGTCCGTGAAGCGGTCGCACAGCACCCAGGCGCCCTGCGCCAGTGCCGGCACGATGACCTGCTGCACGTGGTCGCGCCGGGCGGCAAACACCAGCAGCGCTTCGGTCAGGGCGTCCATCGGCTGGTGCAGCACCAGTTCGCGCAAGGTCTCGGCCAGCGGGGTGCCGCCCGGCTCGCGCGTGGCGACCACCGTTGCGCCGCGCTCCTGCAGCCATGCCTGGATGGCCGGCAGGTGCGAGCTCTTGCCCGCGCCATCGATGCCTTCCAGCGTGATGAAGGCGCCGCGCGGCACCTCGGGCGGGGTCGACGCCGGGCCGGCCGGCCCAGGGGGGGCGGGTGGCGTGCTCACCGGCCGCCGCGCTGGAATTGGTTCACTGCCCGATTATGGTCGGCCAGGGTTTCGCTGAAGACGCTGCGCCCGGTGCCGTCGCTGCGCGAGACGAAGTACAGCGCCCGGGTCGACTCTGGCTGCACCGCGGCGCGCAGCGAAGCCAGGCCGGGCAGTGAGATCGGCGTGGGCGGCAGGCCCCCGCGGGTGTAAGTGTTGAAGGGGGTGTCGGTTTCCAGATCGCGGCGGCGCAGGTTGCCGTCGAAACTGGGGCCCATGCCGTAGATCACTGTCGGATCGGTCTGCAGCGGCATGCCGATGCGCAGGCGGTTGACGAAAACCCCCGCCACCAGGCCGCGCTCGGCAGCCAGGCCGGTCTCTTTCTCGATGATCGATGCCAGGATCAACGCTTCGTCGGCGCTCTTCAGCGGCGTGTCGGGGGCCCGCAGCGCCCAGGTGGCGGCCAGCTGCTGCTGCATGGCGCGATGCGCGCGCTTGAGCACGGTGAGATCGCTGACGCCGCGGCTGTAGCGGTAGGTGTCGGGGAAGAAGCGGCCCTCGGCGGGTACGCCCGGGCTGCCGACGGCAGCCATCAGTTGCGCGTCATCCATCCCGGCTGTCGTGGGCTTGAGCTGCGGCGCGCTGGCCAGGGCCGCGCGCAGCTGCCGCAGGGTCCAGCCTTCGATGAAGCGCACCTGCTCCATCGCCTCGTCGCCCTGCACCATCTTGGCCAGCAGGCTGCGCGGCGTGGCGCCAGCCTCGATCTCGTAGCTGCCGGCGCGGATCTGCCGCGCCTGCCCGGACCAGCGGAACCATTCGTACAGCCACAACGGGGAGGTCTGCACACCGGCATCGGCCCAGGCCTGGGCGATCGCACGGGGCGTGGTGCCGGGCTCGATCGACAGCTCCACGCTGGGTGTGCGCAGGGCCAGCGGCGCATCCAGCCATTTCCACGCCAGCCACCCGGCGGCTGCGGTCGTCAGGGCCAGCAGCAGCAACACCAGCGCCAGCCCCCGGGCCAGCCGAGACAGGAGAGACCGGCGCGACATGGCGGCTGATGATAATCAGCGCATGACTGCCGCCCCCGCCCTGCCCTCGCTGCCCGACTTAGCCCCGAGCGGCCCGATCGCTGCCATGACAGGTGCCCTGCGCCTGCCCGACTGGGGTCTGATCCGGGCGCGAGGCGAGGACGCGGCAAAGTTCCTGCACGGCCAGCTGACGCAGGACATCGAACACCTCGTCGAAGGCCAGGCCAGGCTGGCGGGCTACTGCTCGGCCAAGGGCCGGCTGCTGGCCAGCTTCGTCGTCTGGCAGGCCGCGCCCGGTGACCTGCTGCTGGCCTGCAGCGCCGATCTGCTGCCCGCGGTGCTGAAGCGCCTGCAGATGTTCGTGCTGCGCGCACGCTGCAAGCTCAGCGACGCCACCGCCGAGCTGCCGCTGTGGGGGCTGGCCGGCCGCATGACTCCGCCCGGTGCGGCCGCCGATGCCCCGGCCTGGGCCCACAGCCATCACGGCCCCAGCCAGGCCGTGCGCCTGCCCGATGCCGTCGTCGACGGCCAGGCCGTCCCGCGCTGGCTGGTCGCCGCCCCGGCCGATGCCCCTGCGCCCGCGGGCCCCGTGCTCGCCACGGATGTCTGGCAGGCCCTGGAGGTGCACAGCGGCGTGCCACGCATCGTGGCGGCGACGGCCGAGCAATTCGTGCCGCAGATGGTGAACCTGGAGCAGGTGGGCGGGGTCAACTTCAAGAAGGGCTGCTATCCGGGCCAGGAAGTGGTGGCACGCAGCCAGTACCGCGGCACCATCAAGCGCCGGGCCCAGGTGCTGACGGGCACGGAAGCGCTGCAGCCGGGCCAGGAGGTCTTCCACAGCGCCGACCCGGATCAGCCTGCCGGTATGGTGGTGCTGGCCGGCAGCCTGGCCGCGGGCCGGTACAGCGCCCTGGTCGAATTGAAGCTGGCCGCGCTGGACGATGGCAGCCTGCACGCCGGCAGCGCTGCCGGGCCGCCGCTGGCGCTGCAGCTGCTGCCCTATGCGATTGCCGACGAAGTGCCCTAGGACGCCATCCCCACGTCAGCCCGCGGGCCACTGCCCAGCCGCATGCGCAGCCTGTTCATCTACTGGAAGCTACCCGCCCCGCAGGCCGCAGCCGCACTGGCGGCAGCGAGGGCCTGGCAGGCCCGGCTGTGCGCCGCCCACCCGGGCCTGAATGCGGCGCTGTACCAGCGTGTGCCCGCCAGCGATGACCCGCCGTCCGGGGCCAGCCTCTCAGCGACCGGCCCCGTGACGGTGATGGAAACCTATGCCATGCCGGGCGGGATCAACCCTGGCCTGGAAGCGGCCATCGTCGACGCCGGCACCGCGGCGCTGCAGGCCTTCGGCGCGCCACGGCGCCATATCGAAGTGTTCGTCCTGGCCTGACCGCTGCCAGGCTGCACGGCGCGCCAGGCCAGGCCTGCAAAACGTTCACGGCTTCGCCCTGACCCCTGTCCGATCAAGATCACGCCCCTGGCGGAACGGCAGCGTCTTGCGGTTGCAGCGTCAGCAGCATCGGCACCAGGGGCGTCACGGGCTTCAGGGGCGAGGGCGGCTGTGCGCTGTCCGTGGGCCTGAACCCTGCGCGGTCGAACAGACCTCTGGCCGCGGGCGGCACATCGGCTTGCAGCGCGGTCAGTCCGTGCAGGCGGCCTGCGCGCACCAGCGCCGACAGCACCGCCTGCCCGATCCCGCTGCCACGCAGGGCAGGCAAGACGGCCAGGCGGCTGATCTCGCCTGCCGTACCCGGCCCCTGGAGCAGCCGGCCGCAGGCCACGAGGCGCCCCAGCCGGTTGCGGGCCAGCAGGTGCCGCGCTGGCGCGTCCCGGGTGTCGGTGATCGGCGCGGAGGCTGCGCTGGCGGCTTCCCCCTCGCAGGCGGAGCGCAGCGACGTGATCTCGTCGGCCGCCGCCGGCCAGGGGGCTTCCTGCAGGGCCAGCATCTCGGCCCCGGTCTCGTAGGCTTCCAGAACCGCCCGCAGCGCGGCTGGCACGGGCTGGCTGGTCTGGGTGGCGGGGTCGGCGAAGACATAGACCAGCTCGCCATGCACCAGCCGCTGCTCGCCGCGGAAGACCGCGGCCTGGAACAGCATCGAGCTCTTCCCGATGCGGGCACAGCGCATGCCGACATCGCAGACATCGTCGTAACGCGCCGAGCCTTCGTATTCCAGCGTGGCTTTGCGCACGTACAGATCGCCCTGCAGTGCATGCATCGTGTCGTGGTAAGGCAGCGCCAGCGCGCGCCAGTAGGCCGCCACGGCGGTGTCGAAGTACATCAGGTAGTGGCCGTTGAAGACGATCTTCTGCATGTCGACTTCGGCCCAGCGCACGCGCAGGCGGTCGGAGAAGCGGAAATCGGCGCGTTCGGGCGGCCGTTGCGGCGGGGTGGGTTGGGCGGTCATGCGGTGATCGTGCGTCAGGGGTTCAGTGCTGCGCGCAGGGCAGACGACAGGTCGTCCAGGGCGCGGACGGCTTCCTTGAGCGCGCGGCCCATCTTGATGAAATCGTGCGTCACGCCGCGCACCAGGTCCAGTTGCACCGGCACCCCGGCCGCCCGCAAGTGGTCGGCATAGGCCAGGCCTTCGTCGACCAGCGGGTCGCATTCGGCCAGCAACACGCAGGCCGGCGCCACGCCGTCGACATCGGCCTGCAGCGGGGCGAAGCGCCAATCGCCGCGCTGGGTGGCGGGCAAGGTCTGGTCGAAGAACCAGGCGATCGTTTCTGCTTCCAGAAGGAAACCGTGGCCGAACAGCCGGTGCGATGGCGTGTGGGCATGGGCGGCCGTGCCGGGTGTGATCAGCATCTGCAGGGCCAGCGGCAGGCCGATGTCGCGCGCATGCAGCGCGCACACCGCGGCCAGCGTGCCGCCGGCACTGTCGCCGCCCACGGCGATGGGGCCGGGCCGCAGGCCCCAGCGCGGCGCGTCCGCCGCCAGCGCGCGCATCGCCGCCCAGGCGTCTTCCACCGCTGCCGGAAAGGGGTGCTCGGGCGCCAGCCGGTAGTCCAGGGACACCACGGCGGCACCGCTGCGCAAGGCCAGCTGCCGGCACAGGCTGTCGTGCGTCTCGAGCCCGCCGATGACGAAGCCGCCCCCGTGCAGGTACAGCAGCACCGGCAGGGCGGCGTGCGTGGCGGCGTACAGCCGGGCTGGCCTTGGCTGCCCGTCGCCCCCGGGCAGCTGCAGGGCCTGCACGCGGGCCAGCGGGGCCCGCGGCAAGTCCAGCATCTCCGCGCCGGCCAGGTAGGCCGCGCGCGCCTGCGCCAGCGGCAGCGTGTGAAACGGGGCGTGGCCGGCGCGCCGGATGCGATCCAGCACGCCAGCCATGGCGGGGGTGAGCAGTTGCCTGGACATCGGCCGGGCCGCGGGCGGCAGGGGTGGCGGGGACGGCAGAGGATACTTTCCGCCCCTGCATCCGCAAGACGGAAGACGCCATGGCCCGCATCCTCTACCTCACCCAGATCGACATCGACCCCGGCGCCGTGCGCCTGCTGGCGGCCGAATGCGCACGCGTGGGCATCCGCCGCCCGTTGGTGGTGACGGATGCTGGCGTGCGCGCCGCCGGCGTGCTGCAGCCGGCGCTGGATGCCTTGGGCGGGCTGCCGCACGCCGTCTTCGACCAGACGCCGTCGAACCCCACCGAAGCTGCCGTGCGCGCCGCCGTGGCCCTGGCGCAGAGCGAAGCCTGCGACGGCCTGGTGGCCGTGGGCGGTGGCAGCAGCATCGATCTGGCCAAGGGCGTGGCGATCGCCGCCACCCACCCCGGACCGCTCAAGACCTACGCCACGATCGAAGGCGGCAGCCCGCTGATCACCGACCGTGTGCTGCCCCTGATTGCCGTGCCCACCACCGCCGGCACCGGCAGCGAGGTGGCCCGGGGCGCGATCGTCATCGTCGACGACGGCCGCAAGCTCGGCTTTCACAGCTGGCACCTGCTGCCCAAGGCCGCGCTGCTGGACCCGGAGCTGACGCTGGCCCTGCCCCCGGGGCTGACGGCGGCCACCGGCATGGACGCCATCGCCCACTGCCTGGAGACCTTCATGGCCCCGGCCGTCAACCCGCCCGCCGACGGCATCGCATTGGACGGACTGGCGCGCGGCTGGGCCCACATCGAGCGCGCCACGCGCGATGGGCGCGACATGGCTGCGCGCTGGAACATGCTCAGCGCCAGCATGCAGGGTGCGATGGCGTTCCAGAAGGGCCTGGGTTGCGTGCATTCGCTCAGCCACAGCCTGGGTGGCGTGAACCCGCGGCTGCACCACGGCACGCTGAATGCGATGTTCCTGCCGGCCGTCATCCGCTTCAATGCGGCTGCGGTGTCGATCCAGGCCGAAGACCGGCTGCAACGCCTGGCACGCGCCATCGGCTTGCCGGGCTGCGACGCTGCAGGCCAGGCACTGGCCGACGCCGTGACGGCGCTGAACGCCCGGCTGGGCCTGCCCAGCGGCCTGCGCGCCATGGGCGTGACGGAAGACCTGTTCGAGCGCGTGATCGACGGCGCGATCGCGGACCACTGCCACAAGACCAACCCGCGCCTGGCCACGCGCGCCGACTACAGGCAGATGCTGCTGGAAGCGCTGTAGCCGCGAGGGCAGCAGGCAACACGATCAGCGCTGGCAGCGCCCGGGATAATCGGGCGGCATGAACCCGCTGCTGGCCCGCCTTCACCCCTATCCCTTCGAGCGCTGGCGTGAACTCACGCGCGGCATCACGCCCAGTGCCGCGCACAGCCCCGTCAGCCTGGGCATCGGCGAGCCGCGCCACGCGACGCCGGCGCTGATCGAAGAAGCCCTGGTGCGCGCCCTGCCCGGACTTAGCAGCTACCCCGCCACGGCAGGCGAACCGGCGCTGCGCGAAGCCATCGCCGGTTGGGTGCTGCGCCGCTACGGCGTGGGGCTGGACGCCGGCACCCAGGTGCTGCCGGTGTCTGGCTCGCGCGAAGCCTTGTTCGCGTTCGCGCAGACCGTGATCGACCCCACGCGGGCTGGCGCCACGGTCGTCTGCCCTAACCCGTTCTATCAGATCTACGAAGGCGCAGCCCTGTTGGCGGGCGCGCAGACGGCCTTCGTGGCCAGCGACCCGACGCGCAACTTCGCGGCTGACTGGGCGGCCGTGCCCGAAGCCACCTGGGCGCGCACCCAGCTGCTGTACGTCTGCAGCCCCGGCAACCCCACGGGCGCGGTGATGCCGCTGTCGGAATGGCAGCAGTTGTTCGACCTGAGCGACCGGCACGGCTTCGTCATTGCCAGCGACGAGTGCTATTCCGAGATCTACTTCCGCGACGAGCCACCGCTGGGCGCGCTGCAGGCCGCGCAGGCCCTGGGCCGGCACGGCTTCAAGAATCTGGTGGCCTTCACCAGCCTGTCCAAGCGCAGCAACGTGCCGGGGCTGCGGTCGGGCTTCGTCGCCGGCGACGCCGCGCTGCTGAAGGCCTTCCTGCTCTACCGCACCTACCACGGCAGTGCGATGAGCCCCCTGGTGCAACGCGCCAGCATCGCGGCTTGGAATGACGAGGCGCACGTCGCGGCCAACCGCGCGCTGTACCGCCAGAAGTTCGCTCAGGTCACGCCGCTGCTGGCACCGGTCCTGGACGTGGCCCTGCCCGATGCCGCGTTCTATCTCTGGGCGCGTGTGCCGCAGCGCGATGGCGTGCGCGACGAGATCGCCTTCGCCCAGGGCCTGCTGGCTCAATACAATGTCAACGTTTTGCCTGGCAGCCTGCTTGCACGCACTGCCGACGGCCAGAACCCTGGCACCGGCCGCATTCGCCTGGCCCTGGTTGCCCCCACCGACGAATGCCTGGAAGCCGCGCGCCGCATCGTCGCCTACTGCGAAACCTTTTCCGAAAGCCCTGCATGACCGCCGAACAGCTTCAACCCGTGATCGACATGGCCTGGGAAAGCCGGGCCGAGATCAACGCCTTGAACGCGCCCGAGGTGCGGGATGCCGTGGAAGCCACCATCAGGGACCTGAACGCCGGCCGCCTGCGCGTTGCCGAGCGCCGTGGCGTGGGCGACTGGGTGGTGCACCAGTGGCTGAAGAAGGCCGTGCTGCTGAGCTTCCGCCTGAACGACAACCAGATCATGCGGGCCGGGGACCTGGGCTTCTTCGACAAGGTGAAGACGAAGTTCGCGCACCTGGACGAGGCCGAGATGCGCGCGTCTGGCGTGCGCGTGGTGCCGCCGGCCGTGGCCCGGCGCGGCAGCTACATCGCGCGCAACGTGGTGCTGATGCCCAGCTACGTGAACATCGGCGCCTATGTCGACGAAGGCACGATGGTCGACACCTGGGCCACCGTGGGCAGCTGCGCGCAGATCGGCAAAGGCGTGCACCTGAGCGGCGGCGTGGGCATCGGCGGCGTGCTCGAGCCGCTGCAGGCCAACCCCACCATCATCGAAGACAACTGCTT
>JAIXZR010000019.1 GCA_027489455.1 Rubrivivax sp. | reverse complement strand
TGCGCAACCTGCAGCGCCGCCACCCGGAATGGCCGGCGCAGGATCTCTACGTCACCTTCCGCAAGGCCATCCTGCCGGAAGAGGAAGCCAACATGCTGGCCATCCCGCGCAAGCAGCGCGCGATGGTGCGCAAGGGCATCAAGAACGGGCTGCAGAGCCACATCGACGCCGATGCCTCGCGCTTCTTCCAGCTGTACGCCGACAACGTGCACCGCCACGGCACGCCGGCCATGCCGCGCCGCTACTTCGACGCCCTGCTGCTGGCCTTCGGGCCCGATTGCGAAGTGATGACGGTCACCGGCCCCGATGGGCAGCTGCTGTCCAGCGTGATGAGCTTCTACTTCCTCGACGAATGCCTGCCCTACTACGCCGGTGACGCCGAGGCTGCGCGCGACCTGGCTGCCAACGACTTCAAGTACTGGGAACTGATGCGCCGCGCCTGCGCGCGCGGGCTGAAGGTCTTCGACTACGGCCGCAGCAAGCAGGGCACCGGCAGCTACGCCTTCAAGAAGAACTGGGGCTTCGAGCCGCAGCCGCTGCACTACGAGTACTGCCTGTACAAGCGCGACGCGGTGCCCCAGAACAACCCCAGCAACGCCAAGTACAAGCTGATGATCGAAGGCTGGCGCCGCCTGCCCATTGGCGTAGCGAACTGGCTGGGCCCCTACATCGTGCGCAGTCTAGGCTGACGGCAGATGGCCCAGTTGCTCTTCCTGGTGCACCGCCTGCCCTACCCGCCCAACAAGGGCGACAAGGTGCGCAGCTACCACCTGCTCAAGCACCTGGCGGCGCGGCACAGCGTGCACCTGGGTACCTTCATCGACGACCCCGACGACGAGCAGTACCTGCCCGTGGTGCAGGGCCTGTGCGCCAGCGTGCATGCCAGCCGGCTGCACCCGCGGCGCGCCAGGCTGGGCAGCCTGAGCGGCCTGCTGCGCAACGAGCCGCTGACCCTGGCCTACTACCGCGACGCCGCGCTCGACGCCTGGGTGCAGCGCCTGAAGCGCGCCGGGCAGGTGGACGGTGTGCTGGTGTTCTCGTCGTCGATGGCGCAGTACGCGCTGGGCCTGGATCTGCCGTTGTGGGTGGATTTCGTCGATGTCGATTCGGCCAAGTGGACGGATTACGCCGGCAAGCACCGCTGGCCGATGTCCTGGCTGTACCGGCGCGAAGGCCGGCAGCTGCTGGGCTACGAGCGCGACGTGGCCACGCAGGCGCGCTGCAGCTTCTTCGCCACCGAGAAGGAAACCGAGATGTTCCGCGGCCTGGCGCCCGAAAGCGCCGCCCGCGTGGCGCCGATCTGCAACGGCGTGGACTTCGACTACTTCGCCCCCAGCGACGAGCGGCCTACGCCCTTTGCCGCCGGCGAGCTGCCGCTGGTCTTCACCGGTGCGATGGACTACTGGCCCAACATCGACGCCGTGAGCTGGTTCGCCACCGAGATGCTGCCTGCACTGCGCCAGCGCTGGCCGGCGCTGCGCTTCCACATCGTCGGCCGCAACCCGGCGCCGGCAGTGCAGGCGCTGGCGGGCGAGCACGTCAACGTCACCGGCACCGTGGACGACGTGCGCCCCTGGCTGCAGCACGCCGTGGCCGTGGTGGCGCCGCTGCGGCTGGCGCGCGGCATCCAGAACAAGGTGCTGGAAGCGATGGCCATGGCCCGGCCGGTGGTGGCCGCCAGCGTCTGCGCCGAAGCCATCGACGCCACGCCGGGCCGCCACCTGCTGTCGGCCGACAGCCCCGAGGACTACGTCAACGCCCTGGGCACGCTGCTGGCCCATCCGGCGCAGGCGCGCCAGCTCGGCCAGGCCGCGCGGCTGCAGGTGGAAATCGCCTACGGCTGGCCTGGCCAGCTGGCGGCGCTGGACCAGCACCTGGCCGGGCTGGCCGGCCCGCGGCAGGCCGCCTGATCGCCTGATCGCCGCGCACGCCCCGAACGTCCCGAACGTCCCGAACGCCGCATGACCACCGCCACCCTCCCCGTCACCCCGCTGGTGCCCTGGGCCCGCCTGGCCCCCGGCCTGCTGCTGCTGGCGGTGCTGCTGCTGCTGTTCCGTGACACCGCGCAGGCCATGGTCACGATCTGGGTGCGGTCGGAGACCTTCACCCACTGCTTCCTGGTGCCGCCGATCGTCGTCTGGCTGATCTGGCGCGCCCGTGGGCGCCTGGCGCTGGCGCCGGTGCGGCCGGTGCCCTGGCTGCTGGTGCTGTGGGGGGGCGCCTGCCTGCTGTGGCTGCTGGGCGAGCTGGCCAGCGTCAATGCCGCCACCCAGCTGGCGCTGGTGAGCCTGATCGTGCTGATCGTGCCGGCCGTCTACGGCGCGGCCGTCACGCGCGTGCTGGCCTTCCCGCTGCTGTTCCTGTTCTTCGCCGTGCCGGTGGGCGAATTCATGGTCCAGCCGATGATGGACTGGACGGCCGACTTCACCATCGCCGCGCTGCAGGCCTCCGGCCTGCCGGTCTACCGCGAAGGCCTGCAGTTCGTCATCCCTTCGGGCAGCTGGTCGGTGGTGGAAGCCTGCAGCGGCGTGCGCTACCTGATCGCGTCGTTCATGGTCGGCACGCTGTTCGCCTATCTCAACTACAACAGCCTGCGGCGGCGCCTGGTGTTCGCTGCGGTCTCCCTGGCCGTGCCGGTGCTGGCCAACTGGCTGCGCGCCTACATGATCGTGATGCTGGGCCACCTGTCGGGCAACGAGATCGCCACGGGCGTCGACCACCTGGTCTACGGCTGGGTGTTCTTCGGCATCGTCATAGGGGTGATGTTCATGATCGGCGCACGCTGGTCCGAACCCGAGCTGCCGCTGCCGGCCCCCCGCGCTGGCGCGGTGGCGGCCCCGGGGGCGGCCGGTGCTTCGCTGTGGCGCGTGGCCCTGGTGGCGATGCTGTTGGTGGCCGGCACCCAGGGCCTGATGTGGCGGCTGGACCAGCCGCTGGGCAAGGCCCCGGTGCTGGCGCTGCCGGCGGCGGCACCCGGCTGGGCCGGCACGGCGGCCTACCAGGCCAGCCCGGAATGGCGGCCGAACTTCAAGACCGCCAACCTGCAGCTCGCCCAGGGCTACCGCCGGCTGGCCGACGGCGCCACCGTCACCGCTTGGGTGGGCTACTACCGCGACCAGAACTACCAGCGCAAGCTGATCACCTCCACCAACGGGCTGGTCGACGGCAGCCCCGAGGCCGGCTGGTCGCAGGCGGCCCGCGGCGGCACCACGGCCGCCGGCACGGCCCTGCGCACCGCCGTGCTGCGCGCGGCCGATGTTTCCAGCGTCGGCGCGCCGCGCCTGCGCGTGTGGCAGCTGTATTGGGTGGCCGGCCGCACCACCACGAGCGACGTGCAGGCCAAGCTGCTGCTGGCCGTCAACCGCCTGCTGGGCCGGGGCGACGACGCTGCCGTGCTGCTGCTGTACCTGCCGCTGGCCCCAGGCGTGCCCACCGAAGCCGCCGACGCGCTGCTGGCCGAGCACGTGCAGGCCCACCTGCCAGCCTTCCGGCAGGCATTGCAGGCGGCCCAGGCCGGGCGCTGAGCCGGCCGGCCGCCGCCCCGGCCCTGCCGGGGGCCGGTTGCCTCTCCCCGCCAGGGGCCCGGTTGCGTCTGTGCCATCTGAGACGCACTGAAACGCCGGAAAAGCGTCTGCTTACGGTCTCTACACAGACCGTACCCGCCATTGACAGCTTGTAGCAAAGCTGCCGTCAAGCCGCGTCAACCGGCTGCCGAAGATCGCTCCATAGGCGTCGTCGATGCCCTTCCCGCTGAATCTGAGGCCCCTGTCATGAACCTCCGCCTGACCGTCGTCCCCCCGGCCCGCGTCTGCCCCCTGGCGCCTGCGCGCGCCAGGCCCCCGCAGCGCTGACGCGCCGCGCCAGCCCGGCGCACCGGGCCGGCCGCTGCCCCACCCCCACGCTTCCCGCCGCACTGGCGCCCCGCGCGCCGGTGAGGGCCGGGCTTTGCCTCGACATCACGGCCACGCACATGAACAGCCATCCCATTTCCCGCCGCCGCCTGCTCAGCAGCACCTTCCTGGCCTTCGGCACCGCCCACCTGGCCGCCTGTGGCGGTGGCGGCGAAGCCGATGCCGGCGCGACCCCTGCCAGCGAAGACGGCGTGGCCAATGCGCTGGGCGCCTCGCGCTCCACCAAGGTGACGCCGATCAAGGCCGCGCCTGCGCCTGCACCGGCACCGGCACCGGCCCTGGGCACGCCCTTCACATCGCTGGTGCTGGGCCCCGTTGAAGGCGCCGGCGCCACGGCCTATGCCGCCACCCTGCTGCCGCTGCCGGGGCAGGTGCCGGCGGCGGCCACCGTGAGTTCGCCCGACGACACCTCGATGGCGGCTGCGGTGCTGTCGCGCTGGCCCGATGGATCGGCTGCCGTCATCGTCGTGGGTGGCGTGGCGCAGGCCACCGGGGCGGCCGGGCAGTCGCTGCGCGTGGCCACCGCCGCCGCGGCCAGCGCGCCCGCGCCGCTGACACCGGCGCGCGTCGGGCAACTGGTGCAATCGGTGCAGGTGGCCTTCGGCAGCCTGGGTACGGCCACGCTGACGCAGTTCGGCAGCCCCGAGCGCGTCTGGTGGGCGCATGGCCAGAGCATCTGCGCGCGCTACCGCGTGCCGGCGCCGGGCCATGCCACGCTCGAAGCCGTGATCGACATCCAGGCCTTCGCCGCCGACTGCGCGCTGGTGGAGGTGGTGGTCGAGAACTCGCGCATGAATTCGGCCAACCCGGTGCGCCCGGGCAATGCCAGCTACACCGCGGAAGTCTTCGTCAACAGCCGCAGCGTGGGCAGCGCCCGCAGCAGCGACGCGCCCGAGGGCACGCACGCCGCATTCCGCGCCTGGCACGTCTCGGCCTGGGTGGGCACGCAGCGCCGGGTGCCGGCCACGCAGCTGCACACCGATCTGCAGAAGCACCCGCTGTTCTTCCGCGTCGATCAGCCGGGCGGCGACATGTCGTTCTACGCCAGCGATCGCTACACGCCCTGGGGCGCCGTGCGCCAGCGGCCCAGCAACATGGGTGGCACGGGCGATCACCCCGGCATCGGCCCGCTGGCGCGCTGGGACAGCCACTTCCTGCAAAGCGGCAGCCCGCTGGCAGCCAACTCGGTGGAAGCCAACGCGCTGGCGATCCTGGGCTTCAACCTCTGCTACCGCGACAGCAGCACCGGCCTGGTGCCGAACGCAGCACAGCTGGTGGGCCGCGACCGGCACTACAACTGGCCCGGCACCGACAACCCCGAAGACCGCCTGTGCTGGGAAACGGCACACCACCCCGGCGCGGGCCTGATGGCCTTCGTGTGCCGGCCCAGCCCGGTGTTCATCGAGATCGCCCAGCGCATCGTGGTGATGAACGCCACCTGGTCGGGCGGCGGCCTGGACGGCTTCAACATGGCCGGCTGGGGCGGCACCGGCATCACCGACAGCACCGGCGTCTACGGCTACTGGTACCAGACCCGCGGCCGCGCCTGGGGCCTGCGCAGCCTGGTGCACGCCACCTTCCTGACGCCCGAGACGCCGCACGGCCAGGCCTGGCGCGACGGCGGCAAGTACTGGCTGAACCTGAACCGCATCTACCTGGCCGAATGGTCGCGCAAGCCGGCCGCCGCCGCGCTGAACGTGTTCTGGGACTACGCGCCCAACGACCCGGCCAGCCACGGCAGCGGGGCCTGGCAGGTGGCCGGGTGGCAGAACCACTTCCTGATCACCGAACTGCACAAGGCGGCTTCGGCCCGGCTGCTGGCCGGCACCGAGCAGACGGCACTCGACGGCCTGGCCGATTGGGCGGCGATGCTGCCGGTGCGCTGGGTGAACGAGCAGCCCGACGGCGGCTGGCGGTACATCACCTACACGCAGAAGATTGCCCCGCAGGTCAACCCCAACGCGCCGCTGCCGGCCAACTGGGGCACGGTGATGCGCCAGTTCGTCAGCGCCGCGCCGCCCAGCGTGGCCGGGCCGATCTCCGTTCTCGACGGCGCGACCAGCGAGTACGCCACCTTCGGCACCAACACCACGGCCGGGGCGTTCTACCCGTCGATCTGGTGGGCCGCCCTGGTGGCTGCCGTGGAACGCAATGTGCCCGGCGCAGCCCAGGCCTGGAACACCGTGCAAACGCAGAGCACCAACCTCGCCACCTGGCGCCGGGGCTTCGTGAACGAGCCGCGCTGGGGCGCCTCGCCCCGCACGGTGGGCGGCCTGCCCGTGGCTGCCCCGGTGCCCGAAGTGCTGCCCAGCGTCGTGGTGGCGCCGATGGAGCTTTCGCCACAGAACGCGCCCTGGTATCTGGCCCAGCTGACGCCCGAATTCATCCAGTACGGCTGGCCCCTGACGCTGGAGAGCGCCTACCGCCACTGGCGCGAATGGGGCAGGGCACAGGGCCGCAAGTGGGCGCCTGACGCCCCAGCGCCGGCCTGGGGGCCGGCCTGGGCCGAAAGGCCGCCGGGCTGACGCCGCGGATCGGGCTGCAGGGCCCGGGCTGGCGCGCAGCCCGCAGGCCCTGCCCTCAGGGCTTGCGCAAGGTCACCAGGATCCACCCGCGCAGCCCGCGCAGGGCGTGGAAGCGGTGGATCAGCTTCTCGAAGCACATGCCCAGGAAGAACAGCGGCCCGTTGAAGAGCAGGTAGTTGGGGTACTGGCTGAGGTAGTCGAAGTTCTCCACCTGCAGCCCCTGCGCCTGCGCCAGGCGCTGCACCTGGCTGCGGGTGTTGCTGCGGTAGGCGGTGGGGAAGGTGTCTTCCTCGGCACGGCCCTCGACCTTCTTCACGATCCGCGCATGGAACCGGTTGGGCACCAGGCGCGCCACCAGCGTGCCGTAGTCCCACATGTTGGCGGTGAGGAAGATCACGCGCCCGCCCGGCTTGAGCACGCGCGCCAGCTCGGCGTAGACGGCATCCGGGTCGGTCAGGTGCTCGAACACGCTCTGCGAGAACACCAGGTCGACGCTGCCGTCGGCCAGCGGCAGGTGGGCCAGGTCGGTCTTGTGCGCTTCGATGCCGGGCGGCAGGTCGCGGAAGTCCACCAGGTCCACGCCCACCAGCCGCTGTGCGCGGCCCAGGTACTTGCGCAGCGTGGGCGCGGTGCGGCCGCAGCCGGCGTCCAGCACCACCATCGTCGGGGCGATGGCCTGGTCGATGCGGCTCTCGAAGATCTTGTAGGGGTGCGGTCGATCGGCGTAGTGCCGTCGCAGCAGGCGCTGGGCCATGGCCGACATGTGTCAGGCTCCACGTGGGGGTTCGGGGGGTGGCGGGTGCCGCCCGCGGGCGGGCCCGGGCCGCGGGCCGGGGCGGCGACAGCGCGGATTGTGCCGGCCGTCGCTGGCGCCCCCCTGTTCCGCCGGGTGGGTGACGTGCGATAAATCATGCCGCCCGGGCCGGCCCCCCCTGGCCAGGCCCGGCACGGGTTGTGCGTCCAGTAGGATTCGCGCCGCGGCAGGCTCTGCGCCGGGCTGCCCTGTGCCGCCCTGCGGTCGGCAGTGCCGGCACGCCCCGCGGCCCGCGCCGGCCCTCCCCCCGGACCCCCGACTCCCGACCCCGACCTCTGTCGGCCCCCCACCATGTGCGGCATCACCGGCCTTTTCGATACCCGCGGCACATCGCCCATCGCGCATGCGCAGCTGCACCGCATGAACGATTCGCAGCGCCATCGCGGCCCCGACGAAGGCAGCCTGCATATCGAGCCCGGCCTGGGCCTGGGCCACCGGCGGCTGTCGATCATCGACGTCGCCACCGGGCAGCAGCCGCTGTTCAACGAAGACGGCTCGGTGGTGGTGATCTTCAACGGCGAGATCTACAACTACCAGCCGCTGATGGCCGAGCTGCAGGCCGCGGGCCATGTCTTCCGCACGCGCAGCGACACCGAGGTCATCGTCCACGCCTGGGAAGAGTGGGGCGAAGCCTGCGTGCAGCGCTTCCGCGGCATGTTCGCCTTCGGGCTGTGGGACCGCAACCGCCAGACCTTCTTCATGGCGCGCGACCGGCTGGGCGTGAAGCCGATGTACTACGCGGTGCTGGACGACGGCCTGCTGCTGTTCGGGTCGGAACTGAAGTCGCTGCTGGGCCACGGCGGGCTGCGCCGCGACATCGACCCGCTGGCGGTGGAGGACTACTTCGCGCTGGGCTACGTGCCCGAGCCGCGCACCATCTTCAAGCAGGCGCGCAAGCTGCCCGGCGGCCACACCCTCACCTGGCGCCGCGGTGCGCCAGCGCCCCAGCCGCAGCCCTTCTGGGACCTGAAATTCACGCTGGACAACCCCATCAGCGCCGAAGCAGCGGCCGAAGAACTGGTGGTTCGCCTGCGCGAATCGGTGCGCCTGCGCATGATCGCCGAAGTGCCGCTGGGCGCCTTCCTCAGCGGCGGCGTCGATTCCAGTGCCGTGGTGCAGGCCATGGCGGGCTTGTCGGACGGACCGGTGAACACCTGCGCCATCGGCTTCGACGACCCGGCCTTCAACGAAAGCGCGTTCGCCCAGCAAGTGGCCGACCGCTACGCCACTCGTCACCGGCTGGAAATCGTCAGCGCCGACGATTTCGGGCTCGTGGACACGCTCTCGCGCCTCTATGACGAACCCTATGCCGACCCTTCGGCCATCCCCACCTACCGCGTGTGCCAGATGGCGCGCCGGCACGTGACGGTGGCGCTGTCGGGCGACGGCGGCGACGAGACCTTCGGCGGCTACCGCCGCTACCGCATGCACCTGATGGAAGAACGCATGCGTGCCACGCTGCCGGCCAGCGTGCGCCGGCCGGTCTTTGGCCTGCTGGGGCGCCTGTACCCCAAGGCCGACTGGGCGCCGCGCATGCTGCGCGCCAAGACCACCTTCGAAGGCATGTCGCGCGATCCGGTGGAAGCCTACTTCCACAGCATGAGCCAGATCCGCAGCCCGATGCGCCAGCGGCTGTACAGCGCCAGATTCAAGCAGGAACTGGGCGGCTACAGCGCGCTGGAAGTCTTCCGCCGCCACGCCGCCAAGGCCAACACCGACGACCCCCTGGCCCTGGTGCAGTACATCGACGCCCACACCTACCTGGTGGACGACATCAACACCAAGGTCGACCGTGCATCGATGGCGCATTCGCTGGAAGTGCGTGAACCACTGATGGACCACGAACTGGTGCAGTGGGCCGCCAGCCTGCCATCGGCGCTGAAGCTGCAGGGCAGCAACGGCAAGGCGGTGCTGAAGAAGGCGATGGAGCCGCACCTGCCGCACGACGTGCTGTACCGGCCGAAGATGGGCTTCTCGGTGCCGCTGGCGCGCTGGCTGCGCGGCCCGCTGCGCGCCCGGCTGCGCAGCGCGCGGCTGGAAGGCCCGCTGCTGGATGGCGGCTGGCTGGACGCCGGCGCCGTGCGCACCCTGGTGGACGACTTCGAGGCCGGCCGCTACGACCACAGCACGCCGCTGTGGAACTTGCTGATGTTCGACGCTTTCCTGCGCAACGTGATGGGCGAGCAGCGGCAGGCCGTGGCGGCCTGAAAGCAGCCAGCCAGCCGGGCCGATGCGCATCCTCTACCACCATCGCACCGCGTCGAAGGACGGTCAGGCCGTCCACATCGAAGAGATGATCCAGGCCCTGCGCAGCCTGGGCCATGAAGTGCACGTCGTCGCCCCCGCCGCGCCCGACCCGGGCGGCCAGGCCATGGGCGACGAGGTGAACTGGGTGCGCCGCCTGCGCAGCGCGCTGCCGCGCGCGCTGTACGAGCTGCTGGAGCTGGGCTATTCGCTGCTGGCCTACAGCCGGCTTTCGCGCGCCGTGCGCGACTTCAAGCCCGACGTCGTCTACGAGCGCTACAACCTCTTCCTGCTGGCCGGCTGGCTGATCAAGAAGCGCCACGGCCTGCCGCTGCTGCTGGAAGTGAACGCCCCGCTGGCCGACGAGCGCGAGAAGTTCAGCGGCGGCCTGTCGCTGCGCCGGCTGGCGCACTGGACCGAAGGGCTGGTGTGGCGCGGTGCCGATGTCGTGCTGCCCGTCACGCGCGTGCTGGCCGCGGACATCGCGCGCCGCGGCGTACCGCCGGAGCGCCTGGCCGTGATCGCCAACGGCATCAACGAAGCGCACTTCCAGCACGCGCCGGCACCGGCTGACGCCAAGGCTGCGCTGGGCTGCCCGGGCAGCTTCGTGCTGGGCTTCACCGGCTTCGTGCGCGACTGGCACGGCGTGGACCGCGTGCTGCACTGGCTGGCCGCCGGCGATGCCCCGGCCAACGCGCGCCTGCTGGTGGTGGGCGACGGCCCGGCGCGGCCGGCGCTGGAAGCGCTGGCGCAGCAGCTGGGGCTGGGCGAGCGTGTGCGCTTCACGGGCGTGGTGCCGCGGGCGCAGGTGCCGGCGCACGTGGCGGCCTTCGACATCGCGCTGCAGCCGGCGGTGGTGGCCTATGCATCGCCGCTCAAGCTCTTCGAGTACCTGGCGCTGGGCAAGGTGATCGTCGCCCCGCGCCTGCCCAACATCGAGGAAGTGCTGGTCGACGGCGACAACGCCCTGCTGTTCGACGCGCAGGCGCCGCAAGCCCTGGAGCAGGCCCTGACGCGGCTGTGCCGCGACCCGGCGCTGTGCACGCGGCTGGGCAGCGGCGCGGCGGCCACGATCGGCGCGCTGGGCCTGACCTGGCGCGCCAACGCGCAGCGCGTGGTGGCGCTGGGCTCGGCGCTGCTGCGGCGCGAGCCGCTGCCCTGCACTCTGGCCAGCCCGCAGCCCGGCCGGGCCCGCCAGCCATGAAGCGGCCGCTGCGCACCCTGCTGTTTTCCACGCTCTACCCCAGCAGCGCGCGGCCGGTGCACGGCATCTTCGTCGAAACGCGCCTGCGCGAGCTGCTGCAGACCGGGCAGGTGCAGACGCGCGTGGTCGCACCCGTGCCCTGGTTCCCGCTGCAGGGCGTGCGCTGGGGCGACTACGGCCGCTATGCCGCCACCCCGCGGCACGAGGTGCGCCACGGCGTGGAGGTGGCGCACCCGCGCTACTTCCTGCCGCCCAAGGTGGGCATGAACCTGGCGCCCTACACGCTGGCCGCCGGCGCCTGGCCTACGGTGCAGCGCATCCGCGCGCAGGGCTTCGATTTCGATCTCATCGATGCGCACTACTACTACCCCGACGGCGTGGCCGCGGCCATCATCGCGCGCCGCCTGGGCAAGCCGCTGGTGGTGACGGCGCGCGGCACGGACCTGAGCCTGATCCCGCAGTACCGCCGGCCGCGCGAGCTGATCCTGCGCACGGCAGCGCAGGCCGCGGCGTCCATCGGGGTGTGCCAGGCGCTGATGGATTCACTGGCCGCGCTCGGCGCCGCGCCGGCCAAGCTGCATGTGCTGCGCAACGGCGTGGACCTGCAGCGCTTCCGCCCCGAGCCGCAGGCCGCCGCGCGTGCGCGGCTGGGCCTGGCGGCCGAGGGGCGCTGGCTGGTGTCGGTGGGCCATCTGGTGGAACGCAAGGGCCACGACATCACGCTGCGTGCGCTGGCCGGCCTGCCCGGCGTGCAGCTGGCGCTGCTGGGCCAGGGCCCGGACCGCGCGGCGCTGCAGGCGCTGGCGCAGCAGCTGGGCGTGACGGACCGCGTGCGCTTCGTCGGCCAGGTGCCGAACGAGGACTTGCGCTGGTGGTATTCCGCCGCCGATGCGTCGGTGCTGGCGTCCAGCCGTGAAGGCTGGGCCAACGTGCTGCTGGAATCGATGGCCTGCGGCACGCCCGTGGCCGGCAGCAAGATCTGGGGCACGCCCGAAGTCGTGGCCCGGCCCGAGGCCGGCGTGCTGTTCGACCCGCGCACGCCCGAAGCCCTGGGCGCTGCGCTGGCGCGGCTGCTGCAGGCGCTGCCGGCGCGTGAACGCGTGCGCGCCTACGCCGAAGGCTTTTCCTGGCAGGCCACGACCGCCGGCCAGCTGCAATTGTTTGACCGGGTGCTGAGCACATGATCCTGCTGCTGATGTTGTTCGTGGACGTTGCGCTGATGTGCTACCTGGCCTGGAAGGTGGGCAGCGCCAGCCGGCCGAATGCGCCGCAGGACCTGGGCTGGCTGCAGTTCCGCGACGCGCCGGGTGGCGCGCGCAAGCAGGCAGCCCAGGCTGCGGCCGCCAACAACACCCAGGGGCCCGGCCATGCGTGACATGGTGATGGCCGGGTTGGTGGTGCTGATGATCGGCCTGTGCCTGCGCAACGCCTTTGCCGCGTACATGTTCTGGGGCTGGGCCGGCCTGGCCGCGCTGCAGACCTTCATGTACGGCTTCATGATCGAGTTCCAGTTCGTGCAGCTGTTCGCCGTCGTCGCGCTGCTGGTGCTGGTGCTGGGCCGCGGCGGCGATACGCAGTTGCTGCGCGGCGGCGGCAATGCCGTCGTCGTGGTGTTCGTGCTCTTCGGGCTGCACGCGCTGGTGGCGGCCACGTTCTCGTACCCGGGCATCCCGCGCAACTGGGAGATCTGCCTGGACCTGCTGAAGACGCTGCTGTTCTGCCTGCTGATGCCGCTGCTGGTGACGAATCGGCTGCGCGTGCACGCGATGATGCTGATGCTGGCGCTGGGCTTCTCGCTGCACAGCGTGACCGAGGGCCTGAAGTTCCTGGCCAGCGGCGGCGCCCACGTCTCCGACGGCAACGCGCGTTTCGGCGATCGCAACCACTTCGCGGTGCTGGTGGTGATGACGATCCCGCTGCTGCTCTACCTCTACAACTATTCGCGCAACTGGGTGCTGCGCTGGGTGGTGCTGGCCTGTGCCGGCATCAGCGCGGTGGCGGTGATCAGCACCTACTCGCGCGCCGGGCTGGTGACGCTGCTGGCCATGGGCCTGTGGCTGCTGCTGCGCGGGCGCCGCAAGATCTTCAGCCTCGTGCTGGTGGCCATCACCGCTGTCGTGGTGGTGTCGATCGCGCCCGAGAACTGGGTGCAGCGGATGGAGACCATCAAGTCCGCCACCGAGGACCAATCCTTCGTCGGCCGGCTGCAGGGCTGGCAGCGCTCCAGCGCCATCGCCGTGGCCAACCCCATCAACGGCGGCGGCTTCCGCGCCGTGCAGACGCTTTCGGTGTTCGAGCAGTTCCGCAACGACCGCGGCTTCCTGGGCTTCATCGACACCCCCGACCAGCCGCACCCGGTGGCTGCGCACAGCATCTACTTCGAAGTCCTCGGCGACACGGGCTTCATCGGTCTGGTGCTGTTCCTGCTGATCATGTTCTCGCCCTTCGTGATGCTCTCGCGCGTGAAGCGGCTGGCCAAGCAGATCGGGCCTTCGGCGCTGTGGGCATCGGATCTGGCGTCGATGCTCACGCTGTCGATGGTGGCCTACCTGGTGGGTGGCGCCTCCATCAGCGTGGCCTATTTCGAGCTGCCCTACGTGCTGGCGATGCTGGCCTTCGTGCTCTACCGCGTGCTGCGGCTGCAGGCCCAAGCCGCCGGCGCCGCCCCGGCGGTGCCATCGGCCGCGCTGCCGGGGGCGCCCCGGCCCGGCCCCGCCCGGCCCCTGGCGCGCTGACCGGCTGCGCCGCCCCGCCATGCCCGGCCCGCGCGTCCTGCTGCATGCCTTCCCGACCTTTGCGTTCGGGGGCCAGCAGGCGCGCTTCGTGCAGCTGGCCAATGCCTACGGCGCGCAGTTCCGCCACCTGATCGTGGCCATGGACGGCTGCTTCGAAGCCGGCGCCCGCCTGGCCCCCGGCGTGCCCTGGGAAGCGGTGCCGTTCCAGAACCAGCGCGGCGGCGGCCTGGCCAACCGCGGCGCGGCGCGCGCGCTGCTGGCGCGGCTGCAGCCGCAGCAGCTGTTCACCTACAACTGGGGTGCGGTCGAGTGGCTGGCCGCCAACCTGCCACGCCGCGTGCCGCACGTGCACGTGGAAGACGGTTTCGGCCCCGACGAGGCCCGGGGCCAGCTGCCGCGCCGCGTGTGGACGCGGCGGCTGCTGCTGGGCCTGGCGGGCACGCCGGTGGCGGTGCCTTCGTCCACGCTGGCGCGGCTGGCGCCCGGCTGGTGGGTGCGGCCGGGGCGGCTGCAGTTCATCCCCAACGGCGTGCCGGTGGCGGCGGCTTTTCCCGCGCGCCTGGCGGCGGCCGATGCCGGTGTGGGTGCTGGCGGGGGCACGGGCCGGGGCCGCCCGCTCGTCGTCGGCACCGTGGCCGGCCTGCGGCGCGAAAAGAACGTCGCCCGTCTGGTGCGCGCCTTCGCCGCCGCCGTGCAGGCCGGCACCCACCCCGCGCTGCGCCTGGTGGTGGTGGGCGACGGGCCCGAGCGCCCGGCCCTGCAGGCGCTGGCGGCCCAGCTGGGGGTGGCCGACGCGGTGGAATTCACCGGCTATCTGCCGCAGCCGCTGGCGCGGCTTTCGGGCTTCGATCTCTTTGCGCTGTCGTCCGACACCGAGCAGCTGCCGATGGCGATGCTCGAAGCCATGGCCCTGGGCATCCCGGTGGTGGCCACGCGCGTGGGCGACGTGCCCGACGTCCTGCCGCCCCTGGCCCATGCCGGCCTGAGCGCAGTGGACGACGCCGCCTACGCCCGCGTACTGCAGCAGGTGCTGGCGCAGCGCCCGGCCTGGCCAGCCTGGGCCGCGGCCGGCCACGCCCGCGTGCGCGAGCACTACGCCGAGGCGGTGACGCTGGCGCGCTGGCGGGCCGTCTACGAAGGCCGCTTCAGCGCCGCCGGCCCGCAAGCCGCCGCGGTCGAGGTGCGGCCATGCTGAAGTCGCTGTTCGGCGGCCCGCTGCTGGCCAGCCAGGCCCTGGGCCTGCGCTGGCAGCGCGGGCATCTGCTGAGCACCCTGCTGTTCCACCGCGTGCCGCCCGAGCGCGACCCGATCTCGCCTTCCGAGCTGGTGCTGGCCGAGTTCGAGCGCGTGCTCGACCAGCTGTGCGAACACGCGCGCGTGCTGCCGCTGACCGAGGCGCTGCAGCGCCATCGGCGCGGCCAGCTGCCGCGCCGCGCGGTGGCCATCACCTTCGACGACGGCTATGCCGAATGGCTGGACGTGGTGGCCCCGGCACTGCGCCGGCGGCGGCTGCCGGCGACCTTCTTCGTCACCACCGGCCACCTGGACGGCGGGGCGATGTGGCACGAGCGCATCAACGCCGCCGTCGCGGCCCTGCCGGCGCGCGGCGCGCAGCTGCCGTACGGCCTGTCGGCGTTCGCCGAGCTCGTCACAGCGCAGCGCCGGGTCGAGCTGGCGCAGGCGCTGCAGCAGTACTACAAGCACGTCAGCCTGGAAGAGCGCAACGACGGCATCGCCGCGCTCGAGGCCCAGGCCGTGCGCCCGCTGCGCGCGCCGCGGTCCTTCGATGCCGAGAGCGTGCGCGAGCTGCGCCGCCAGGGCTTCGAGATCGGCGCCCATACCGTGCGTCACCCGATCCTCAGTGCCGTGCCCGACGCCGTGGCGCAAGAGGAAATCGGCCGCTCCAAGGAAGAGCTCGAAGCCATCCTGCGCGAGCCCGTGCCGCTGTTCGCCTACCCCAACGGCGTGCCGCTGCAGGATTTCACCCAGCGCCATGTCGAGATGGTCAAGGCCTGCGGCTTCGAGGGCGCGGTCATCACCGGCGGCGGCGTGGCCGGGCGCGAGACCGATCCTTACCTGCTGCCGCGCTTCTCGCCCTGGGCCACGCCCGCCGGCCGCGAGCTGCTGCCGGTGGCGCGCAACGCCTGGCAGCGGCCGGGCGCGGGCGATCTGCAGCAAGGCGCGGCGCGGCCGCGCGTGCTGTTCGTCGAGAACGGCTCGGGCTTCGGCGGCGCGGTGGTGGCGCTGCAGACGCTGGTCGAAGCGCTGCCGCGCGATCGCTTTGATTACCACGTCGTCACCAACCTGCCGGTGGGCGATTTCCACCGCAGCCCGGGCGTCAGCAGCCACCGCGTGATCGGCGACGAGCTGGTGGATTTCCGCCCCCTGGCGCGCTGGCTGCAGCGTGGCGGCACCGGGCCGCTGGCGCGCGTGCTGCTGTTCCTGCTGGGCCGCGCCGACGATCTGGTCAACCACCTGCCGCACATGCTGCGGCTGTGGTGGGCGATGCAGCGCATCCGCCCGGCCGTGGTGCACGGCAACAACGAGCCCGGCGCCAACCGCGGCGCGCTGCTGGTGGCCTGGCTGATGGGCGTGCCCTACGTGCAGCACCTGCGCGGCGGCAGCGGGCTGACGCGGCGGTCGCAGGGCCTGATGGCGCGGCCCAGCATGTACATCCCGGTCTCGCGCTGGCTGGGCGACGAGCTGCTGCAGGCCGGCGTGCCCGCCGGTCGCGTGCGCCAGATCTACGACGCCGTGCAGCTGGACACCCCGCCGGCCGCCGCCGGCCCTGCGGGCATCCGCGACCTGCGGCGCGAGCTGGGCATCGCCCCCGGCGCCGTGGTGGTGGCCATGGTGGGCATGCTGCTCAGCTGGAAGGGCCAGGCGCTGTTTCTCGACGCCGTGGCGCGGCTGCCGCAGCCGCCCGCGGGCGGCGATGGCGTGGTCCACCTCGTCGTCGGCGGCGAGCCCGAGCGCGGCGAGCCCGGTGCGCTGCAGGCCCTGCAGGCGCAGCTGGCGGCGCTGGGCCTGGGCGAGCGCGTGCGCCTGGTCGGCCAGGTCGACGAGATCGGGCACTGCATGCAGCAGTTCGACGTCGTCGTCTCGGCATCGATGCGGCCCGAGCCGCTGGGCCTGGTGATGCTGGAAGCGATGGCGGCGGGCTGCGTCTTCGTCGGCCCGGCCTGGGGCGCCGCGCCCGAGGTGGTGGTGGACGGCGAGAACGGCTACCTCTTCGAGCCTGGCTCGGCCGACGGCCTGGCCGCCAAGCTGGCCCAGGCCATCGACGCCGCCCGCACCCGGCCCGACCTGCGCGCCGCCGCGCGCCAGGCCGTGCGCGCCTGGTTCGCGCCGGAAGTCTGTGCCTTCCATACCGCCGGGGTGCACGCCGCGCTCTGCGGCCCCGATCTCCACCCCTGACCCCCCGGCCGCCCACCCGGCGCCCCCACCGCCCGCTTGCACCCATGTCCCGCCCCCTGCTCACCGCCATCGTCTCCACCTACAAGTCCGAGCGCTTCATCGCCGGCCTGCTGGACAACCTGGTGGCGCAGACCGTCTTCCCCGACATCGAGGTGCTGGTGGTCGACAGCGGCTCGCCGCAGAACGAGGCTGCCGTCTGCGCGCCGTATGTGCAGCGGCACAAGAACATCCGCTACCTGCGCACCGAGCGCGAAGGCCTGTACGCGGCCTGGAACCGCGCCGTGGCGCTGAGCAGCGGCGAATTCATCAGCAACGCCAACACCGATGACCGCCACCGCCCCGACGCCTACGAGGTGCTGACGCGCGCGCTGCGCGACAACCCCCAGGCCACGCTGGCCTACGGCGACCAGTACATCTCACGCACCGAGAACGAGACCTGGGCCGAGTGCCATGCGCGCGGCGCCGGCATCCACGAGACGGCCGACTACAGCCAGGCCGAGCTGCTGCTGGGCTGCATGACGGGATCGCAGCCGGTATGGCGGCGCAGCGCGCACGCGCAGTGCGGCGAGTTCGATCCGCGCCTGACAGTGGTGGGCGACCGCGAGTTCTGGCTGCGCCTGGCGCGGCTGGGCGACTTCATTCACGTGCGCGAGCCGCTCGGGGTTTTCTTCACCTCGGCCGGCGTGCTGTCGGCGTCCAACGGCTACGACGATTTCCATCGCCAGGACTACGAGGTGATGATGAAGTACCTGCCGCTCGCGCCCTGGCGCGACATGCCCGGCATCCGCCCACGCGTGGCGCGGCATTTAGTGGGCATCGGCTACCACTTCGCGCGCAAGAACAGCATGGCAGAAGCCCGTCGCTACTTCCTGCAGGCCTGGCGCACCGACCCCTTCAACCCTGCCGTCATCCGCACTCTGCTATTGCGGGGCGTACTGCAGTTACGCGCTGGCTTGGGCTAATGCCCGCCGGCGCCCCCCAAGTGCCCGGTTCTCGCGTACCAGCTCATCCAAAATCGCATCATGTCCATTTCCTCTCTCAAGTCGGCTGTCAGGCGTTCGCCCATGCTGTCCACCCTGGCGCGCGGGATGTTGGACAGCGTCGACCGTCTCAAGTGGTCCCTGCACCGTCCGCCGCTTCCGCAAGGCGATGAACTGCGCTTGCACCTCGGCTGCGGTGAGATCGATGCGCCGGGCTTCGTCAACATCGACGGCCGGCCAATGCGGCACGTACACCTGGTCCAGCCGCTGGACCGGCTGGACCGCTTTGCCGACAACTCAGCCGCCCTGGTGTATGCCAGCCACTGCCTTGAGCACTTTCCGCATGCCGAACTGCCGCGCGTCCTGAAGGAATGGTGCCGCGTGCTGCGGCCTGGCGGCGTGGTGCGCATTGCAGTGCCCGACTTCGACGCCATCGTCGACATGTACCTCGACCAGGGCCGCGACCTTGACGCAATCCAGCTCCCCCTCATGGGCGGGCAAGACTATGCCTTCAACTTTCACTACGTGGCTTTGAACGAGGCGTTTCTCACCCGCGCACTGAAGCATGCCGGCTGCCAAATCGTGCGGCGGTGGGTCAAGGGGCAGAATGGTTGGGCTGGTCTGCCCGATTGGTCTGACCGCCCGTTTCAGTACAAGGGTCGAGAGTACCCGGTTAGTCTCAATATCGAAGGCGTCAAGGGCTAACGGATCCTCAACGAGCAACGACCCGCCGCACGACGGTACGCACGGTCAGCGCAGCGAGACGACAAAACCGCCAAACCTGCGAGAAGGCACTGCTACCTTCTTTCTGCTGCAGCGTATTGAGTTCAAAAATCTGTCTGGTCATGTGTTCTAGCGTAAAGCGTCGCAGATAACTGCTCTGGGCTTGATGCCCGAGTCTTGCCAGCAAATAGGGCTCTTCCAGCAAGCGCTGGATGCATTCCGCGCAGGCCTGCGCGGAACCGGCCTGAAAGCGCAGGCCCGTCACGCCTTCTTCTACAACTTCCGGCAATCCACCAGCGTTGGCGACAATGGCTGGCTTCCCTAGCGCTGCACCTTCGATGACCGTGAGCCCAAAGGCCTCGCGATCGCAGGCGACGATGACCGCATCGCTGGCGTTCAAGATGTCCCCGATATCGCTGCGCCATCCTGTGAACGTGACAGGTAGTCCCACAGCTCTATCGTGAAGCGCCTGGCTTTCTGGGCCGTCGCCTACGACTAGAAGATGGATGCGAACGCGCAGGGGCGGTGGCAGCTCGCAAATCGCATCCAACAGCAGATCGACCCGCTTGCGTTTGTCCAAGGCACCGATGCTGGCTAGCACCAAGGCCTGCTCAGGCAGCCCTATCGCGACACGAACCGCCTCGCGAGAATGAGTGAAGGCCGGAATGTTCACGCCGTTGTGGACAACGCTGACACGTGGTCCCGGCATGCCGTCTGATCTGAAGTCCTGAACGCAGAACCTGGACACGCCGATCAGCAGGCTGGCGCCGTAGGCCAGGGACGCGACGCGTGCGGCAGGGAGATAGTTGCTGTGCAATTGAGCTACCAATGGAACACGGCAAAGCAAGCTGACTGGCATCATCCATTGACAGGGTGCCAGTCCGCTGCAATGTATTAGCCGAACGCCATGTCGGCGAACGAGTGCGGTGCCGTGTGCCACGAGTGCCGGCAGGTTCTTCAAGGCACTGCGGTCCAGGCTTGAAGTGAATCCTGGCCCGAGCGCGAAAGCGTCAACAACGACCGCATCGACCCACGGCGCCGCCGCCTCGGCTAGTGCAGGCTGGTTGCACCAGAGGACGGTCTGCCCGCGCAAGCCGTCGTCGCAGCGGGCCTGCAGCAGGTTCAGCAGGCACCGCTCGCTGCCGCGCAGCGGCGCTTCGCCGTAGTGCACGAACAGCCAGGTGCCTGGCGGCGTGTTGATGCTGCTGGCTGTCTTCATGGGCCAACGCTGGCGCGCACGAGCCGGGCGATGTGGCCGGCGTAGACCGGCATCGCCCATTCCGCCAGCGCGCGGGCGCGTGCGGCCTGGCCCAGGCGGCGGGCGGTGGCGGGGTCGTCCCACAGGCGCTGGATGGCATTGGCCAGCGCGGTGGCATCGCCCACCGGCACGACGGCGGCGTTGTCGCCATCGCTGACGTAATCGGCGATGCCGCGCGAGGCGCTCACCACCGTCGGCCGGCCCATGGCCAGCGCTTCCAGCAGGCCGTTCACGCCGCTGGCGTGCAGGGTGTCCTTCAGCGGCACCACCACCACGGCGGCGCCGGCGTAGAGGTCGCGCAAGGCCTCGAAGCTGATCCAGTCGCGCTGCACGCGCACCTGCGCAGGCAGCCCTGCCGGCAGCTCGCGCCGGGTGTGCAGCACCACGGGCATCTGCAGTTGCGCGGCGGCCTGCACCAGCAGCGCGTAGTCGCGGCCGATGTCGCTGCCCACGGCCAGCACGTAGCCGCCGGCCGGCAGGCCCGGCGGCGGGCCGGCGAGTGCCGGGTCGAAGAAGCGGACGTCGATGCGGTGTGGCACGTAGTGCGCGCGCACCGCCGGCATCTCGCGCGCCAGGTACTGCTGCTGCACCTGGCCATAGACCACCACCGCCGCGGCCCGCGGCAGCACCGCGGCGTGCATGCGCATACGGCGCGGCCAGGAAGGGTCCAGCGCCGGGTCGATCACCAGCACCGGCGTGCGCACGCCCAGCGGCGCCAGCACGCGCTGCGCCAGCAGGACGAGCCAGCCGGCCGAGGAATCGATGCTGAGGATCGCGTCGTAGCGCCGGTGGCGCAGCAGCAGGCGCAGGCTGCGCCAGGGGTCGATGCCGGCCCACAGGCTGCCGCGGCCGTGGCCGGGGTTGAGCCAGCCAGGCGATGAATCGACCACCTCCCAGTCGATGCCGTGCTGGGTGAGGAAGCTCAGCCCGTCGGCGGCTTCGTACAGCCGCGCGTCGGCGGCCGAGGCGGCCACGCGGCTGCCCCGCGGCGCTGGCCAGCAAATCGCCACGCGCAGGCGCCGGGGCGGGGTCGCTGCTGCGTTGTTCATGGCTTGCTGCCGAGCACACGCATGGCCAGGCGCTGGGCGCCCGCCGGCAGCACGCGGGCCAGCAGGGGCTGCAGTTCTTCCAGCAGCGGGTGGCGGGCCCAGCGCATGCCCAGCAGCCAGGCCACGGTGCCCAGGGCCAGCACCACCAGCAGCATCAGGCCGTCGTGCCAGTGCGCCGGCATCGCCAGGCGCAGCGCCACCACGGTGGCCCAGGGCAGCAGGCAGGCCAGCACGGTCTGCCGCAGGCCCAGCAGCAGGTCGCGCACGCGCAGGCCGACGTAGCGGCGCAGCTGCCAGATCGGGAACGCCGTGGTTAGCACGTCGGCCAGCGCGATGGCCACGGCAAAGTGCCAGAGCTCGGCCACACCGAACACCGCTACCGCCGCCACGCGCGCGGCCAGGTCCACGCCCGAGGCCTGCGCCGCCAGGTAGGGCCGGCCCACCGCCGTGAGCGCAGCGGCCGTCAGGCACACCAGCAGCCGGGCGGCAAAGCCGATCGCCAGGATCGCCGCCAGCGGCGCCGCCGCCAGCCACTGCGAGCCGTACAGCACGTGGATCACTTCTTCGGCAAACAGCGCCAGGCCCAGGAACACCGGCCAGCCGATCACGCACACCAGGTTCAGGCCGCGGATGATGATCGGCCCCAGTGGCGTGCCTTCCTGATGGCTGCGCGCCAGGAAGGGCAGGGTGGTGTAGCTCACGGCCGGCCAGATCATCTGCCCGAGCATGCCCATCAGCCCGTTGGCGCGGCTGAACAGGCCCACGCTGTGCGCCCCGCTGAGCTTGCCCAGGATCAGGTCGGGCACGGACTGGTTCACCTTCTCCAGGAAGCTGCCCAGCAGCGAGCCGCCGCCGAAGTGCAGCAGGCTGCGCCAGTGGCGCAGGCTCAGCCGGCGCGGCAGCCGGCCCGAGCCCAGCAGCACGTGCGCGGCGATGGTGGCGGCGATGTTGGCGAAGTTGGCCCAGGCCAGGGACATGTAGCCGTAGTCCATCGCCGCCAACGTCAGGCAGCAGCCGCCGTAGGCCACCGTGCCCACGGCGCTGACGATGGCCTGCCGCCCAGCCTGCAGGTCGCGCGCCAGCAGCCCGTAGAAGTACGAGGCGAAGGGCACGATCAGGAAGCTCAGGCAGAACACCCGCATCACCTGGCCGACGCCGGGTTCGTTGAAGAACCCGGCCACCACGTCGCTGAGCAGGTACATCCCGGCCGCCGTGCCCCAGGACGTGACGAGCAGGAAGCACAGCGCCGAGGCGCGCTTGCTGTCGTCGAGCTCAGGCTCGCGCTGCAGGTAGGTGGTGACGCCGAAGTCGCGGAACAGCGCGGCGATGTTGGCAAACATCACCGTCATCGAGAAGATGCCCACGTCCGACGGCGACAGCAGCCGCGCCAGCACCAGCGTGACGGCGAAGTGCATCAACGTCATCGCGTTCGATGACAGGAACATGATGCCCAGCGCGCGGCGGGCGTTCACCGGCGGCTCCGGGAGGGCATGGGCGGGCGGAAGGCCTGGGCCGGGCCGGACGGCAGGGCCGGCGGGGGTGTGCGGCTTGCGGGGGCTGCGCGGCGGGCCGCTGCGGGGGCGGCGTGCGACATCCGCAAATTATGGCCGGGCCACCCGGGCCCCGGGCCAGACCGGCGATCAGGCGCGGGAAGATTGCGCGCCGGGGCGCAGCCGCTGCAACTCGGCCAGCGCGGGGTGCCCGACGGCGCGCGCGGCGGCCCACCAGCCGCCCAGCGCCGCTGCGACGGCAGCGATGGCCGCCAGCCCGGCCGGCAACCCGGCCGCGCCGCTGGCCTGCCAGGCGCCCCAGGCCGCCCCGGCGCAGGCCAGCGCCACCGCGGCGCTGCCGGCATTGGCGCGCAGCGCCTGGCGCAGGCCATAGCCCAGGTGGCGGCGGGCCAGGGCCACGGTCACCGTCAGGGCCAGCAGATCGGCCAGCGCCAGCAGCATCGCAAATTGCTGCAGCCCGCCGTGGGCAAAGGCCAGCAACACCGCGCCCCGCGCCAGCACGTTGGCACCCACCGCCAACGCCGCCAGGCCGGGCCGCCCGATGCCGTGCAGGCCCTTGGCCGCCAGCGCCCACGGCAGCCGCGCCGCGGCCGACAGCGCCAGCCAGGCGACCAGCGGTGCTGCCGGCAGCCACACCGGGCCGTAGAGCAGGCCGATCAGCGGCGCGGCGAACAGTGCCATCAGCGCCAGCGCCGGCCAGGCCACGGCCGTCACCAGGCAGGCGCCCTGCGCCAGCAGTGGGCCCAGCGGTTGGTCGGCATGGTGGCTGCGGGCCAGCACCGGGCCGGCGGTGTACTGGATGGTGGGCTGCAGCGCCTGCTGCAGCAGCCCCACCAGCCCGGCCGCGCGGCTGAACAGGCCCACCTCGTGCGTGCCGGCGGTCTTGCCCAGCACGAGATCGGGGATCGACTGCTGCGCCACCTGCAGCAGGTGCTCGGCAGTGGCGCCGGTGCCGAAGCGCAGCGGCTCGCCCCAGCCGCCCAGGCGCGGCCGCAGGTTGCGCGCCGCCGGCGCCAGCAGGGCCGAGAGCAGCACCGTCACCCCCAGGTTGGCCAGGTTGGCCCAGGCCGGCGCCAGGTGCGCCGCGCCCACCCAGGCCGTGCCGATGGCCACGGCGGCGTGCACCAGCGTGCCGATCAGGCCGATGGTGGCGCTGCGCCCGGCCATCAGCTCGCGGCTCAGGCTGGCGGCCAGCACGTTGACGTAGGGCACGAGCAGGAAGCTGGCCGTCAGCACCCACAGCACCTGCTGGATCTCGTGCTGCCCGTACCAGCGCGCAAACGGCCCGCTGGCGGCCAGCAGCGCCAGCGCCAGCAGCGCGCCGGTGAACAGCGTCAGGCCCAGCGCGGCGCCCAGGTCCTGGCTGTCCAGCGTGCGCCTTTGCACCAGGTAGGACTGCGTGCCCAGGTCGCGGAACACCGCCACCAGGTTCACCAGCACCACGGCGATGGAAAAGGCGCCGATGTCCGCTGGCGTCAGCAGCCGCGCCAGCACCAGGCTGCTGAGAAAGCCGATCACCATGCCGGCGTTGCTGGCCAGCAGCGTGACCCAGACCGAGCGGCGGATGTTCATGCGGCCCCGTTCGCCGCCGGCGGCGGCGCGGCGGCGCGGCGCCAGCCTGCCAGCGCGCGCTGCAGGCGCAGCGCCTGGCCGCGCAGGGTGGCCGGGTTCAGGGCCTCCAGGCCCCAGCGCTCGCGGCGCTGGTCCATCCACTGGCGCTTGTAGGGCTCGTCGCCCATGCCGTAGTCGATCTCGCGCACGGCCGGATCGGCCAGCACCTGCTGCAGCAGTTCGGCGGTGAGCAGCGTGCCGGGCGAATAGCTGGCGGCGTCTTCGCGGTAGGCCAGCTTGTAGATGCTGGCGCGCGGCGGCTGCACCAGCCACAGCTGGGCCGCCACCGGCTGCGGGCCCAGCCAGGCCAGCCCCAGGCGCAGCCAGCCCTGGGCCGCGGCCGCGCGTGCCAGCCCGGGCAGGAAGCCGGGGTGCGGCTCGGCGCCTTTCCAGCTGTGGGCGTAGACCTGCTCGTAGGCGGCCAGTGCCGCGTCCAGCCCGGCGGGGCCGGTGATGATCTCGAAGCGCCCGCCGGCACGGGCAAAGCGCCGGCCCATGCGCGCGGCGGTGTTGCGCAGCGCGCCGTCGCGCCCGGCCCAGTAGCCGGCCCAGCGCTCGGCGCCGCCGGCCGGCAGCCGGTGGTGCCAGTTGCCGAAGCAGAAGTACGGCCGCGTGCGCCAGCCGGCGTCGGCCAGGCCCTGCTGCAGCGCCTGGGCCTGCGGGCTGGCCAGGTCCAGCGGGCCCAGCTGCAGGCTGTCGATGCGGCCGGCTGCCCCGGGCGCGCCCGGCTGGGGCTGGCGCAGCGCCAGGCAGAGCTGCCGCCAGTCGTCGGCGCTGGCGTCGATGGCGCTGGCCGGGTGCGCCAGCGGGCTGTAGTAGTTGGCCAGCGACCGCGCCCGGCGCGGCCCGGGGCCGGCGCCGCCGCCGGGCCACAGCAGGGGCAGCAGCACGCGCGGCGCACCGGCGCGCTGCAGCACGGCGTAGCGCGGCTGCAGCGGCGCGAAGGCCACCGTCTGCGCCAGGTTGGCCAGCCAGGCCGGGTGGCGGTAGACGTCATCGCGGCTGGCTTCGTGCAGCAGCGCCAGCGCCGCAGCAGGCAGGGCCGACAGCGGCGCATGCCAGTGCAGGGGGGGGGTGAGGGCGGCGACCATGGCAGGGCCGGAGTGTGCAGTCCCGGCAGTCGGGCCAAGCCGGCTGCGCGCCCTCAGCCGGGCGCAGCGCCGGTGCGCAGCGCGGCCAGGCTGGCGGCCATCAGCGCGGCGTCGGCGGCAGGGCTGCTGCAGGTGTGGTCGGCGTCGGCGATGCGGTGCACGGGCCAGGGCGGCGTGGCGCCGTAGCGCGCCTGCAGCGCGGCGGTGAATTCCTGCGCCGTCAGGTCGGCCTGCGACAGCACCAGATGCACTGGGCGGCCGAAGCCGTCGAGCGCGGCGAACACCTGCCCTGCCAGCGGGCTGACGCTGCCCGGGGCGCTGGCCGCCGCGGCGGCCGGGCCGGGGGTGGCCTGCCGCGCCAGCTGCCGCTGTTCGCGCCAGCTGCGCCAGGCCGCCAGGCCCACGCCGCCGCGCAGCAGCTTGCGCCAGAACTCGGCCTGCAGCAGCCGGCGGCGGTAGTAGTGCTGCAGCCGCGCCTGGGCCAGCGTCTGGGCGCTGCGGACCCAGGGGTTGACCAGGCAGACGGCGGCCACGCGCGGGTCCCGCCGGCGCTGCAGGTACAGCGCCACGGCGGTGGCGGCGTCGCACAGGCCCCAGAGCAGCACGCCCGGCAGGTCCGGCCGGGCCTGCAGCAGGCCGTCGATGGCGCAGGCGATGTCGTCGTCGATGTCGGTGTAGGCGCGCGGCGTGCCGGTGCTGTCGCCCATGCCGCGCAGATCGAAGCGCAGCGCCGGGTGGCCGGCCTTCGCCGCCAGCCGTGCCAGCCGCGTGAACTGGCGGTGGCTACCGGTGCGCACCTGCGGGCCGCCGACCACGATCACCAGGCCCAGCCCCGGGGCCGCGGGCGGGCCGGGCGGCGGCGCATCGGGCGGGCAGGCCAGCACGGCCACCAGCGTTTCGCCCTGGCAAGGCAGCAGCAGCGCCTGTTCACGCATGGCGGGGCGGGCAGGCCTGCAGCAGGGCGCGCGTGGTGGCGTCGATCAGCGCCGGCACTTCGTCGATGTCGGTGCTGCGCCAGAAGGCCGGGCCGGGCAGGCTGGCGTGGTGCAGCGGCCCGGCAGCGGCCCAGGCCGCGGCGGCCGCCGGTGCGACCGTGGGCGCCGGCAGGCCGGGGTCGTGCAGGTCCAGCCAGATCGTCGGCCGGGCCGGCTGCAGGGCGGCTGCCGGAGGCGGCGTCAGCTGCACGCCCTGCAGGGCGTGCAGCAGCTCGGCGTGGAAGGCGTAGCCGGCGGCCTGCATCCCCGGGCCGGTGGCTGCTGCCCCGCTGCCGGTGGCAGGCGCCAGACTGGCCGCAGGCGGGCGGCCTGCCAGCAGCCCGGCCACCTGTTGCATGCGGCGCCAGGGGCGCAACGCGTCGTCGCCCCGGGCCAGCGGTTGCCACAGCAGCAGGCCGGCCACCGCGCTGCCGCCGTGGGCGGCGTGCAGTGCCTGGGCGGCCAGCAGCGCCCCGGCACGGTGGCCCCACAGCCACAGCGGTGCGCCCGGGTGTTGTGCCTGCAGCCAGGCCAGCGCGCAGGCCACGTCCTGCAGCCACAGCGGCCAGCGGGCGTCGACGAAGTCGCCGCTGCTGTCGCCGCAGCCGTGCAGGTCGGGCTGCAGCACGGCCACCCCGGCCTGCGCCAGGGCGCGTGCCTGCAGTGCGGCCATGCGGCGCGACTTGTTCATCTCCTCGGCCAGCGCATGCACGAACACCACGGCCGCGCGCGGCGTCACGCCGGCCGGGGCCGGCGCATGGTGCAGGGCGAACATCGGCCCGGCCGGGGCCTGCAGGTACAGCGCTTGGACCCGGGGCAGCGAGGCCTGCACGCGCGGCGGGCCCGGCGGGTCAGCGCGCCAGCTGCGCGCTGACGAAATCGCCCAGGCTGCCGAGGGTGGAGAAGGTCTCGGCGCTGAGTTCGGATTCGTCCAGCGTGATGCCGAAGCGGTCTTCCAGCGCCGTGAGCAGGCTCACCACGGCCATCGAATCGAGCTCGGGCACGGCGCCCAGCAGCGGCGTGTCGCGCTCGGCCGGCAGCCGGTCGGGCGGCAGTGCCAGGGCCTGCTGGATCAGGGCTGCCAGCAGGGGCAGCAGCGTGTCGGTGGAGGCGGGTGCAGCAGGAACCATCCGCAAATTCTAGGTGGCAGTGACACCCTTGGCAGAAGCTGCAAGCGCCGCTGTCCGGGCATTCCCGCGCGGGCCATGCAGGGCTTCACAATCGCCTGCGCTGCGCGCTGTGGTCACCCCCCTGTCCCAGGGCCCGGGCGGCCCGTGCCGGGGCCGGCGCACCGGCATCCGCAGCCCATTCACCCCACCTCTCCCATGGCCACGCCCGCTCCGCCCTGCGCGTTTACCCCGCCCGCCCAGCTGCTGCACGATCTGCTGCTGCACCGCGCCCAGACCCACCCCGATGCCCTGGCGCTGACGGCCGACGGCCGCCACTGGCGCTACGACGAGCTGGCGCAGCAGGTGCAGGCCGCCGCCGCCGCCACCGCCGCGCGCGTGCCGGCCGGCGCCCGCGTGGCCGTGTGGCTGGACAAGTGCGCCGAGTTCGTCATCGCCTGCTTCGGCGCGGCGGCGGCGGGCGCGGTCTTCGTGCCCGTCAATCCGCAGCTCAAGGCCACACAGGTGGCCCATGTGCTGGCCGACAGCGGCGCGCAGCTGCTCGTCACCACGCCGGCACGGCTGGCGCTGCTGCAGGACGCACTGGCCTCGCTGCCCGGCCTGGCCTGCGTGTGCGTGGGGCCAGCCGGCCGCCTGGCCGCTGGATCGGCGCTGCCCTGGGCGGATTTCGTCGCCGCCGGCGCCGATGCCGCTGCGCCCTGGCCGCCGCGCGTGCTGGACAACGATCTCTGCGCCATCCTCTACACGTCCGGCAGCACCGGCCGGCCCAAGGGCGTGATGCTGTCGCACCGAAACCTGGTGTGCGGCGCCACCAGCGTGGCCACCTACCTGGGCAACCATCCTGGCGACAGCCTGCTGGCGGTGCTGCCGCTGTCCTTCGACGCCGGCTTCAGCCAGCTCACCACCGCCTTCGCCAGCGGTGCGCGCGTGGTGCTGTTGAACTACCTGCTGCCGGGCGATGTGCTGAAGGTGCTGGTGGCCGAAGGCATCACCGGCATCACGGCAGTGCCGGCCTTGTATGCACAACTGCTGGCGGCGCCCTGGCCGGCCGATGCGCCCTGCCGGCTGCGCTACTTCGCCAACACCGGCGGCAAGATGCCGCTGCCGGTGCTGGCCGGGCTGCGCCAGCGCTGGCCGCAGGCCGCGCCGTACCTGATGTACGGGCTGACGGAGGCCTTCCGCTCCACCTACCTGCCGCCGCAGGAAGCCGACCGGCGGCCGGAATCCATCGGCCGCGCGATCCCGAACGCGCAGATCCTGGTGCTGCGCGAAGACGGCCAGCCCTGCGCGCCTGGCGAGCCCGGCGAGCTGGTGCACCGCGGCCCGCTGGTGGCCCAGGGCTACTGGGGCGATGCCGAGATGACGGCGCTGCGCTTCAGGCCGCTGCCGGCCCCGCTGCGCCCGCCCGGTGCGGTGCTGCCCGAGATCGCGGTGTTTTCCGGCGATACCGTGCGGCTGGACGAGGAAGGCTTCCTGTACTTCGTGGCCCGGCGCGACGAGATGATCAAGACCTCCGGCTACCGCGTCAGCCCGTCCGAGGTGGAAGAGGTGCTCTACGCCAGCGGCGTGGTGCAGGAATGCGCCGTCTTCGGCCTGCCGCACCCCACGCTGGGCCAGGCCGTGCATGCCAGCGTGCTGCTGCATGCCGCGGCCGGCGACGCGGCCCCCGCCGCGGCCATCGATCAGGCCCTGCAGCACTGCCGCCGCCAGCTGCCGGCCTGGATGGTGCCCGCGCAGCTGCACCTGCACAGCGCCAGCCTGCCCCGCAACCCCAATGGCAAGCTGGACCGGCGCGCGCTGGCCGAGCAGGCCGCCGCCACGCTGACCGAGGCCCGCCCGGCATGAGCACCCTCCCCCACGCGCCGCGCCGCGCCTTCCCGCGCATCGACGGCGAGATCCACGTTGCCGGCCAGCCCCTGTCGCGCCTGGCCGCACGCGTGGGCAGCACGCCCTTCTACGCGCTGGACCGCGGCTTCCTGCGTCAGCACGTGGGCGGGCTGCGCGCGCGGCTGCCGGCCGGCGTGCAGCTGCATTACGCGATGAAGGCCAATCCGATGCCGGCGCTGGTGGCGTTGATGGCCGGCCTGGTGGACGGCATCGACGTCGCTTCCGCGGGCGAGCTGCAGGTGGCGCTGGACGCGGGCGCCGCGCCGGCGCACATCAGCTTCGCCGGGCCGGGCAAGCGCGACGCCGAGCTGCGCCAGGCCGTGGCCGCCGGTGTGCTGGTGAACATCGAATCCGAACGCGAAGTGCCCCTGCTGGCCGCTGCCGCGCAGCAGCTGGGCCTGCCAGCGCGCGTGGCCGTGCGCGTGAACCCGCCTTTCGAGCTGAAGGGCTCGGGCATGCGCATGGGGGGCGGCGGGCGGCCCTTCGGCGTGGATGCCGAACGCGTGCCGGCGCTGCTGACGGAGATCTCGCATCTGGGCCTGGGCTTCGAAGGCTTCCACCTCTACGCCGGATCGCAGAATCTGAATGCCGCCGCACTGGTGGAAGCGCAGCGCGCCTGCTTCGACCTGGCGCTGTCGCTGGCCGCGCAGGCCGGCACCCCCGTGCGCAGTCTGAACGTCGGCGGCGGCTGGGGCGTGCCCTACTTCCCGGGCGAGCAGCCGCTGGACGAAGCCCCCGTCATCGCCGGCCTGGCCGAGCTGGCCGCGCGCGCGCAGGCCGAGCTGCCCGGCGCCGCGCTGGTGGTGGAGCTGGGCCGCTACCTGGTGGCCGAAGCCGGCATCTATGTGGCGCGCGTGCTGGACCGCAAGGTCTCGCGCGGGCAGGTCTTCCTGGTCACCGACGGCGGGCTGCACCAGCATCTGGCGGCTTCGGGCAACTTCGGCCAGGTGTTCCGGCGCAACTACCCGCTGGAAGCCGCGGTCGACCGCCCGGGCCTGCTGCGCGAGCCGGTCAACGTCGTCGGCCCGCTGTGCACGCCGCTGGACCGCCTGGGCGATCTGGTGGACCTGCCGCAGGCCCAGCCGGGCGATCTGCTGGTGGTGTTCCAGTCCGGCGCCTATGGCGCCAGTGCTAGCCCGCAGGATTTCCTGGGGCACCCGCACTGCGTGGAAGTGCTGGTGTAGCGGCGGGCGCGGCCGGGCGGGCGGTCAGCGCCCGCCCTGCGGCGCGCAGCCCGGCTGCCCTGCCGCACCCACCGCCGGCGGCTGCGGCCGCGGCAGGCCGCAGAAATCCTGCGCCAGCAGGCTGGGCGCGGTGGGCAGCGGCTGGCGCCAGCGCAGGTCCAGCGCGTCGGGGGTTTGCCACCAGTCGGCCAGATCGGCGCCAGCCAGGTTGTGCTGGGCCTGCAGCAGCGCGCCGTCGCGGGCGCGGATGCCGCCGTCGGTGGCGTTGCCCTGCACCGTGGCCGTGCTTTCCAGCCCGCGTGCGCCGATGCCGGCGGTGTTGATCAGCGTGTTGTGCAGCAGCTGGATGCCGGCCGAGCGGTTGACGTCGATGCCCACGTCGTTGCAGTGCGCGACGATGTTGTTCTGCATCACGCCCTGGCTGAATTCCAGCGCGCAGCGGCCGTCGCGGCAGTACTCGGGCCCGGTGCCGCCGCCGCCGAACGACAGCCCCACGCGCACCCCGTGCTGCGAGATGCCGCTGCGCGTGCACAGCACCAGGTTGCGCTCGAAGACACCCCCGCTGCCGGCGCCCTTCATGAAGGCGCCGTAGGACACGCGGTCGCCGCCGGTGCGCACGAAGTCGGCGATCAGGCTGTCGGCCACGCGCCAGCCGCGCGCGCCCACCAGATCGAACAGCGCCACCGGGCCGCGCGTCTGGCGCGGCGCGCTGTTCTGCAGCGTGCTGAACTGCAGCAGGCCGTGGTCGGGCCAGCGGCCGTCCTCGCCATTGACCTTGATGGGCGCGTTGAAGTCCTGCATCAGGTTGTTCACGATCACCGTGCCCACCGCCGCGCCGACGACGTGGATCGCGTGCTCGCAGTGCTTGTGGCCTTCGCCGGTGCAGGTGCCGCGCCAGTTGAGGTTCTCGAACACCCAGTACGGCGCCTTCAGGTTCACGCCCTGCACCGTGGCCACGTCCAGCCAGACGCTGCCCGGCCGTGCCGCGCGCAGCGTGATCGGGCCTTCGGGCAGGCCGGCCGTACCGATCTGCAGCGTCTGCTCCAGCCGGTAGCGGCCCGGGGCGATCTCGATCACCTGGCCGGCGCGGGCTTCGCGCACCGCTTGCACCAGGGCCGCGACGTTGTCCACGCGCACGTCCGGCAGCGGCCCCTGGGCCAGCGCGGCGCCAGGCACCTGCGCGGCGGCCGCCACGTCGGCGGCGGCCAGCGGCATCGGGCGGCCGGCGCTGTCGAAGCGCACCCGCGGCAGCGTCTGCGCCTGCTGGCCCTTGCCCAGCGTTGTCTGTTGCAGCGGCGGCACGGGCCGCTCCACCCGCGCCTGCAGGCGTGACAGCACCGGCCCGGCCAGCGTCTGCAGGGTGTCGTGCCCCTGCAGCCGGCGCTGCAGGTGGCGCAGCAGTTCGCCCGGGCTGCGCGATTGCAGCTCGCGCCAGATGGCCGTGGGCGGGTGGCCCAGCGCCACCCCAGCTGCCAGCACCGTGGCCAGCAGCAGGGCCGCCAGCACGGCCAGCACCGCCAGCAGCCGGCGCCAGCGCGGCGCGCGGCGGCGCGCGCGCCCGGCCGCGCGTGGCGCCAGGCTGGCGGGACGGGAAGGGCTGGGTGGGGGCACGGCAGGGGCGCGCGGTGGGCCTGGATCGCTGGCGGCCCCCCTTTTCGTGCACCCCGCATTCGCGGAGGCGCGGCCGTCGGCAGGGGCGGCCTTCGCGCCGGGCCCACCTAGACTGGCGCCGGGAGTGATCTTGCAAACATTATGAGCGGCGAGCCGCGATCTTCACGCCGGGGCAGCCGCCCCCGGCGCCAGCGCACGCGCACTTCGGCACGCCGCCATCGCCGCGTCCGCATCGACGGTGCCCGGCTGTTCCTGGGCGCCATCGGCCTGACGACGCTGGCGGCGCTGTCGGCCTTCCTGGCGCTGTTCCTGGCCTGGCACCACCCGCTGGCGCCGGGGGTGGCCTTCCTGGCCGCCGCTGGCGTGGCGGTCGCGACGGCGCTGTCGCCCAAGGTCTGGCCGTTCATCGTGCTGCCGGCGCTGCCGCTGGCCGGCCTGGCCCCGTGGACGGGCTGGCAGGCGGTCGAAGAGTTCGATCTGCTGCTGCTGGCCGTGGCGGCCGGCGGCTGCGGCCGCCTGGCCTGGGACCAGGTCCAGGCCGAAACCGAACCCGCCCCCGGCTACAGCGCCGCCACGGCCTGGCTGTGGCCGGTGCTGCTGTGCACGCTGCTGGCGCTGTGGACGGGCCTGCAGGCAGCGGGTGGCGACAGCTTCGGCTGGTGGCAGGGCCGCGGCGACCCGGCCGACCGGTTGCGGCTGGCCAAGGGCGTGCTGGGCGCCTGCCTGTTGCTGCCGCTGCTGCGTGCCGGCTGGCGCGACGATCCGGCCGGCACCACGACGCGCCTGACCCAGGCCTTCAGCGCGATGCTGCTGGTGGCCGGCCTGGCCGTGCTCTGGGAACGCCTGGCCTACGGCCTGGGCGGCCTGCTGGACGTGGCCGGCGATGTCCCGGCCGGCCGCCTGTTCTGGGGCGTGCAGGCCGGGCCGGCCGCCCTGCCCGTGCTGCTGGCGGTGGGCATGCCCTTTGCCGCTGCGGCCTGGGCGCACGCCCCGCGGCCGCGCGATGCGGTGCTGCCCGTGCTGGCGCTGGCCCTGGGGGCGCATGCGTGCGTCGTCAGCTTTTCTGCCGCGGCCTACCTCGCGGTGCCCCTGGCGCTGGTGATCTACCTGCTGCTGGCCCCGTCCAGTGCGCCACAGCCGCAGAGCAGGGGCCGGCCGGCCCCGGGGCCTTCGCGCGCCGGCCGGGCCCTGGCTGCCGCCTGGGCCGGCCGACCGCCGCGCCCCCCGGCGCCGTGGCCGAACAGCCAGCACAGCCAGCTCAGCCAGTTCGGCCAGCTGAGCCAGTTCGAGCCCCTGCCCCCTCGGGCGGCGGTCGTCTCGCCGGCCCACGCGGTCGGGCTGTGGCCAGGCCTGCCGCTGGCGCTGGGCTTCGCCGTCCTGGCCTTGCTGGTCACCCCCGGCAGCGGCTGGCGCGGCCTGGCGGCGCTGCTGGGCGCGGCGGCTTGGGTGCTGCCGCTGCAGGCCCTGGGCAGCCGGCTGCCCACCCGCAGCCTGGTGCTGGCGATGGCCACCGGCGGCCTGCTGGGCCTGCTGGTGCTGGGCTGGGCGATGTCCGCCCACGACGACGGCGCCCTGGCGGTCTATGCCGGGGCCTGGGCAGCCGCGGCGCTGGCCCTGGGCGTGGCTTACGTGCAGGGGCGGCCAGCCGCGGTGCTGCTGGCGCTGGCCGCGGCGGTCGCGGTGATGCTGGCCCTGCCCGCGGTGGCCTGGCGCAGCGGCGGCGCCGCGGCCCTGGGCCCGGCGCTGATCGCCGCCGCCGTGCTGTTGCTGGCGCTGGCCTGGAGCACGCTGCGCCGTCAGCCGGGCTGGCCCGACAGTCTGAGCTGGCAATCGGGCCTGGTGGCGATGCTGGCCATCACCGCCTTGCTGGCTGCGGTGCTGGTGCGCACGCCCTGGCCCGACCGGCTGCAGCAGTGGGCCCGACACGGCCAGGCCTGGCAGCTGCAGTGGCTGCAAGGCCTGCAGGCACTGCAGGGCCCGGGCGACTGGCTGCTGGGCCGCGGCCTGGGCCGCAGCGCCGATCTGGGCATGGCTCCGCCCGCGCTGGCGGCCTCCGCGCCCGGCAGCGAAGTGCCGCCTGCCGGTGACTTGCGCCTGCAGCGCCATACCGACGGCTGGCTGGTGGAACTGCCCGGTGCCGCCCCCGTGCCCGGGCTGGGCCTGCCCTGGCGCCTGTCGCAGCAGGTGGCGCTGCCCGAGCCCGGGCCGGCGGCCGTGGCCACGGTGCAGGTCGTGCTGCGCCTGGCGGCACCGGCCGAAGCGGCCAGCGCAGCCGCGGCGGCGCTGGACAGCGCGGCAGGCGGCCCGGCTGCCGCTGTGGCTGCCGCTGCTGCCGAGCCCGTGGCCGAGCCGCCCGCCAGCCTGGCCGCGCCCCCGGCCGAGCCGGCGCCGCGCGTGCTCTCGCCCGCCGATGCCGCCACCGGCCCCCGGCTGGTGGCCGAGGTCTGCGCCGGCTTGAGCGGCCCGCGGCGGCTGTGCGCCAGTGCCACGCAGCGCCTGGCGGTGGCGGGCGACGGCGCCTGGCAGACCCTGACCCTGCCCCTGCAAGGCCCGCTGCCGCCGGCGGGGGGCTGGTCGGCGCTGCGGCCCACGGGCCTGGCGCTGGCGCTGGATGCGCCGGGCCTGCGGCTGGACATCGACAGCGTGAGCCTGGTCGACGGCCGCGGCGCCGAGTTGCTGCGCAACGGCAGCTTCGACGCCGGCCTGGCGCATTGGCACCTGGCGCGCGAAAGCCCCGGTCTGCCCGTGGCCAGCACCCCGCTGCAGCTGCTGGTGGACCAGGGGCTGCTGGGCCTGCTGGCCTGGGCCGGGGCCGCGGGCTGGGCGCTGTGGCGGCTGACGCTGGGGGCAGCCCGCAGGCGCCGCCTGGCGGCGCCGCTGGCCGGCGCCGGGGCCGGGCTGGCGCTGGTGGCGGCCGGGCACGGGCTGTTCGATGTTCCGCGCCTGGCCTTCCTGCTCGCCGCCTGGCTGGCGCTGGCCCTGACGGTGCCCGGGCGGCGGCGGCCACCCCGCGTACCCCGCCCCGCCCCGCATCCGCCAGCGCCCACCTGGCCGGCCGGTGACGGCCCGCGCAACAACACTGCGGCAGCCAAGGCCTAAAATAGCGGGTTGCCCTGGATTGCTGCAGGGGCCACCGGCGGATCGGGCACTGGCCCGGCTGCACCGGCGCCCCGGCCCGCCCAGACCCCCTCCGAACGGCCCATGCCGGCAGCACGCTGCCGCCAGGCCCCCCGCGACAGGACCTTCCCACCGTGTTCATCTCTTCTGCCTACGCCCAGGCCACCACCCCGGGCAGTACCGAATCCACCCTGCTCAGCCTGCTGCCGCTGGTGCTGATGTTCGTGGTGCTTTACTTCATCATGATCCGGCCCCAGATGAAGAAGCAGAAGGAGCACAAGGCCATGATCGACGCGCTGGCCAAGGGCGACGAAGTCGTGATCGGCGGCGGCGTGGTGGGCCGCGTGGCCAAGCTTGGCGAGACCTTCGTGCACATCGAGGTCTCGGACAATGTCGAGCTGCAGGTGCAGCGCGCCGCCGTGATCCAGGTGCTGCCCAAGGGCACTTTCAAGTAAGGGCGCCATCGCTGACCACCGCGGCGCCCGCCCGCTTGCCGGCCAGGCCCGGCCCCGCCGGGCTGCCGGCGCCGGGCCCGGGAGCTGCCCCCGCCCATCCACCCCCAGCCCGCCCGGCCCCGCCCGCGCGGGGCCCCAGGAAGCCCCATGAACCGCTATCCGCTGTGGAAGTACGCGATCCTTCTCGTCGCGTTGCTCGTCGGTCTGCTCTACACCGTGCCCAATTTCTACGGCGAGGCGCCGGCAGTGCAGGTGTCCAGCGGCAAGGCGACGCTGAAGCTGGATGCGAGCATCGCCCCGCGCGTGCAGAAGGTCCTGGACGACGCCGGGCTGAAGGCCGATTTCGTGCAGTTCGAAGGCAACTCGGTGAAGGCGCGCTTTGGCGACACCGACACCCAGATCAAGGCCAAGGACGCGATCAGCAAGGCCCTGAACCCCGACGCCAGCGACCCGAGCTACATCGTCGCGCTGAATTTGCTGTCGCGCAGCCCGGAATGGATGGGCAAGCTGCGCGCGCTGCCCATGTACCTGGGGCTGGACCTGCGCGGGGGCGTGCACTTCCTGATGCAGGTGGACATGAAGGCCGCGCTGACCAAGCGCGCCGAATCCCTGGCTGGCGACGTGCGCACCGTGCTGCGCGAAAAGAACATCCGCCATGGCGGTGTGACGCGTGACGGCAACAACGTCGATGTGCGCGTGCGCGACACCGCGCTGGCCGACCAGGCGCAGGCCGTGCTGACCGAGCAGTTCCCGGACCTGCAATGGGCGCTGGCCGGGGCGGGCAGCGACTTGCGCCTGAGCGGCAGCCTGAAGCCCGAAGCCGCACGCCGAGTGCAGGAGCAGGCCGTCAAGCAGAACATCACGACGCTGCACAACCGCGTCAACGAACTCGGCGTGAGCGAACCCGTGATCCAGCAGCAGGGCCTGGACCGCGTGGTCGTGCAGCTGCCGGGTGTGCAGGACACGGCCAAGGCCAAGGACATCATCGGCCGCACCGCGACGCTGGAGATCCGCATGGTCAACGAGACCGCGGAAGCGCGCGAGGCCGAGCGCGGCGCCGCGCCGGTGCCCTTTGGCAGCGAACGCTTCGTCGAACGCGGCCAGGCGCCGATCATCCTGTACCGCCAGGTCATCCTGACCGGCGAGAACCTCACCGATGCCCAGCCCGGCTTCGACAGCCAGACGCAGGAGCCCACCGTCAACCTGACGCTGGACGCCAAGGGCGCGCGCATCTTCAAGGACGTGACGCGCGACAACGTCGGCAAGCGCATGGCCATCGTGCTGTTCGAGAAGGGCAAGGGCGAGGTCGTGACCGCGCCCGTGATCCGCAGCGAGATCGCCGGCGGCCGGGTGCAGATCAGCGGCCGCATGACGACCCAGGAAGCCAGCGACCAGGCCCTGCTGCTGCGCGCCGGCAGCCTGGCCGCGCCGATGGAGATCATCGAAGAACGCACCATCGGCCCCAGCCTGGGTGCCGAGAACATCGCCCAGGGCTTCAACAGCGTGCTGTACGGCTTCATCGCGATCGCGGTGTTCATGTGCGCCTACTACCTGCTGTTCGGTGTCTTCAGCTCGATCGCGCTGGCCTTCAACCTGCTGCTGCTGGTGGCCGTGCTGTCGATGCTGCAGGCCACGCTCACGCTGCCTGGCATGGCCGCCATCGCGCTGACGCTGGGCATGGCCATCGACGCCAACGTGCTGATCAACGAGCGTGTGCGCGAAGAGTTGCGCAACGGCGCTGCGCCTCAGGCTGCCATCCATGCCGGCTATGACCGCGCCTGGGGCACGATCCTGGACAGCAACATCACCACGCTGATCGCGGGGCTGGCGCTGCTGGCCTTCGGCTCGGGGCCGGTGCGCGGCTTCGCCGTCGTGCACTGCCTGGGGATCCTGACCAGCATGTTCAGCGCCGTGATGTTCTCGCGCGGGTTGGTGAACCTGTGGTACGGCGGCAAGAAGCGGCTGAAGTCCGTGTCGATCGGGCAGGTCTGGCGCCCCGGCACGACGCCGCCGGCCGGCAAGCCCGCGGGCGAAACCCAGGCTGAAGCCTGACACCAGGAGCACACCGCATGGAATTCTTCCGAATCAGCCGCGACATCCCGTTCATGCGCCACGCGCTGGTGTTCAACGTGATCTCGTTCGTCACCTTCGGGCTGGCTGTCTTCTTCCTGGTCACGCGCGGCCTGCACCTGTCGATCGAATTCACCGGTGGCACGGTGATGGAAGTCGAGTACGCCCAGACTGCCGACATCAACCGCACCCGCGCCACCGTCGAGGCCATGGGCTTCGGCGAAGTGCAGGTGCAGAAGTTCGGCACCTCGCGCGACGTGCTGATCCGCCTGCCGGTGCGCGGCGGCGTGAAGCAGACCGAAGTCGCCAGCCGCGTGTTCGCCGAGCTGTGCAAGGCCGAGACCGGCACCGTGGGCACCAAGCAGTACACCACGGCCGAAGGCGAATCCGTGAGCCGGCCTTCGTGCACGGTGGCCAGCGGCGCGGAGCCCGTGAAGCTGCAGCGCACCGAGGTCGTGGGCCCGTCGGTGGGCGCCGAGCTGGCGCGTGACGGCGCGATCGCGCTGGCCGTGACGATCTTCGGGATCATGGCCTACCTGGCGATGCGCTTCGAGTGGAAGTTCTCGGTCGCCGGCATCATCGCCAACCTGCACGACGTCATCATCATCCTGGGCTTCTTCGCCTTCTTCCAGTGGGAGTTCTCGCTGGCGGTGCTGGCGGCGATCCTGGCGGTGCTGGGCTATTCGGTGAACGAATCGGTGGTGATCTTCGACCGCGTCCGCGAGGTCTTCCGCAAGTACCGCAAGCTGACGACGCCGCAGGTGATCGACAACGCCATCACCAGCACCATCAGCCGCACCGTGATCACCCACGGCAGCACGCAGATCATGGTGCTGTCGATGCTGATCTTCGGCGGCCCCACGCTGCATTACTTTGCAGTGGCACTGACGATCGGCATCCTGTTCGGCATCTACTCGTCGATCTTCGTCGCTGCAGGCATCGCGATGTGGCTGGGTGTCAAGCGCGAGGACCTGATCAAGGCCGGGCCGTCGAAGGATGCCGATCCCAACGACCCCAACGCCGGGGCCGTGGTGTAGAGTGAACGGGGCATCCTCCAGGAAACCCCCGCCGCCCGCCACCCGCTGACATGGCCCAGAGCGCTTCGCCCGAAACCATCGCCAGCCAGGCGCGAAGGCTGTACACCGAAGAGCTGGTCAAGGGGCTGGTCGATCTGGTCCAGGCCGCTCTGGAAGGCGCCCGCAGCCTGCTGGACAAGCCCAGCGAGCACGCCACCTTCCAGCGCCGGCGCGATCTGCTGCACGGCCTGAACCAGGGCGCGCAGGCCTGGCACCGCAGCATCGTCACCGGGCTGCGCCAGGTGCTGCTGGGGGGCGTCTCGGCCACCAAGGCCGCTGAGTGGCCACAGGCCGGATCAGCCCGCGACACGCTGACGCTGGTCTCCGACGACACGATCGAGCTCGAGATCGTCACGTCGCGCCTGGCGCTGGCCATCATGGACCGGGCGAGCTGGGAATTCGCCGACTTGCGCTCGCGCGTGGCCTTTCTGGAACAGCGCAACGAGCTCGACCCGCACGACCTGCTGCGCGCGCATGTGCTGGCGCGCATCGTGTTCGATGCCTGGCGCGCTTCGGGCCAGACCCTGGACAGCTGGCGCGAACTGCAGGCCGTGCTGCACGAGGAGTTCGCCCTGCTGGTGGAAGAGGCCTACCACGAGACCAACCGCTGGCTGGTGGCGCAGGACGTGCTGCCCGATGTCGACCTGAGGCCCTTCATCCGCCGCTCGCGCACCCACCCCAACGCGCCGCTGGGCTGGCACGCCGGCACGGGCATGGGCTACCCCGCGGGTGGCGGTGGCCTGGGCATGGGGGGCGTGACGGACAGCCAGCTCTTCGGCCCCTCTGGTTACGGGGGCGCCAACGCCAGCCCGGGCGCCGGCCCCGGCGGGGGTTACGGGCCTGGGCAGGGCTACGCTTCCGGCTACGACAGCCTCGGCCCGGGCCCCGGCCGCGGCCCGGGCTTCACCCGGCTGCCCGGGGGTGCCGTCGGCGACGAGACCCGGCTGATGACGCGTGCCGCGCCCCTGGCCCGCAGCCGTGATCACGCCGAGGCCGTGCTCGGGCGGCTGAACCGGCTGATCGGGCGGCATGTGCCGCAGTTTGGCGTGTCGACCCAGACCTTGCGCCTGAAGGCGCCAGGCGATGTGCCGACGCGCTTGTCGCCGGCACTGGCGCGGGCGATCGAGACCGCCCAGCAGGGCATCAAGCAGCGCCTGGCGCCGACGTCTCAGCAGGGCGAGCCGCTGGTCACCACGCCGGTGATGCTGGACGAGCTGCACCAGCGCAAGCAGGTGCTGAAGAAGGCGGCGGCCACGCCCGAAGAGCGCGCCACGATCGAAATCGTCGCGCTGCTGTTCCAGAGCATCCTCACTGAAGAGCGCATCCCCGCCAGCGTGCGCGTGTGGTTTGCGCGGCTGCAGATGCCGGTGCTGCGCGTGGCCGTGACCGAACCCGACTTCTTCGCCACCATCGACCACCCGGCGCGCCGGCTCATCGACCGCATGGGCGCCTGCGTGATGGGCTTCGACACCGCAGCGCACGGCATGGCCGGAAGCACCAGCGACGCGCTGGAGCGCGAGATCAAGCGCGTGGTGCAGGTCGTCGAGGCCTATCCCGACACCGGCCGCCGTGTTTTCCAGACCGTGCTGACCGAATTCGAGAAGTTCCTGGAGCACTACTTCAAGAACGAGAACGAGGCGACGAAGAAGGGCGTCTCGCTGGCCCAGCAGGTGGAGCAGCGCGAGACGCTGGCGATCCAGTACACGATCGAGCTGCGCCGCATGCTCAACGAGGTGCCGGTGCAGGAAGGCGTGCGCCAGTTCCTGTTCCACGTCTGGGCCGACGTGCTGGCCACCACGGCGGTGCGTTATGGCGCGCCGGCCGAGCAGACCAAGACCATGAAGCGCGCGGCGGCCGATCTGATCTGGAGCGCCAGCGCCAAGGTCACGCGCGAAGAGCGTGCCGAGGTCATCCGCCGCCTGCCGCTGCTGCTGAAGAGCCTGCGCGAAGGCATGGCCAGTGCGGGCATGGACACGGCGCGCCAGGACGAGCAGATCCAGCAGCTCAACAACAGCCTGGCTGCAGCCTTCACCGCCAAGGCCGCGGTGATCCCCGACGACCGGCTGCGCGAGCTGATGGAACGGCTGGAGACCCTGGAAGAACTGCTGCCCGACGCGCAGGACGTGGACATCGACGAATCGATGGTGCTGGATCTTTCGGGCCACCAGAGCAGCGAGCTGGAGGTGGTGCTCGACGGCGGCAGCATGCCCACGCCGGCGATGGTGGCCTGGGCGCGCGAGCTGCAGGTCGGCAGCTGGTACATGCTGGACCGCGGCGGCCACAGCGAACCCGTGCAGCTGGCCTGGCACGGCATGCGCAAGCAGCTGAGCCTGTTCGTGACCTCGCAGGGGCGCTGCGTGCTGTTCCAGCAGCACCGGCTGGCGGCCTACCTGCAGGCCGGGCACCTGCTGCCAGCCCAGGACGAAGCCCTGACGGTGCGCGCCACGCGCAGCGCGCTTGCCAAGCTCGACGTGGACGCGTCCCGGCTGCTGAGCTGATCGCCCGCCGCGGGCGGCGATCAGTGGATGAGCCTGTCCTCGGGGTCGACGAAGAGTTCGTCCAGGATCAGCGCGTCGGGCTCCTCGCCCAAGCTCCAGAAGACCATTAGCACGATGACCTTCAGATCGTCCAGGTCGATCGGGCCTCCGCCCACGGCCATCGCCCGGTCCACCACCATTTCGCGCATCGGCGGCGGCAGCACGGCTGCGGATTCGAGGAAGCTGATGAAACCGATGGAATCGTCGCCGAGCACTTCGCGCTCGGCTTCGGTGTAGATGCGCAGGCTGGCAGGGCCTTGCTGGCCAGTCACGCCTTCGGCCGAACTGGCCAGGCCGTCGAGCCAGCGCAGGGCGTCCTGGATCTCGTCGCTTTCGAACCCCACCGCCGTCAGCTTGCGCCGCAGCTGCTGGGGCTCGGGGCAGGCATCGGGGCGCCAGTAGTTCTCGTAGAGGTAGACGAGGACATCAAACATGAATTCACTATACCCCAGGGGCTCCGACGGCTGGGGCCGTCCGTCGGGCCGCCGATGGCGCGGCGCGGCAGCCGGTCACGCCGCGCTGCGGCGCTGGAAAAGCCCGCCCGGCAGGCGCGCCACCCGGCCTTCGAGTTCCAGCGTCAGCAGCTGCGCGTTGAGCTCGGCGGTGGGCCAGCCCGTGCGTGCCTGCAGGGCGTCCAGCGTGCACGGTTCGTGGCCCAGGGCGGCCAGCAGCGGGGGCTCGGCCGCGCCGCCGGCGTCCGCTGCCGGCTCCAGGCCGGGCAGGGCGGGCTGCTCGCCGGTGGCCGTGCGGCGGCGGCCCGGCCGGGTGGCCAGCGCGACGGGGCCGGCCTCGGGCCGCAGCTCGTCCAGGATGTCCTGTGCCGATTCCACCAGCTTGGCCCCCTGTTTGATGAGGGCATGGCAGCCGCGCGACTGCGGGGCATGGATAGATCCGGGCACCGCGAACACCTCGCGCCCGGCTTCTGCTGCCAGCCGTGCCGTCAGCAGTGATCCTGAGCGCAGCGCCGCTTCGACCACTACCGTGCCCTGGCACAGCCCGGCGATGATGCGGTTGCGCCGCGGGAAGTTCTCGGCCAGCGGCGGCATGCCCGGGGCGAACTCGCTCACCAGCACGCCGTTGGCGGCGATGCGCTGCGCCAGCGCGCGGTGGGCCGGGGGGTAGCAGCGGTCCAGCCCGCAGCCGACCACCGCCACCGTGCCCGGGCCGCCGGCTTGCAGCGCGCCTTCGTGGGCGGCGCCGTCAATGCCCAGCGCCAGGCCCGACACCACCACCCAGCCCTGCTGGCCCAGCGCCTGGGCAAAGCTGTGGGCGTTGTCCAGGCCCTGGGCCGTGGCGCTGCGGCTGCCTACCAGGGCCAGGGATGGCAGGCGCAGCCGCGCCGGGTCGCCCTGTGCGTACAGCATCAGTGGCGGATCGGCTGTGGCCAGCAGGCTGGGCGGGTAGGCCGCATCGGCCAGTGTGATGACGTGGCGATCGGTGCCGCCGTCGCACCAGGCCAGGGCCGCCGCCACGCGTTCCTCGAAGTGCTCGGGCACCTGGCCCAGGGCCTGGGTGATCTCGGCGCCGACCAGACTGCGAAGCGTCTCGGGCCGGGCCTCGAACACGGCCTGCGGCGACCCGCAGGCTGCCAGCAGCACCCGCGCCGGCGCGCGGCCCAGGCCGGGCGTTTCCAGCAGCCTGAACCAGGCGCGGAATTCGGCCGCGTCAGGCGCCACCGCGGGGCTCAGGCTGTCAGGGCTGGGTGAAGCGGTCGCCCGGCACCACCGGGTCGGCGACGTTCAGGATCAGCGCATACGACACGCGGTCGAAGACCCGGAACACGAACAGCAGGCCATGCCTTTCGTCGGGCAGGCGCATGGCGGTGCGTGGCTCGCTGGTGCTGTCGATCGCCGGCTTGCCGGCGCGCCACAGCGCCAGCACGTGGCCGCGTTCCAGGCCGTCGCGCTGGCCGCGGTTGATCGAGACGACCTGGTTCTGCCCCGCACGCAAGCCGTCACCGTAGATCGAGATGATGTTGCCGTCGATCGCCTTGGCAGGCGGCCGCGGCACGTAGGCGGCCAGTTCCTGCTGCGGCACGGGGGAAAGCCGGTCGCCGACGGCGGCTTCCAGCCGCGTGCTGGTGATCTGGAACGTGGCGGGCACGACAGCGGCCTTGTCGCCCCCGGTTGCCGCCGTTGCCTCGACCCCGGCGCGCAGGTACTCGGCCGTGCCGACGTAGCGGCCTTCCCAGCCCAGCACTTCCTTCGTTACCGGGTCGACCAGGGGCTTGAGCTCGCGGAAGAGCCGGAAATCCCGCGCGCCGCCCAGGTCGCCGCGGACGTAGGCGGTTTCGCCGCGCGACAGCATCACGCGCCCTTCCTGCGTGGCGACGATGCGCGGGGCCGCGTCGAGCTCATTGCCGTTGAAGACCGCGGCTTCGGTGAGGAAGGGGCCGATCAGGTTCAGAGGGATGGCCGCGATGGCGCCGTTTTCCAGCAGCTCGCTGCGCACCCGCGGCGACAGCTTCACGGTGCCGCCGGGCTGGCCATCGCCGGGCTGGGCCACGCGCAGGCGGGCGCGGCCGTTGCTCTTGTCCAGCACCAGCACCTGGCCGGGGTAGATCAGGTGCGGGTTGCGGATCTGCTCCAGGTTCATCCCCCACAGCTCGGGCCAGCGCCAGGGCTGCTTGAGGAAGAGGCCGGAGATCGCCCAGAGCGTGTCGCCGCGCTGCACGGTGTGCGATTCAGGGGCATTGGGTGCCAGATCGGACAGCGCCACACCGGCCTGGGCCACCTGCTGCGCGGTCGCGCGCTGGCCCGGGGTGATCGGGAAGTTGGGCTGCGCCCAGGCCACCGAGGCGCTGGCTGCCAGCAGGGCGGCGGCACACCAGGCCGCAGCGCGGGCAGTGGGGCGGCCAGGGCTGCTGGGCGGTTGCCGGTGGGCAAGGGCAGGGCGGTGGTCCGCGAGGCTTGAGCGCATGGGGGTGTCTGGTCTTTCACATCAAGGCCCGGCGCATGGGCGGCCGTTGGCGGCATGCCGGCGGGCGCGGGGCGGGGGCGATGTCAAAATCCGCCTGGAAGCAGGCCGGGCTTGGAACGAAGTTCGGGCTGCCCTTCCAGTGTTTGCCAGGTGCAGTTGATGGATGCCGCGCCTGGGCCCGACCCCTTCCGTTTCGATTCTGCCCGCAAAAACCGGGCCCTCGCAACGCGGGCGCCAACGCTGCCGGCCACCTGTGCAGGCTGTCACGGCAGCGCGCCTTGCGAAGCCCCGTCACCCGCCGCCCCGTGCCATGGCCCAACTGCCCATCCTGCGCTACCCCGACCCCCGATTGCACACCGTGGCCCGCCCCGTGGCCCAGGTCGACGACCGCATCCGCCGGCTCGTCGATGACATGCTCGAGACCATGTACGCCAGCGACGGCGTAGGCCTGGCCGCGACGCAGGTGGACGTGCACGAGCGCGTGATCGTGATGGACACCTCGGAACAGCACGACCAGCCGGTGGTGCTGATCAACCCCGAGATCACCGAGCGCAGCGCCGAATTCCTGCTGGGCGAGGAAGGCTGCCTGTCGGTGCCGCAGATCTACGACAAGGTCGAACGCCACGCCCGTGTGACGGTGCGCGCGCTGGGCCGCGACGGCGAACCCTTCGAGCTGCAGGCCGAGGGCCTGGCTTCGGTATGCGTGCAGCACGAGATGGATCACCTGCTGGGCAAGGTCTTCGTCGAATACCTGAGCCCGCTGAAGCGGGACCGTATCCGCACCAAGATGCTGAAGAAGGCCCGCGAAGAGCAGCGTGCAGGCTGATCCCGTGGCGGCCGCCCCCGCCGGGCCGCCGCGCCTGCGCGTGGCTTACGCGGGCACGCCGGAATTCGCGCGCGCGGCGCTGCAGGCCATCGTCGACGCCGGCTGGCCCGTGCCGCTGGTGCTGACGCAGCCCGACCGGCCTGCCGGCCGCGGGCTGAAGCTGCAGCCTTCGGCCGTCAAGCAGCTGGCACTGGCGCGCGGCCTGCCCCTGGCGCAGCCGCAGGGCCTGAAGCTGGACGGGCGCTTTGCCGCCGACGCGCAGGCGGCGCAGGCCGCCCTGGCCGCGGCGGCCCCCGATGTGCTGGTGGTGGCCGCCTACGGGCTGATCCTGCCGCCCTGGGTGCTGGCGCTGCCCCGGCTGGGCTGCCTGAACATCCACGGCTCGCTGCTGCCGCGCTGGCGCGGTGCCGCGCCGATCCAGCGCGCCATCGAGGCCGGCGACGCCGAGACCGGCATCACGCTGATGCAGATGGACGCCGGCCTGGACACCGGCCCCATGCTGCTGGCCCAGGCCACGCCCATCGCCCCTGACGACAGCGCCGCCAGCCTGCACGACCGGCTGGCGGCCATCGGCGCGCAGCTGGTGCTGCGCGGCCTGCAGGCGGCCCAGGCGGGGACACTGCAGCCTGAGCCGCAGCCCGCTGCCGGCGTGAGCTACGCGCACAAGATCGAGAAAGCCGAAGGCGCCATCGACTGGCGGGCTCCGGCGGACGTCATCGAGCGGCGGCTGCGGGCCTTCGATCCCTTCCCCGGCTGCACCGCCATGCTGGCCGGGCAGGCCGTCAAGCTCTGGCGCGGCCGGGTGGTTTCAGGCGCGCCCGGCGCCGCGCCGGGGCAGTGGCTGCCAGCGGCCGATGGCGCCCTGGTCATGGCCTGCGGCGCCGGCGCGCTGCAATGGCTGCAGCTGCAGCTGCCCGGCGGGCGACGCATCAGCGCTGCCGAATGGCGGCAGCGGCACCCGGGGCTGGCACCTTAGGCCGGGCATCGGCCCCGCGGCCATACCGGCGCGCCGCACCGCCCCGCCCGGGGGCCGGACCGCACGCCTAACCGTCAGCAGAACAGCGACGCTTGCCACGGCCAATTCCCAGTGCTCATGCGGGGCCGGCCGCTTCAGCGCGCAGGGCGCCGCGCCGATATCCGAACTATGTAGCCGGTACGCGCCGCACCGTGGGTGCCCTCCGGCCTGTTCTCCACTGCGCACCCCTCACCGCAACGCCGTGCCCACCCCCACCGCCCGCCACGCCGCGCCCGCTGCGCGGCCCCTGCCTGCCGCCCCGTTGCGCGCGCCGCGCCTGCGCCTGATGGCCGCCCTGCTGGGCTGCCTGTGGTTGGCCGGCTGCGACCAGCTGGGCATCGAATCGGCCACCGCCGTGGCTGCCAAGCGCGAAGCCGAGGGCAAGGCCATCGGCGCGGGCTGCCGGCACGCCGCGCGGTCGATCGAGGCCTGTTACCAGGCCAACCGGCGTGCCGACAAGGCCGCCGTCTTTGCCGGCTGGCGCGAGATGGAGGACTACATGCGCGAGAACAAGATCGAGGCCGTGCCGGCGCCGCCGGACACGCAGACCGCCCAGGCCCGGGCCGATGGCGAGGGCGAGCCCAAGGCGGAAGCGGGTGCCGATGCCAAGGCCGGCGCCGATGCCAAGCCCGCGGGCAAGGACAAGCCGGCCCAGGCCGGCGGCTGATCCGCGGCCGCCCACCGGGCGTCATTTCGTCGCGCGTTTTCGCAGTTGGTCGCCTGGCGCTGGGCTGCGCCAGGGCCGGGCGGCACAGTCGGGCCTTGCTCCAACGCCCATCGACGAGGACGACATGACGAACCACCCGACCCCTGCCCCTGCCCCTGACTCTGTCCGCACCCCGGCCCGCCGCGCACTGGCCCTCACCACGCTGCTGCTGGGCCTGGCCGGGCTGGGCGGCCTGCCGCAGGCCAGCATCGCGGCCACCGAGGCCTCGGGCCGGATCGTGACCGAAGCGCGCAACGTCGCCGATTTCAGCGGCATCTCGCTGCGCGGTTCGATGAATCTGGTCGTCACCCAGGGCGACAAGGCGGCGGTGACGGTGCGCGTGTCCGACAACCTGCTGCCGCTGCTGGAAACGGTGGTCGAAGGCCAGCGGCTGGTGATCGGCTGGAAGAAGGGCGAGAACCTCTACCGCACAGGCCCGGTCATGGTGACGGTGGTGACGCCGCGGCTGGACAACCTGTCCGTGGCTGGCTCGGGCGATGCCGAGCTGGGCAGCTTCAGCACGCCCAGCCTGAAGGTCTCGGTCGCTGGATCGGGCAACGCCCGGCTGGTGCAGCTCAAGACCGACGACCTGGGCATCAGCGTGGCCGGCAGTGGCGACGTGCGGGGCGCCGGTCAGGCCCGCAAGCTGAGCCTCACGATCGCCGGCAGCGGCGATGCGCAGCTGGACCGGCTGCAGGCCGACGATGTGTCGGTGAGCATCGCTGGCTCGGGTGATGCCGAGGTGCACGCCAGCAAGACCCTGGCCGTGAACATCGCCGGCAGCGGCGATGTGCTCTACACCGGCGACGCCACGGTCTCGCGCACCGTGGTCGGCAGCGGCAGCGTCAGGAAGCGCTGACCACGCCAGCCCCTCGCGGCGGGGCGCGACAATCCGCGGGTGACTGCCCACTGCCCCCCGCTACAGCCGCCCGGCCCGATCTGGCGCCATCCCGAGTTCGCGCGCGGCGCGCGCGACATGGTGGGCACGGCGCTCGGCATCGCCGCCTGGGGCCTGATCACCGGCGTGGCGATGGGCAACAGCGGCCTGGGCGTGCCGCTGGCCGTGATGATGTCGCTGCTGGTGTTTGCCGGCAGCGCACAGCTGGCCGTGCTGCCGCTCTTGGGCAGTGGCGCGCCGCTGTGGGTGGTGTGGGCCACCGCGCTGTGCGTGAACCTGCGCTTCGTCATCTTCAGCGCCCAGTGGCGGCCCTACCTGATGGCCTACAGCCGCTGGCAGCGGCTGCGCTTCGGCTACTTCACGGCCGATCTGAACTACGTGATGTTCATGCGCCGCTTCCCCGATCCGCGGCCGGCGCCCGAGCAGGCGCCGTACTTCTGGGGCGGCGTGGCCACCAACTGGCTGGCCTGGCAGCTGCCTTCGCTGGCGGGCATCCTGATGGCCGACCGCATCCCCGTGCACTGGGGCTTCGGCTTCGCCGGCACGCTGGCGCTGCTGGGGATTGCAGCGTCGCTGCTGGCTGATCGCGCCACCGCCGTGGCCGGCCTGGTGGCGGCCTGCGCTGCCGTGGCGGCCTATGCCTTGCCGCTCAAGCTGAACATCGTGGTGGCGATTGCCGCTGCGGTGGCCATGGCCCTGCTGATGGACCAGGCCGCCCGGCGCCGCCCGGCATGAGGCACGCGCCGCGATGAACACCCTGTCGACCTGGGAAACCGCGCTCGCCATCCTGGGCCTGGCCGTGATCACGGTGGTCACGCGCTCGTTCTTCTTCATCTCCGACCGCGAGCTGCCGCTGCCGGCCTGGCTGCAGCAGGGCCTGCGCTACGCGCCGCTGGCGGCGCTGGCCGCGGTGGTGGTGCCCGAGATCGTGATGACGCAGGGCCAGGTCATCCGCACCCTGCTCGACGCACGGCTGTTCGGTGCCGCTGCCGCGCTGGGCTACTTTTTCTGGCGCCGCGACATCCTGGGCACCATCCTCACCGGCATGGCGGTCTACCTGCCGCTGAAGCTGGGGCTGGGCTGGTAGCGCGTATCGCCCGCGGCGGCTTGCAGCCTTTCTTCCATCCACCCTTCCTGCCTTCTTTGGAGACCCCGATGAACGTGAAGCGACTGTCCGACCTGATCGACCGCGGCGAACTGGCCGGCAAGCGTGTCTTCATCCGCGCCGACCTGAACGTGCCTCAGGATGACGACGGCCACATCACCGAAGACACGCGCATCCGCGCCAGCGTGCCGGCGGTGCGCATGGCGCTGCAGGCTGGCGCGGCAGTGATGGTCACCAGCCACCTGGGCCGCCCGACCGAAGGCGAATTCAAGCCCGCCGACAGCCTGGCCCCGGTTGCTGCGCGCATGAGCGAGCTGCTGGGCGTGCCGGTGCCGCTGGTGCAGAACTGGGTGGACGGCGTCACCGTCGCCCCGGGCCAGGTGGTGATGCTGGAAAACTGCCGCCTGAACAAGGGCGAGAAGAAGAACGACGAGACCCTGGCGCGCAAGATGGCGGCGCTGTGCGACGTGTTCGTGCACGACGCGTTCGGCACCGCCCACCGCGCCGAGGCCAGCACCTACGGCATCGCGCAATACGCGCCGGTGGCCTGTGCCGGCCCGCTGCTGGCGGCCGAGATCGATGCCATCACGAAGGCCCTGGCGCACCCGAAGCGGCCGCTGGTGGCCATCGTCGCGGGCAGCAAGGTCAGCACCAAGCTGACGATCCTGAAGGCGCTGTCGGACAAGGTCGACGGGCTGATCGTGGGCGGCGGCATCGCCAACACCTTCCTGCTGGCGATGGGCCTGCCGATCGGCAAGAGCCTGGCCGAGCCCGACCTGGTGGCCGAGGCCCGCGCCGTGATCGACGGCATGAAGGCGCGCGGCGCCGAGGTGCCGATCCCGGTGGACGTGGTGGTGGCCAAGGCCTTTGCGGCCGATGCGCCGGCCACCATCAAGGCCGTGGCCGATGTTGCCGCCGACGACATGATCCTGGACGTGGGCCCGCAGACCGCCGCCACCCTGGCCGCCAAGTTGATGGCGGCCGGCACCATCGTCTGGAACGGCCCGGTGGGCGTGTTCGAGTTCGAGGCCTTCAGCCACGGCACCGAAGCCATTGCCCGCGCCGTGGCCGCCAGCCCGGCCTTCAGCATTGCCGGCGGCGGCGACACACTGGCGGCGATCGCCAAGTACGGCATCGAAGGCGATGTCGGGTACATCAGTACAGGGGGGGGTGCCTTCCTCGAAGTGCTGGAAGGCAAGACACTGCCGGCGCTGGAGATCCTGGGCAAACGCTTCGAACGCTGAGGCGCC
>JAIXZR010000295.1 GCA_027489455.1 Rubrivivax sp. | reverse complement strand
GAAGGCCGAGTGCGCGCCCGCGGTGTACGACGCCTCGGGCGCCATCACCACGCCGGCCGGCCCGTACCACGGCTACATGCGCTTCTCGCTGGCCGACCGCTGGATCACGGGCGAGCTGCAGCGCGTGGAAGACGCCGTGGCCAAGGGCTTTGCCGATTACCGCCTGGACAACGTCGCCAACGCCATCTACACCTTCGTCTGGGACGAGTACTGCGACTGGTACCTCGAGATCGCCAAGGTGCAGATTGCCCAGGCCACGCAGGCCGGCGACGAATCCCGCGCCCGCGCCACGCGCCGCACCCTCATCCGCACGCTGGAAACCGTGCTGCGCCTGCTGCACCCAGTGGCGCCCTTCATCACCGCCGAGCTGTGGGAGACCGTGGCCGTGGTGGCGGGCCGCAAACAGCCCGGCAGCAGCGACAGCATCGTCACTGCCGCTTACCCGCAAGCCCAGCTGGACAAGGTGGACCCGCAGGCCGACGCCTGGATGACGCAACTGAAGGCCGTGGTGGCCGAAAGCCGCCGGCTGCGCAGCGAAATGGGCCTGCCCCCGGGGGAAAAGGTGCCGCTGCTGACGCTGGGCGAAGCCGACTTCGTGACCGCCGCCACGCCGCTGCTGCAGGCGCTGGCACGGCTGGCAGACGTGCGCGTGCTGGCCGACGAAGCCGCCTTTGCCGCCGCGACGCAGGCTGCGCCGGTGGCGATCGCCGGCCCGCTGCGCCTGGCCCTGCACGTGCAGGTGAACGTGGCCGCGGAAAGCGCCCGCCTGGGCAAGGAAATCACGCGGCTGGAAGGCGAGATCGCCAAGGCTCAGGCGAAGCTCGGCAACGAGAGTTTCGTCGCCCGCGCCAAGCCCGCGGTGGTGGACCAGGAAAGGGCCCGCCTGGCCGAGTTCAGGCAGTCGCTGGACCGCTTGCAGGGCCAGCTGGCGCGTCTGACGGCGCCGGCCTGAAGCCGGCGTCGGCCTGCAACAGGCTGTCGATGCGCCGGGCCACGGCCCAGGCGCTGCGCACGCGGCTTTCGCGCGTGGTGGCGGCCACGCGCGGCGTCACCTGCAGGGTGTCGATGTGGTGCAGCGGCTTGCCTGGGTCCAGCAAGCCGGGCTCGACGCTGTCCAGCCAGGCCGCGGCCACCCGGCCGTTGCCCATCGCCCGCGCCAGGGCACGGGCTTCGAACACGGCGGAATAGGCCAGGCTGACCAGCACCATGTCGGCCTGGCATTCTTCGAACAGGCGTTCGCTGAAAAGGCCGGTGTAGCGCGGGTAGAAGTCCAGCAGCACGACCAGCGCGTGGCAGCTCTGCAGCATCTCGCGCAGCCCCACGGGCGGGATGCCGGCGCGCTGCCAGGCCGCGTCGCTGGCGTGGACGGCCGGGTCGTAGCCCAGCACGGTGCTGCCAAAGGCCGTGAGCAGCTGCGCCAGCGGCCGGGCGGCCGGGACCAGGCCGACCACGCCGACGGTAGCGCTGCCGAGCTCGCGGCCGACCAACAGGCCCTCTGCACTGATGATGGGCACGCGCCGCAGCAGCTGCAGCAGCGCCCCGACGGCGAACTCGGCTTCGGCCAGCGCACTGGCGCTGGCGGGCCGCACGACTTCGATGCCAGCCCGGGCGCAGGCTTCGAGATCGATGTTCTCGGCCCCCACCGACAGCCGGGCCACCACCTTGAGCTGCGGCGCGCGGCGCAGCGAAACGGCGTCCAGCGCCACCGAAGGCGGCACCACCAGCGCGCGCACCGGCGCCAGCGCGGCCCGGAAGTCCAAGGGCTGCTGGGCCAGCTCCGGCGCGTAGTGGACGGCATGGCGGGCGTTCAGCCAGGCCAGCACGTCGGCATCAAAGGGCTCGACAACCAGCACGTCCATCAAGAATTCTGCGCAAAAGTGGCTCGGGTGACGCAAGGGGGCGCATGCCAGAATCCGAGGCAAACCCCCTACTGCGAAAGCCCCATGCTAGTCCACAAGGCGATCTTCCCCGTTGCCGGCCTCGGCACCCGCTTCCTGCCGGCCACCAAGGCGCAGCCCAAGGAAATGCTGCCCGTGGTGGACAAGCCGCTGATCCAGTACGCCGTGGAGGAAGCCTACGCGGCCGGCGTGCGCGAGATGATCTTCGTCACCGGCCGTCACAAGCGGCCGATCGAGGACCATTTCGACATGACCTTCGAGCTCGAGGTGGCGCTGGAAAAGGCCGCCAAGCACGAGTTGCTGGAGGTGGTGCGCACCGTCAAGCCCGACGACATGGAGTGCATCTACGTGCGCCAGCCTCAGGCACTGGGCCTTGGACATGCCGTGCTCTGCGGCCAGCGCCTGGTGGGCAACCAGCCCTTCGCGGTGCTGCTGGCCGACGACCTGATGGTCGGCCATCCGCCGGTGCTCAAGCAGATGGTGGACCAGTATGCCGAGTGGCGCGCCTCGATCCTGGCCGTGCAGGAAGTGCCAGCGGAACACACCCGCCGTTACGGCATCGTGGCCGGCACCGAAGTCAACAGCCGCCTGATGGACGTGCACCGCATCGTCGAGAAGCCGGCGCCCGAAGAAGCCCCTTCGCGCCTGGGCGTGGCCGGCCGCTACATCCTCACGCCGGGCGTGTTCCACGAGATCGCCACGCAGCAGCGCGGTGTGGGTGGCGAGATCCAGCTCACCGACGGCATCGCCTCGCTGCTGCGGCGCGAAAAAGTCTTTGCCTACCGGTATGAAGGCAAGCGCTACGACTGCGGCAGCAAGGAGGGCTTCCTCGAAGCCAACGTCGAGCTGGCCCTGCAGCACAAGCAGCTGGGGCCGGGCTTCCGCGACTACCTGCGCGGCCTGGAGCTCTGAGCCCCGGGCGCGGCGGTCGCGTCAGCGCCGCCGCAGCACGTGCACGAAATCGCTGCCGGCGCTGGTCTGCTCGACCAGCTCGTGCCCGGTCTGCCGTGCAAAGGCCTGGAAATCGCGCGTGGACCCGGGGTCGGTGGAAACCACGCGCAGCGTCTCGCCGGCCACCATGTCGGCCAGGGCCTTCTTGGCCTTGAGGATCGGCAGCGGGCAGTTCAGGCCGCGGGTGTCGAGTTCTTTGATGCTGTCCATGGCGCAATGTTATTCCGGCCGCGCTGCCGGCGCGTCGATGAAGCGCGGCTCGATGCCCCGCCGGCGCAGCCAGTCGGCCAGCGCCAGGCCCGTGCCGGCCTGCCAGCAGCGCAGCGCCTGCGGCGCGTAGAGCCTGTATTCGGCCAGCTCGGGCGACAGGCGCACCTGCCCGGTGGCCTGCACGTGGTACGCCAGGATGACCTGGTTCATGCGCTGGAAATCGTAGACGCCGATCAGCGCGGTGCTGTGCGCCACGAGGGCGGTTTCTTCCAGCACCTCGCGGGCGATGCCTTCTTCAGCGGTCTCGCCGGCTTCCATGAAGCCCGTGATCAGGGCAAACATGCGGCCCGGCCAGGCCGCGTTGCGCGCCAGCAGCACCTGCCCGCCCTGATCGGTGCACTCCACCACGGCCGCCAGCACCGGCGTGGGGTTGTTCCAGTGCGTCCAGCCGCAGGCCGTGCAGCGCAGCCTGGCCTTGGGGCCGCCGTCCTCTTCGCGCGTGAGCCACTGCAGCGCGGTGCCGCAGGCCATGCAGAAGCGCGCGCCCTCGCGCGGGCCAGGCGCGTTCACGCGGGGAAGATGCCGGTGGAAAGGTAGCGGTCGCCGCGGTCGCAGACGATGAAGACGATGGTCGCGCCTTCCAGCGTGCTGGCCAGTTGAAGTGCCGCCCAGCAGGCGCCGGCCGCCGAAGGGCCGCAGAACAGGCCTTCCTCGCGTGCCAGGCGGCGCGCCATTTCCTCGGCATCGGCCTGGCTCACCAGCATCAGCTCGTCCACCTGGCTGGCGTCGTAGATCTTGGGCAGGTACTCCTGCGGCCACTTGCGGATGCCCGGGATGCGCGAGCCTTCGCTGGGCTGTGCCCCGACGATGCGCACCCCTGGGTTTTGCGCCTTCAGGTAGCGGCCCACGCCCGTGATGGTGCCGGTGGTGCCCATGGCGCTGACGAAATGCGTCACGCGGCCTTTC
>JAIXZR010000140.1 GCA_027489455.1 Rubrivivax sp. | reverse complement strand
GAAGGCCAGATCCACGGCGGCCTGACCGAAGGCTTCGCGGTGGCCATGGGCCAGCAGATGCCGTTCGACGCGCAGGGCAACCTGCTGGGCAACACGCTGATGGACTACTTCCTGCCCACCGCCGTGGAAACGCCGCACTGGGAGACCGACCACACCGTCACGCCCAGCCCGCACCACCCCATCGGTGCCAAGGGCGTGGCCGAATCGCCGCACGTGGGCAGCATCCCCACGTTCACGAGCGCGGTGGTCGATGCCTTCGCGCACCTGGGCGTGACGGACATGACCATGCCGCACAGCGCGTACCGCGTCTGGCAGCAGCTCAAGAAGAGCGGCGTGGCGCTGTGACGGCGGCGGAGGACTGAATGGAAGTCAAGCTCGACAAGCGCTACCCCGTGGCCGCCAGCGTGGAGCAGGCCTGGGCCGTGCTGTGCGACGTGCGCGCCACGGCGGCCTGCATGCCCGGCGCGGCCATCACCGAGCAGCTGGACGACACCCACTACAAGGGCACGGTACGCAGCAAGGTGGGCCCGGCGGTGATGCAGTTCGCCGGCGAGATCGAAGTGCTGGGCCTGGACGCGGCGGCGCGCCGCCTGAAGATGCTGGGCAAGGGGGCCGACAAGGCCGGCTCGTCGGCCGCGATGGAGCTGACGGCGCATCTGGAACCCGGCGACGCGCCGGGCACCGCCACGCTGGTGGGCAGCGCCGTCGTCACCGTCAGCGGCAAGCTGGCGCAGTTCGGCAGCCGGCTGCTGGTGCCGGTGTCGGACGCGATGCTGGCGCAGTTCGCGGGCAACTTCAGCAATGCCGCTGCGGCGGTGGCGCTGGCGCCGGCCGCGGCCGACGCGGCGGCCACGCCCATGACCGACTCCGCCGAGCCCGGCGCGCAGGCCGATGCAGCTGCGCTGCCAACCACCCTGGGCGCCGAGGCTGCAGCCTTGCCGGCCGCAGCCACGACGACGGCCCCGGCACCGGCCAGCCCGGTGCTGGCCAACCGGCCGCCGGCGCCGGTCAACGAGCTCAACGCCCTGGGCCTGCTGTGGACGGTGATCAAGGGCTGGCTGGCCGGGCTGTTCGGCCGCCGCCGTACCTGAATCGTGGCCACGGGCTCGCGATGAGCGACGCTGCACTGCGCGAGCAGCTCCACACCGCCGGCTACATCGCCGACGAGGGCCTGGCCACGGCGCTGTGGCTGGCGGCCGAGCTGCAGCGGCCATTGCTTATCGAAGGCGACGCTGGCGTCGGCAAGACGGCGCTGGCCGTGGCCCTGGCGCGCGCGCAGGGGCGGCAGCTGGTGCGCCTGCAATGCCACGAGGGGCTGGACCTGGCACAGGCGGCGTACGAATGGAACTACGGCCGCCAGCTGCTGGCCATCCGGCTGGCCGAGACGGCAGGCAGCGCGCCGGACGCCCCGACCCGGCGCATCCAGGAAAGCGATCTGTTCGCGCGCGAATACCTGCTCGAGCGCCCGCTGCTCCAGGCCATCACCAGCCCCGCGCCCTGCGTGCTGCTGATCGACGAGATCGACCGCGCCGACGAGGCCTTCGAGGCCTTCCTGCTGGAAGTGCTGGCCGACTACCAGATCACCGTGCCCGAGCTGGGCACGCTCACCGCCCGCCATGTGCCCGCGGTGCTGCTGACGAGCAACGGCACGCGCGAGCTCAGCGACGCGCTGCGCCGCCGCTGCCTGTACCACTGGCTGGACTACCCGACGCTGGCGCGCGAGGTGGCCATCGTGCGCGCCACGCTGCCGCAGGCTGAAGGCGCGCTGGTGGAGCAGGCGGTGGCCTTCGTGCAGCGCCTGCGCAAGGACGACCTGGCCAAGACCCCCGGCGTGGCCGAGACGCTGGACTGGGTGCGTGCGCTGCACCGCCTGCGCTTCGCGGCCCTGCCCGACGACCCGCATGCGCTGACGGCCACACTCGGCTGCCTGCTGAAGACCCGCGAAGACCGCTTCCAATGCAGCCCCGACCGTGTGCGCCAGCTCATCGAAGGTCGGCGCAGCGTCGGCGTCGCCGAAAAGGTGAGCTGAGATGGCGCCTGCGTCCGATACCGCGCGCCCGCTGGAGAGCATCGCCGGCTTCGCCGCACTGCTGCGCGACCACGGCCTGCAAGTGGGCGTGGCCGAGCAGCAGGCCTTCGTGCAGGCCGCGCTGGCCGTACCGCTTGCCCGCGCCCGCACGCTGGACGCCGCCTGGCGCGCCATCGCTTGCCAGAACGCGCGCGACTGGCGGCGCTGGCCCGAGCTGTTCGAACGCTACTGGTACCCGCAGCGCCTGAAGGGCAGCACCCGCACCAGCGGCCAGACGCGCGCCCCGCGCGACCTGCGCCAGGTGGTGCAGCAACTGCAGCAGGCGCTGGACACACCGCCGCGCCCGCCTGGCACACCCGCCCCGCCGACGGACACGGCATTGGACCTGCCCGGCGCTGAGGCGCCCACCGCCGACACGCCACGCGCCCAGGGCGGCGCCAGCGCCACCGACCCACTGCACGACCGCAGCCTGGCGGAATGGCTGCCGCAGGATCTGGCCCAGCTGGAACAGCTGGCCGAACGCATCGCCCGCCGGCTGCGCCAGCGCCTCACCCGCCGCTGGCGCGACCACCCGCGTGGCGCGCGCCTGGACGTGCGCCGCACGCTGCGCGCGAGCCTGAAGACCGGCGGCCTGCCGCTCGTGCCGGCCTGGCGGCGCCAGCGACGCGAGAAGCCGCGCCTCTTCATCCTGGTGGACGTGAGCCGCTCGATGGAAACCCACGCGCAGCTCTTCCTGCGCATCGCGCGGGCCTTCGTCGGCGCGATGTCGGCGCGCGTGTTCGTGTTCCACACGCGGCTGGCCGAGATCACGCCGCTGCTGCAGCGCGACAGCGGCGCGGTGCAGGAGAAGGTCAACGCCGTCACCGCCGGCTTCGGCGGCGGCACGCGCATCGCCACCAGCGTGGCCGATTTCCACCGCGTGCACGCCCGGGCGCAGCTGGGCCGCAGCGCGCGGGTGTGGGTGCTGTCCGATGGCTTCGACGCCGACCCACCCGAACGCCTGGCCGAGGAACTGGCCATCGTGCGCGGCCGCGGCGCGCGCATCACCTGGTTCCACCCCGGCCCGCAGACCCCGGCCTCCGGCGCGCTGCAAGCCGCGCTTCCGCTGGTCGACCGCTTCATCCGCCTGAACAGCCTGTCGGACCTGGCCCAGGCCGGCAACGCCCTGCACTAAAGGAAACCCGTCATGAACCACCCCGCCACCCAGGACGTGCTGGCCGTTGCCCAGCGGCTGCACCAGCAGCACCTGCCGCATGCGCTGGTCAGCGTGCTGCGCGTGCTGGCCCCGGCCTCGGCCCGGCCCGGCGACAAGGCCGTCGTCACGGCCGAGGGCATCGTGCACGGCTGGATCGGCGGCGGCTGCGCGCAGCCGGCCGTGCTGCGCACGGTGCGCCAGGCGCTGGCCGACGGCCGCGCGCGCGTGATCCGCATCGCCCCGGCCGAAGACGGGCAGGTGCGTGAACTCGACGACGTGCTCGAGTTCGGCATGGCCTGCCATTCCGGCGGCACGCTGGAGCTGTTCGTCGACCCCATCCTGCCGCGCGCGCGGCTGCTGGTGGTGGGCGATTCGCCGCTGGCCGTGGCGCTGGCCGGCCTGGCGCCGCGCGTGGGTTTGCCGGTCACGGTGCTGGCGCACGGCACCGACGCGGCGCGCTTCCCCGATGCCGAACAGGTGCTGGCCAGCGACGATGCCGCGCAGGCGGCGCATGCCGTAGCGCCGGGCAGCTTCGTCGTCGTGGCCACGCAGGGCCGGCGCGACGTGCAGGGCCTGCGCGCCGCGCTCGCTGTGGGCGCGCGCCAGGTGTTTTTCGTCGCCAGCGAACGGAAGGCCCAGGTGCTGAAGGCCGCGCTGGTCGAAGCCGGGCAGGACGCGGCGGCCGTGGCGGCCATCGTGGCGCCGGCCGGGCAGGCCATCGGGGCGCAGACGCCGGAGGAGATAGCGCTGTCGGTGCTGGCTGCGGTCGTCGCGGCGCGGCGTGGCGCGGCGCCCGTCAGCGGGGCCGTGGTGCAACCGGCGGCCGCGGCGGCGCAGCCCGCTGCGGAGACCACACCGCCTGCGGCGGCGTCCGCCCCCGCGCGACCGCTGCCCTTGCCCGATCTGCCGGCCCTGCCCGCAGGCGCCTCCTGCTGCGGCGGGAAGGGCTGAGATGGGCTGCATCCTCAAGGGCGGCGGCGGCCTGCACAGCCGGCTGTTGGTGGGCGCGGTGCTGCTAGCCGCAGGCGCCGGCTCGCGCATCGGCCACCGGCCCAAGAGCCTGCTGGAACTGGGCGGCGTGCCGCTGATCCGCCGCCAGCTCATCGCGTTGTCCGGCGCCGGCGTCGACGAGGTGGTGGTGGTGCTGGGCCACCATGCCGAGCTCATCGAGCCGGTGGTGCAGACCTTCCCCGTCACGCTGGTGCGCAACCCGCAGCCCGACGACGGGCAGGTCTCGTCGCAGCGCCTCGGCCTGGCGGCGCTCACCGGCAAGCTGGACGCGGTGATCGTGGCGCTGGCCGACCAGCCGCTGCTGAACGCGCAGGACTACACCGCACTGATCGGCGCGTTCAAGAAGCGGCCCGCGGGCACCGAGGTGGTGGTGCCGCATGTGCACGGCGAGCGCGGCAACCCAGTGATGTTCACGGCCGAGGTGCGCGAGCAGATCCTGGCCGGCCAGGCCAACGTGGGCTGCCGGCAATGGCAGGCCGCCAACGCCCCGGCGGTGCACGCCTTCGAGACCGACAACCGCCGCTACAAGGTGGACATCGACACACCGGACGACCTGGCCGCCTTCGAACGCGATACCGGCCACGTGCTGCGCTGGCCGGCGGCCGTGGTGGCATGACCCTGCCTGCCGGCTTCCACAGCCTGTGGCCCACGCCGCTGGGCGTGCACCGCTGGGCCGAGGCCGAGGCCGTGAACCCGCTGCTGGTGCGCGTGTTCCAGGCGCTGCGCGCCACCCAGCGCCATGCCCGCGGTGAAGCCGAGGCCCCGTTTTTCGCCAGCGACGACGACCTGCTGCGCCGCGTGCAGCTGCCCGAATGGCAGCGCCTGGTGCAGTTCATCGTGCACAGCCTGCGCGACACCGTGGCGGCGGCCAACCGCCACGCCTGGCCGGCGGCCGAGGGCGGCGCCGCGCCGGGCCTGCAGGTGGCCATCGAAGGCCTGTGGTTCCAGACCTCGCGCGGCGGGGCTTTCCACGACGTGCACACGCACGGCAACTGCTCGTGGTCGGGCGTGTACTGCGTGCAGGTGGATCCGCCGCCGCAGCGCAGCGCCCACCCCACCTACGGCGCAGGCAACGGCGTCACGCGCTTTTATGGCCCGCCGCTGGCGCAGCAGGGCGGGGCGCACATGGACTTCGGCAACGCCTACCTGCAGCCGCCGCACGTGGACGTGGCGCCCGTGCCGGGGCAGCTGGTGGTGTTTCCGTCCTGGCTGCTGCACCAGGCGCTGCCCTACGACGGCGAGCTGGAGCGGGTGATCGTCTCCTTCAACGCCAGCGTTCATGCCGCGGCCGGCGGCGACCGGCTGCACGGCTACAGCGCCGCTTGAGCCTGGGCATGGCGACGCTCACGGCCCCCCATGGCCCGGCGCCCGTCGCAGCCCTGCGGTGGCGACTGGCCGCAGCGCGCACGCTGGCCTGGGCGCTGCTGATGGGCGGCTGGGTGGTGCTGGGTGCACTGGGCCACCGGCACCTGCCGCTGTGGGCGGGCGGCCTGCTGCCGCTGGCGCTGTGGCTGGCCGCCGCCGCCGTCGCGGCGCGGGTCAGCGCGGGCTGGCAAGGTCGCCCAGGGGCCTGGCGTGCGGTCGCGCTGATGCTGGCGGTGGCCAGTGCCGCGGCGCTGGCGGCTGTGCCGGCCGCGCGCGGCATGGCCCTCCTGGCGCTGGCCGGCACGGCCGCAATCGCCTGGGCCGGCCTGCAGGTCGTGGCGGCGCGCACGGTGCGGGCGCTGCGGCCCGCCCGCGGCGGCCCGTTGCTGTTGCCGGCCAGCCTGGGCACGGCGCTGGGCCTGAGCCTGGCGGCCCCCGGCGTGGCCAGCCTGCCCCTGGCGGCGCCGGGCGCCTTGCTGGCCGCCGGCCTGGCGATTGCCCTGTTGCTGCCGCGCCAGGCCGTCCGGGCCGGGGGCTGTGTGGCGGCGCCGCGGCCGCCCGCTTCGGACGGCGCAGCGCAGCTTGCGCACCCGGTGGCGGGCGCGGCCTGGTCCCCTTCCACCCTGGCCCGCCTGGGCATGCTGCCGATGATGGCCGCCATGCCGGTGATGGCCGTCTGGTGCAGCCCGCTGGGCGCTGGCGCTGGGGCCATGTGGGCGCTGCACGGCGCCGCGATGCTCTTGCCGGCCTGGCTGCTGGTGGCCGCAGGCCGCCGGCTGCGCCCTGGGGCCGTGGAGACCGCCTGCGCGCTGCTGCTGGTGGCCGGCGCGCTGGCGTGGTGGTGGCTGCCCGGGCTGCAGGCCTGGCTGGCGGCGTCGCTGCTGCACGCCGCGGCCTGGAGTCTGGCCTGGGCGCAGCCAAAGCCCGCCACAGGCGCGGCGGGCATCGCACAGCCTCTGCCCGCTGCGGGCTTGCCGCAGGCCGCCTGGTGGGCCGCGCCGGCTGCCGTGCTGCTGCTGGGCTGGGGCCTGGCCCAGCACGGGCCGGCGGCAGCGCAGGCGGTGCAGGGCATGGTGGGCGCTGTGGCCGCCAGCGTGTGGCTGCGTGGCTGGCTGCAGCGGCGTGCGCCGGGGACGCCGGCGGGCTGCCGATCTGCCGCCGGTGCCTCATGATCCAGCCCGCAATGATTTCAACCTCGCAGGGGAGCCTGGCATGAACAGCATGGACGTCGACGTCATCCGCCGCGCGATGGCCTGGATGAACCAGGGCCGCCGCGTTGTCTTGGGCACCGTGGTGCGCACCTGGGGCAGCAGCCCGCGCCCGCCCGGCAGCCTGATGGTGATCCGCGACGACGGCCAGGTGGCCGGCTCGGTCTCCGGCGGCTGCATCGAAGACCACCTGATCGGCCGCGTGCAGCGCGGTGAACTGGCGCTGCGCCTGCCCCAGGCCGTGACCTACGGCGCCACGGCCGAAGAAGCCCAGCGCTTCGGCCTGCCTTGCGGCGGCAGCGTGCAGATCGTGCTGGAGCCGCTGTCGGCCGCGTCGATGCTGCGCGAGCTGCTGGCCGGCAGCGAGCAGCACCGCGTGACGCGGCGTCGGCTCGATCTGTCCACTGGCGTCGTCACGCTGCAGCAGGCACCCGAGGCCGGCGGGCTGCGCTTCGACGGCCAGGTGCTCGAGACCGTGCACGGCCCGCGGCTGCGCTTGCTGATCATCGGCGCCGGGCAGCTCAGCCGTTATCTCGCGACGATGGCGGTGATGCTGGACTACAGCGTCACCGTCTGCGATCCGCGGCCCGAGTACCACGAGGCCTGGGGCACCTGGGGCCCGCAGGCGCCGGGCGAAGCCGCACCTGGCGCTGGTCAGGGTTCGGCGCTGGAGGGCGTCACGCTCTCAGCACAGATGCCCGACGACCTGGTGCTGGCGATGAACCTCGACGCCCACAGCGCCGTCGTCGCCGTCACGCACGACCCCAAGCTCGACGACCTGGCGCTGATGGAGGCGCTGAAGACACCCGCCTTCTACGTCGGCGCGCTGGGCTCGCGGCGCAACAACGAGGCGCGGCGCCTGCGCCTGCGTGAGTTCGATGTCAGCGAGGCCGAAGCCGGCGCGCTGCGCGGCCCGGTGGGCCTGAACCTGGGCGGGCGCACGCCACCGGAAATCGCGCTGTCCATCCTGGCCGAGATGACCGCCGTGCGCAGCGGCACGCCGCTGGACGGCACGCTGGCCGACTGGAGCGGCTCGGAGACGGCCTGCCGCGTGTCGGCCTGAGCACGCGGGCGGCCCCGCCCGGCTTCGGTTTCAGCGCCGGTCGGCGCGGTCGGGCAATTCGTTCGGGTTGGCCTGGCCTTCGGCCAGCGGGAAGTGCTGCAGCAGCAGCGCATCCACCGCCGCGATGGCCTGCGACAGCCCGGCTTCATATTGCCCGCTGCGGAACGCATCGCGCATGCCGGCCAGGATGCCGTCCCACTGCGCCTGCGGCACGCGGAGCGTGAGGCCGCGGTCGGCGACGATCTCGATGGCGCGTTCGGCCAGCAGCAGGTAGATCAGCACGCCGTTGTTGTGCTCGGTGTCCCAGACGCGCAGCTTGCCGAACATCGTCAGCGCGCGCTCGCGCGGCGTGGCGTCGCGCCAGAGGTAGGACAGCGGCAGGCCCGCCTCCACGCACAGGCGGATCTCGCCGCTGTGGCGCGTTTCGCTGGCGGCCACTTGCGCTTCCAGGCGCGAGAGCGCGGCCTCGTTCAGCGCCCGGGCGCTGTCGGTCTCGTCCAGCCAGCGGTGCTTGAGGATGCGCAACAGGCTGGGCATCTACCAGCTCCCCGAAGAACCGCCGCCGCCGAAATTGCCGCCGCCGCCGGATGAGAAGCCCCCACCCCCGCCGCCGCCCCCGCCCCCGCCGCCACCCCAGCCCCCGCCCCAGCCGCCGATGTGCGGCAGGTTGCGCCCGCGCGTGCTGCGGCTGATGGCCGAGCCCACGCCCAGCAGCCCGACGACCACCAGCGACACCACGCCTGCGCCGATGGCCACCCACAGGCTGGCCGTGATCCACCAGCCCAGTCCGCCGGCTGCGCCCGCCGTCACCAGCGCGCCCAGCTTGCGCCCGAAGATGCCGGTGAGCACGCTGCCCAGCACCGGCACGCCGACGAAGAAGAACATCAGCAGCTCTTCCAGCTGCACGCCCGGCCGCGCGCCGCTGCGGGCTGCGGGCGCCGGCAGGCCTTCGCCCTGGACGCGCGCGATCAGCGCGTCGATGCCGGCGTTCAGCCCGCCGGCGTAATCGTCGTTGCGGAAGGCCGGGCCGATCTGGCGCTCGATGATCTGCCGCGCCGCGAGATCAGGCACCGCGCCTTCCAGCGCCTTGGCCGGGGCGATGCGCAGCTTGCGGTCGGCCTTGGCCACCACCAGCAGGAGGCCGTCGCCGACATCGCGCCGGCCGATCTTCCAGGCGTCGCCCAGGCGCTGGGTGTAATCCGTGATGTCTTCGGGCATCGTCGTGGGCAGCATCAGCACCACGATCTGCGGCCCGGCCTGGGCCTCGAAGGCCGCGAGCTTGGCTTCCAGCGCATCGCGCTGCGCGGCCGAGAGCGTGCCGGTGAGATCGGTGACCCGCGCGTTCAGCGGCGGCAGCGGCACCAGCCCCGCGGGCGCCGGCGCCTGCGCCCAGGCGGCACTGGCCAGCAGCCACGCTGCCAGCAGCAGCGCCAGCAGGCGTGTTGCCATTGCGGCTTGCAGCGGGTGCCCTACTTGGAAGCCGCCGGCGCCGCCGGTGCCGCAGGCTTGTCGAAGCTCACGGCCGGCGGCTGCGAGATCCTGGCTTCGTCCTGCACCGTGAAGCTGGGCTTGACGGCATAGCCGAAGATCATCGCGGTGAAGTTGGTGGGCACGCTGCGCACCTTCACGTTGTAGTCGGCCACCGTCTGGATGTAGCGGTTGCGCGCCACGGTGATGCGGTTTTCGGTACCTTCCAGCTGCACGCGCAGATCCTGGAAGCCCTGGTTGGCCTTCAGGTTGGGGTACTGCTCCACCGTCACCATCAGCCGGCTGAGCGCGCCCGTCAGCTCGCCCTGCGCCGCCTGGAACTTGCCGAAGGCCTCGGGGTTGTTGATCAGCTCCGGCGTGGCCTGGATGCTGGTGGCCTTGGCGCGCGCCTCGATCACCTTCGTCAGCGTCTCCTGCTCGAAGTTGGCTTCGCCCTTGACGGTGTTGACGATGTTGGGGATCAGGTCGGCGCGGCGCTGGTACTGGTTCAGCACCTCGCCCCAGCTGGCCTTGACCTGCTCGTCGAGCTTCTGGAAATCGTTGTAGCCGCAGCCACCCAGCAGCAGGCTGGCCGCCAGGGTGAAGCCGGCCAGCAGCCGGCGCATCAGGTGGGGGCTTGGCATCGTCGTCGTCGCTCTGTGGTGGGGTGCGCCGGACTGTACCCCTGCGGCCCGCCGGCCCAACCCCTACCATCGGCCGATGCTCGACCCCGCCCAGGCCCTGGCCGCGGCCGCCCGGCCCGTGCCAGCGGCGGCCGCGGCGCGCCGGCGGCTGCTGGTGTGCGGCGGCGGCGGACGGCTGGGCGCGGCGGTGCTGGAGGAAGTGCTGGCCGAGCACCGCTTCGAGCGCATCGGCGTGCTGGCCCTGCCGCCCTTCGGCAGCACCGTGAAGCGGCTGCATCCGGTGGCGCCTGACGCAGCGGCACTGCAGGCCTTTGCGGCCGACACGGCGGTGATCGTGTTCGATGGCGAGCGCCATGCCAATGGCCGCGAGGCGCGCCTGGTGCGGCCGCTGCCGCACGATCTGCCAGTGCTGGCGCAGCAGCTGCTGGCCACTGGCACGCGGCGGCTGGTGGTGGCCGTGCCGCACCAGGCCGCGCTGCTGCCCGGCGCGCTGCGCGCCGGCCTGGCCAGCCTGGACGAAGCGCAGGTGGCCGCGCTGGGCTGGCAGCAGCTGGTCTTCATGCGCATGGCGCAGCCTGGCCAGGCCCGCGCGGCGGGATCGTGGCCGCAGCGGGTGGCGCTGGCCCTGCTGGCGCAACTGCACCTGATGCTGCCGCAGCGCGACCAGCCGCTGCGCGCCACGCAGGTGGCCCGCTTCGTCGCCGCGCTGGCGCTGGCGCTGCCGGCGGCGCCCGGCGGCACGCGCGTGCTGGGCCCCGAGGCGCTGTGGGACTGGTCGCGCCCCGAGGGCGGCGATGCCTGGCTGCAGGCCTGGCTGCACGGCCGCGCGCTGCCGGCCGTGGCCGCGCCGCGCCCGCGCCTGTAGCCACCGGGCACCCGCGCCCCGCCTTGGCACGGCACGGCAGCCACTGATAATGGCCGCATGAATGCAGCACCTTTGGCCAACGACACCTTCCTGCGCGCCTGCCTGCGCCAACCCACCGACTACACCCCGCTGTGGCTGATGCGCCAGGCCGGGCGCTACCTGCCCGAATACAAGGCCACGCGGGTGAAGGCTGGCAACAGCTTCATGGGCCTGGCGACCAACGTCGAATACGCCACCGAGGTGACGCTGCAGCCGCTGGACCGTTTCCCGCTGGACGCGGCGATCCTGTTTTCCGACATCCTCACCGTGCCCGACGCCATGGGCCTGGGCCTGAGCTTCGGCGCCGGCGAAGGCCCGCGCTTCGCCCACCCCCTGCGCGACGAAGCGGCGGTGATGGCGCTGCAGGTGCCCGATCTCGACAAGCTGCGCTACGTCTTCGACGCCGTCACGTCCATCCGCAAGGCGCTGATGACGACGGACGCCGAAGGGCGTCCGTGTGGCCGCGTGCCGCTGATCGGCTTTTCCGGCAGCCCCTGGACGCTGGGCTGCTACATGGTCGAAGGCGCGGGCAGCGACGACTACCGCCTGGTCAAGACCATGATGTACGCGCGGCCCGACCTGATGCACCGCATCCTGGACATCAACGCCCAGGCCGTCACCGCCTACCTGAACGCGCAGATCGACGCCGGCGCGCAGGCCGTGATGGTGTTCGACAGCTGGGGCGGCGTGCTGGCCGACGGCAACTTCCAGCGTTTCAGCCTGGACTACACGCGTCGCGTGGTGGCCGGCCTGAAGCGCGAGCGCATGGACAACGGCGTCAAGAGCCGCGTGCCGGTGATCGTCTTCACCAAGGGCGGCGGCCCCTGGCTGGACGAGATCGCCGGCATCGGTGCCGACGTGGTGGGCCTGGACTGGACCGTCAACCTGGGTGCCGCGCGCCGCCTGGCCTGCGACCGCGTCGCCCTGCAGGGCAACATCGACCCGAACGTGCTGTTCGCACCGCCCGAGGTCGTGGCGGCCGAAGCAGCCGCTGTGCTGGACAGCTTCGGCCGCCCGCAGCGGCCCGACGGCACCTGGGACGGCCACATCTTCAACCTGGGCCACGGCATCAGCCAGCACACCCCGCCGGAACACGTGGCGGCCCTGGTCGAGGCCGTGCACACGCATTCGCGCACGCTGCGCAGCCGCTGATCGGCCCTGTCGGGCCGAGCCTTGACGTCTGGCGCCCCCTGGGTTGAGGGGTGGCTGAGACCTGCGCCCGCGGGCGGCCAGCACCCCCAACAATCGAACGTGAGTGAACGCTCAGGGCTTGACTTATCCCCACCGGCGGTGCTGCGGGGAAAGAATCAGGAAGCGTTCGCTGTCAAGCCTCGGGAAATCCCGGAAACTGTGCTAAGTGCTTGATTCGTATGAGCGCCAAACGCTGCCGCGAAAACGTGCAGCGCAACAGGAGGCCCGCAGAATCAAGCACTTGGCGGCGCTGACCGCAGTTTTCCCACAAAGTTATCCACAGTTTCGGTGCACAGCTGGAAAAGTCGTTTCCAATCATGGGCTTGCCGCATTTCCTTGAGGCGGAAACTGGGTTTCGCACGCAAGTGATGCTGCGCCCCGCCCCCGGCTGGTCATGACCGGGTGCCCTAGCCTGCCGGCCGGCCCGCAGGAAGTGCCGGTGGCCGTGGAAACGCCACGACATTCCGGCGTGGGCGGCCTGCTGCACTACACCCACGACCAGGCCTTGCCGCCGGGCAGCCTGGTGCTGGTGCCGCTGGGGCGGCGCCAGGTGCCGGGCATCGTCTGGCACCGGCGCGGCGAAGCGGCCGCCGCCGACGTCGAACTGCGCCCGGTCAGCGCCGCGCTGTCGTCGCTGCCGCCGCTGGGTGCGGACTGGCGCGCGCTGATCGAATTCGCGGCCCTGTACTACCAGCGCGGGTTGGGCGAGCTGGCACTGTCGGTGCTGCCGCCCGAACTGCGCAAGCTGGACGACACCCAGCTGGCGCGGCGCCTGGCGCGACTGCCCGCGCCGCCGGCCGCGGCCACGGCGCCCGAGCTGCCGGCGCTGAGCGACCAGCAGGCGGCGGCGCTGGCCGCGCTTGAAGCGCTGGCGGGCGAAGGCCGCGGGCCCCCGCCGCCCGTGCTGCTGCACGGCGTCACCGGCAGCGGCAAGACCGAGGTTTATCTGCGCGCTGCCGCTGCCGCGCTGTCGCGTGGCCAGCAGGCCCTGGTGCTGGTGCCGGAAATCAACCTCACCCCGCAGCTGGAAGCGCGCTTCGCCGCGCGCTTTCCGGGCCGCGTGCTCGTCAGCCTGCACAGCGGGCTGACGGCGGCGCAGCGCCTGCGCCATTGGCTGCTGGCGCACAGCGGGCAGGCCGACCTGGTGCTGGGCACGCGGCTGGCCGTGTTCGCCAGCCTGCCGCGCCTGGGGCTGGTGGTGGTGGACGAGGAACACGACCCGTCTTTCAAGCAGCAGGAAGGCGCGCGCTATTCGGCGCGCGACCTGGCCGTCTGGCGCGCCCACCGCGCGGGTGTGCCGGTGCTGCTGGGGTCGGCCACGCCTTCGCTGGAAACCTGGCAGCGCGTGCAGGAAGGCCGCTACCTGCGGCTGGCGCTGCCGGCGCGCGTGGGCGGCGGTGCGATGCCGCGCGTGCGCCTGTTCGACATGGGCGCGCTGCCGCGCCAGGAAGGCGTGGAACGTGTGCTGGCCCCACCCGTGCTGGCGGCCATGGAGGCGCGCATTGCCCGCGGCGAACAAAGCCTGGTACTGCTGAACCGCCGTGGCTTCGCCCCCGTGCTGCACTGCAGCGCCTGCGGCTGGAAAAGTGGCTGCCCGCACTGCAGCGCCTGGCGCGTGTTCCACAAGGTCGACCGCACGCTGCGCTGCCACCACTGCGGCTTGGCCGAACGCGTGCCGCGCGCCTGCCCCGACTGCGGCAACCTGGACATCGCGCCCATCGGGCGCGGCACCGAAAAACTGCAGGAACAGCTGGCCACCCTGCTGCCGCAGGCGCGCATCGCGCGCATCGACGCCGACAGCACGCGCGGCGTGGGCCTGCTGGAAAGCCAGCTGGCGGCCGTGCACGCCGGCGACGTCGACGTGCTGGTGGGCACCCAGATGGTCGCCAAGGGCCACGACTTCCGCCGCATCACCCTGGTGGTGGCGGTGAACCCCGACGCGGCACTGTTCAGCAGCGACTTCCGCGCCCCCGAACGCCTGTTCGCCCTGCTGATGCAGGCCGGCGGCCGCGCCGGCCGCGACGCCGCCCAGGCCGACGCCAGCGAAATGTGGGTGCAGACCTGGCACCCCAAGCACCCGCTGTACGCGGCGCTGCGCGCGCACGACTTCGAAGCCTTTGCTGCCAGCCAGCTGGCCGACCGTCGCGGCGCTGGCCTGCCGCCCTTTGCCAGCCTGGCGCTGCTGCGCGCCGAAGCCCGCACGGTGGAAGCAGCCGCCGGCTTCCTGCTGGACGCTGGCGCGCTGGCACGCCAGCACGCGGGCGTCACCGTCTACCCGGCCGTGCCGCCGCACGTGGCGCGCGTGGCGAATGTCGAACGCCTGCAGATGCTGCTGGAAAGCCCGGGCCGGGGTGCGCTGCAGCGCATGCTGTCGGGCTGGCTGCCGGAACTGCAGGCCTTGCGCGCGCGCCACAAGGGCGTGATCCGCTGGGCGGTGGATGTGGACCCGTTGGTGATCTGAGGCCCTACTTGCGGCGCATGTCCGGCTAGCAGTCTGCGTGGCAGGAGCTCGGTGCCACAGCTTCAAGCAAGTTCAGGGGCTACTTGCCCTTCGGCCGCCCTGAAAGCGTCGCTGCTGCGTGTTCTTGAATGGTCGGCCTCGTCGCGAAACCGCCGGCCTAAGGCTCTGCCACGCAAACGGTGAGGCAATAACTGTTGGTGAGTATGTCAACCCTCCCCAGGCGGTAGCGCAAAGAATCCAGGAGCAGGGGCTTCAGACCTGGGCAATGCTGCGGAACCGATGTCTCAAGTTCGAGCTCAGGAAGGGTCGTACTGCCCCCCTTCGTGGTCAGTCTCTGGTTTCTCTCCGGCGTAGCAGGAAGCTCCATCAGCGATGAACTATTGATCTATCGCACAACGCGCAAGTTGGCGCGCAACATGTGTTCTAGTCGTGGCATTACCAAGCCCAAGACAGGCTGTTGGCAGTGGCATCACATTGTTTCAGTTAATGGCTTTGATCGTGAGGCCGCTGCTTACTCCCGTCGAGTTTTGATCGAGGTTGGTATCGACATTAATGACGCTGAGAACGGTATGTTGATTGATTGCAGTCGACACAAGGACGTGAGTAATGGGAATTACGATCGCAGGGTGGAAGATGTATTAAGGAACCTGGGGGTTCGGAATCGATCGACAGTTGATTTTGCGCTTAGGCAGATGGAGATTGGTATATCAACAGGCATGTTTCCATGACTAGATTAAAGATATATCGTATAGATAGTGATGATTCCTTCCAAGGCTTGGTCAGGTCGCCAGATGAGAGTCAGGACGATGGATCGTGCGCACTAGAAGATCGAGGTTTGTTCGATGTTTCATCTTATTGCGGCAGAGGCCTGGCATTTGAGGCAATGCGCCGCAATCAGGCTAAGCCAAAGGCAGCGTTCAACATTTGGGGTCTTCACTTCCCAGTTGAGATTGCCAAAGCGCTGGGTCTGCGATCAGGGCCAGACATTCAATTGTTACCGGTTTCAGTCGAACATAACCCATGGGTGCTGGTTCGTCTCCGCTATCAGATGGCCGGGTGGGAAGAGGGGGCGTCTTTGCGCGGATTCGAGATCATGCCCGGAGTCTGTTCGTCCTACCATCGGTGGATAAACACGACGGACCAGAAGCTGGTTGAGCTTGAGTTGTTTAAGGCCGCGGATGGAGATTCCAGCCCGACCTATGTCACCCAGTCATTCGTGGATAGGATCAAGGTCAACGGAATCACAGGCTTACGTTTCAAGCATATCGGCTACGTGATTTCAGATCCCAGCGAGGCCGTCTTTCCACCCGCCCCGCCGCTGTCCAAGCCCAGTCCTCGCAAAGGGCCGAAAGCAAGAATCCTGGCGCTGCCGCCGGACCTCGGGGCCGAACTGGCGGCCGATGGCGAAAAGCTACGGGCTGAGCTGGCCGTCTTGCTGGACGCGTCGGCGGCCGAGGTGTTGCCGCGGTTGATGGCGTACCTCGAAGCCGGCAAGGCCAGCTTTGTTCGCACTCCCGTGCAGGTGCAAGTCTCGCTGTGCCAAGGCCTGGGCCGGGTGTATGGCGACTTGTTTGTCCAAGCCTTTGGTTGGCAGCATCGGCTGTTGGAAATCAAGCGCGGCTATCGGTACGACGCGATCGTGTCGCCAGATCAGCGCTATGCCGTGCCGCTGAGCCTGTACATCCGGCAGCAGCTGGAAGCGCCGCCATCGCAAACCCCGACTTTGAAGCTGCAATACAACATGGTTGCCGCAGGTCGGCTGCCGCCACCGCCGCACCCTGATGCCCCGCTCGTGATGGCCTAGTCAACCAGCCGGATCCGAAGCAGCGTCTTCCCCCGAATGCTTGCAGCGCAGCTACCCCGCCAGCACCCGCTGCAACTGCAATGCCTCGGCCACATGCGAAACGCCCACTTGCGGTGCATCGGCCAGGTCCGCGATGGTGCGCGCTACTTTCATCGCTCGGTGCAGCCGCCGACCTGACCAGCCCAGCCGGTCGGCCGCCTGGCGCAGGAAGTGAGTGGCGGCTTCTTGTAGAACACAGTGCTCGTCGATATCGCCGGGCCCCAACTGTCCATTGGGCTGACCCTGGCGCTGGACGGCGCGCTGGCGGGCTGCGGCCACGCGCGCCGCGACCACGGCGCTGGCTTCGCCGGCCGGGGCGGCCAGCAGGTCGGCCGGGCGCGCGGCCAGCACTTCCACCTGCAGGTCGATGCGGTCCAGCAGCGGGCCCGACAGCCGGCCCTGGTAGCGCGCCACGGCGTCAGGCGTGCAGCGGCAGGCGCGTTGGCCGGCGGTCCCGGCGCCCAGCCAGCCGCAGGGGCAGGGGTTCATCGCCGCCACCAGCTGGAAGCGCGCTGGAAAGCTGGCCTGTCGCGCCGCGCGCGAAATCGTGATGCGCCCGGTCTCCAGCGGCTCGCGCAGCGCCTCCAGCGCGGCGCGCGGGAATTCGGGCGTTTCGTCCAGGAACAGCAGCCCGCCGTGGGCCAGGCTGATTTCGCCCGGCCGCGGCGGCGAACCGCCGCCCACCAGGGCCACCGCGCTGGCGGTGTGGTGCGGGCTGCGGAACGGGCGCTGCCCCGTCGCCGCGGCGTCGATGGCGCTGCTGGACAGGCCCTGCAGCGCGGCGGCGGCCAGCGCCTCGTCGTCGTCCAGCGGCGGCAGCAGCCCCGGCAGGCGCTGCGCCAGCATCGACTTGCCGGTGCCCGGCGGCCCCACCAGCAGCAGGCTGTGGGCGCCGGCGGCAGCAATTTCCAGCGCGCGCTTGGCCCCGGCCTGGCCTTTCACGTCGCGCAGGTCGGGGCCGGGCAGGGCCAGCTGCGGCGGCCAGGGGCGCGCTGGGGGTAGCGGTACGGCGGCGTCGCCCGGCAGCAGGGCGGCCACCACGTCGGCCAGGTTGCGCGCCCCGCGCACGTCCAACCCCGGCACCTGGGCAGCCGTGCGGGCGCTGGGGCAGGGCAGCACCAGCTGGCGCGGCGGTGCAGCACTGCCGGCCGCCGCGCGGCGTACCGCCAGCGCCAGCGCGAGCGCGCCGCGCACCGGGCGCAGTTCGCCGGCCAGGGACAGCTCGCCGGCGAATTCCGCTGCCGCCAGGCGTTCCGGGTCCAGCAGACCGCTGGCGGCCAGGATGCCCAGCGCGATAGGCAGGTCGAAGCGGCCCGATTCCTTGGGCAGGTCGGCAGGGGCCAGGCTGACCGTGACGCGCTTGTTGTGCGGGAAGGCAAAGCCGCTTTGCTGCAGCGCGGCGCGCACCCGTTCGCGCGCTTCCTTCACTTCGGTGTCGGCCAGGCCCACCAGGGTAAAGCTGGGCAGGCCGTTGGCCAGCTGCACTTCCACATGCACGGCCGGGGCTTCGAAGCCCAGCAGGGCGCGGCTGTTGACGGTGGCCAGGGACATGGTTTTCCTCCTGCCCATCATTCTGGGCAGGGGCTGGCATGAGCCCTCGCACCAAGGCGGGGGCCCCTCGAAAGGGTGCACGCCTTTGGTGCATAGACGCGGGCCGTGTGCGGCCCATGGCGACGGCGCCAGCCGCTGCTGGCCGTCGCGGCAGCCGCGCTGCGGCCAGGGTGTGGCACAGAAGCTGCAAACCCACACGTCGAACGTGTGCGTGCCCCACCCGGCCATGTGCGCAGCCACCAGCACAAGCTTTTTTGGACCCTAGGAGAAGACCATGAAGATGGTGACCGCCATCGTCAAGCCGTTCAAGCTTGATGAAGTGCGTGAAGCCTTGAGCGGCATTGGCGTTCAGGGCATCACGGTGACGGAAGTGAAGGGCTTCGGACGCCAGAAAGGCCACACCGAGCTCTACCGCGGCGCGGAATACGTCGTCGACTTCCTGCCCAAGGTGAAGATCGAAGCCGCCGTCGACGACGCCATCGTCGAACGCGTGATCGAAGCCGTGGAAGGCGCTGCACGCACCGGGAAGATCGGCGACGGGAAGATCTTCGTCACCACGCTGGAACAGGTGGTGCGCATTCGCACGGGCGAAACCGGCAAGGACGCCCTCTAGTCCCCGCGCCCTTTCTCGCGGTCTTGCTGGCGCCGCCTGGCGTCACCCGCCCCGAACCCCACAGAACCGACCCCACCATGAAGAAACTGATTTCGATCATCGCCCTGGGCCTGGCGGCCTGGGGCTTCAGCGTCCCGGTGCTGGCGCAGGACCCGGCAGCTTCTGCTGCTTCGGCAGCCGCGGCGCCCGCGTCTGCAGCGGCCAGCGCCGCCGAGGCCGCTGCACCGATGGCTGCCACCGCTGCGCCGGCAGCCCCCGCGGCTTCGGCTGCCCCGGCCCCGGCCCCTGTGCCCAACAAGGGCGACACCGCCTTCATGACGGTGGCCACGGCCCTGGTCATCATGATGACCATCCCCGGCCTGGCGCTTTTCTACGGTGGCCTGGTGCGCAGCAAGAACATGCTGTCGGTGCTGATGCAGGTGTTCGTGATCTTCGCGCTCATCTCGGTGCTGTGGGTGGTCTACGGCTACAGCCTGGCCTTCACCGCCAGCAACCCGTACTTCGGCACGCTGGACAAGCTGTTCCTGAAGGGCG
>JAIXZR010000293.1 GCA_027489455.1 Rubrivivax sp. | reverse complement strand
GGACCTGGAAGCGAAGAAGAAGATCGAAGAACTGGAACCCCTGCGCACGCAGAGCTTCCAGCTGAACTACACCAAGGCCGAGGAAGTGGCCAAGGGCCTGACCGGGCAGAACCTGAGCCAGGGCGGCGGCGGCGGTGGTGGTGGGTCTACCAACACCCGCATCCTGTCACCGCGCGGCAGCGTCATCTTTGAAACGCGCACGAACCAGCTGTTCGTCAGCGACATCCCGGGCAAGCTGGAAGAGATCCAGTCCCTGATCGCCAAGATCGACATCCCCGTACGCCAGGTGCTGATCGAAGCGCGCATCGTCGAAGCCGACGACAGCTTCGGGCGTGCGCTGGGCGTGAAGCTGGGCGGCACCGACCTGCGCGGCCTGCGCGGCGGCACGCCGGGCTACAGCGTCAGCGGCCAGAACTACGTGGCCATCGGCGGCAACTACAGCAGCATCGGCGTCACCACGGGCCAGACGCCGAACACGTCGACCAGCTACCTGCCCGATTCACAGTTCGTGAACCTGCCGGCCAACACCACGTCCTTTGGCGGCGCAACGCCTGCCCAGTTCGCGCTGAGCCTGTTCGGTGCTTCCAGCAACCGCTTCCTGAACCTGGAACTGTCAGCGCTGGAAGCCGAAGGCAAGGGCAACATCGTCAGCAGCCCGCGCATCATCACCGCCGACCAGACCAAGGCCCGCATCGAGCAGGGCGAAGAGATCCCCTACCAGCAGGCCACGAGCAGCGGCGCGACTGCCGTGCAGTTCAAGAAGGCCAGCCTGAGCCTGGAAGTGACGCCCCAGATCACGCCCGAAGGCAACGTGATCCTGGACCTGCTGGTCAACAAGGACAGCCGCGGTGCCCTGACGGCCGCCGGCCCGGCCATCAACACCAAGCAGGTGCAGACCCAGGTGCTGGTGGAAAACGGCGGCACGGTGGTGATCGGCGGCATCTTCACGCAGGACGAGCGCAACGAGATCAACAAGGAGCCGGTGCTGGGCGACATCCCCTACGTCGGCAACCTGTTCAAGAACCGCGTGCGCAGTGTCAACAAGACCGAACTGCTGGTGTTCATCACTCCGAAGATCGTGACCGACCGCTCCGGAGCGCGTTGACCGCAGACCGAATTCACCCGCGCCACGACGACGCAGGAAACCGACCATGACGATTTTTCAACGCATTCTTTCGATCTGCGCACTGCTGACCCTCGCTGCCTGCGGCGGTGGGGGCGGTGATGCCGGTACGCCGCCGTTTGCTGGCGGCGGATCCGGCGGTGGCAACGGTGGAACGCCAGGTGTATCGGTGCCCACGGCTTCCGACATCGTGCTTTCGCTCGGTGCCACCAGCGTCGCGAACTCGGGCAGCGAGTCGGTGGTGGCCACAGCCACAGCGCTGGATGCCAACCGCAACACCCTGTCTGGCGTGCCCATCACCTTCTCCGTGAACAACAACGCCATCGTGACCCCGGCAGGCACGACCACGGGCACGGGCGGCCTGCTCAACGCGTCGATCGGGATTGGCTCGGACCGCAGCACGCGCGTCATCACTGTCGTCGCCACTTCTGGCGCCATTTCCCGCAGCGTGCAGCTCACGGTGCAGGAAGCCGGCGGGCAGTCGGCCACGGCACCGGCCGATCTTCTGCTGACCTTGAGTTCGCCCACGATCTCGTCCGCTGGTACTCAGACCGTCACGGCAACAGCCACGGCACTGGACACGCGGCGCAATGTCCTGCCGGGCGCGGTGGTGTCCATCAGTGTTGATTCGGGCGCCACGGTGACGCCCAGCGGGTCGACCACGGGCGCCAACGGCACCGTCACTGGCGTGATTGGCACGGGCGGCAATCCCACCCTACGCACCATCACCGTCACGGCGACGGTGACTGGCCTGCCGCCCCGGACGGCGACGCTGCAGGTGGTGCCCACGGCGTCCACCGTGCCGGTGGCTTCTGATCTCAGCATCGCACTGTCGGCGCCCACGCTGCCCAACAGTGGCACGGCCACCGTGGCCGCCACGATCACGGCTGTCGACAGCAACCGGATCGCGCTGGCCGGCATCCCCATTGCCGTGAGCGTGGACAACAGCGCCGTGGCCACCGTCAGCGGCAACACGACGGCGGCCAACGGTACCGTGGTGGCCACGGTGGGCATCGGTTCTGACCGCACGAACCGGCCGATCACCGTCACCGCATCGAGCGGTGGCATCACACGGTCGGCCACGTTCTCCGTCAGGGGCGCCACGCTGTCGGCTTCGTTCTCGCCGCGGGTGGACGCCAACAGCACGGGCAACATCGTCGAGTACCGACTGGTGGATGCGGCTGAAGCGCCGATGGCGCTGCAGGACATTTCGGTGACTTCGCCCGGGCTCCCCAGCGCCAGCGGCCGGACCGACGCGAACGGCCGATTCAGCTACACCTACACCGCGCCCAACACCGCGGGCGCCCTGCAGGTCACGGCCACAGCCGCTGGCGACAGCCTGACGCGGACGATCTCGGTCCAGGCCGCGGGCGGCACCCTGCCCGAGGCGGTGCTGCCTCAGTCGGCATCGCTCACGCCCACGCCGAGCGTCGTGTCGGTCAACGCCATTGGCAGCACCACCAACCAGGTCGAGTTGCGCGCACTCTTCCTGGGCGCCAACAACCAGCCGGTGCCGAACGTCCGGGTCCGCTTCAGTGTCGACCCCGCCAACAGCTCTGACGGCACAGCCACCCAGTTGGGCGGGGCAAGCCTTTCGTATTCGGACAACACCGGTGTGGCACGTGGGGTGTTCATCCCGGGCCAACGCTCGAGCCCGACCAACGGCGTCACGGTTCGCGGCTGCTGGTCGACCAACGACACCATCCCTGCCGTCTGCCCGGTCGACAGAACCATCTCGGCCACGCTGACCATCGTCTCTGAGGCACTGTCCGTCAACATCCGTACCAACAACCAGATCAAGTTAGGGGCTGCAGGGCTCACGTACATCAAAGAGTACGTGGTGATGGTCGTGGATGCTGCCGGGCAAGCCAAGCAGGACATCTTGATCACGCCTTCGGTCGACCTGACGGCCTATTACAAGGGTGTCTACGTCTACAACGGCTCAATTTGGGAACAGCGCCTGCGGCTGGCAGACACGGAAAACTATTCCTGGGACCCCGCGACGCTCTCCTGGGCGCGGGGCGCGACCACGACTCAGCCCGCCTGCCCGAACGAAGACTTCAACCGCAACGGCGTACGGGAAGCGGCAGCTTTCGCTGCTGGCAGCACGCCGCCGGCAGCCCTGACGGCGCGACAGGAAGACCTGAACTGGAACGGCGACATCGACCCGCGGAAGGCCGACGTGGCAATCCGTGTCGTCGGCTCACCCCGCACCGACAGCTCGGGCCTGGCCATCATCCAGATCGAGTACGGCCAGAACGTGGCTTCGTGGGTTGACTTCATCATCACGGTCACCGCTTCGGGCATCTCCGGCACGGAAGCCCGCGCCAGGTTCGTGGGCCAGCTCTACGGCGTGGGCAACCTGCCGTACCCGGGCAGTGCGGTCACCGATCCGAACGTCCCTCCCGCCTTCGCTATCAGCCCCTACGGGCGCGGATCGGTGACTCCGCTGGGTGTCCCGACGGGTGTCTGCACAGACTCGAACTGATTGAGCACGCTGGCGGTCTCCCTGATCGGCATGCCTGGCTGTGGCAAGTCCACGGTCGGGCGCCATCTGGCCCGGCAGCTGGGGCTGAGGTTCGTTGACAGCGACAGCGAGATCGAGTCCCGGATCGGCATGCCGATCCGGGACTTTTTCGCTCAGCAGGGCGAAGACGCCTTCCGCGACATCGAACAAGAAGTGATCGATGCGCTGGCCGGGCAGCCCGGGGCGGTGCTGGCCACCGGCGGCGGCGCGGTGCTGCGGCCGTCCAACCGCGATGCGCTGCATTCACGCAGCCATGTCTTCTACCTGCGATCGACGCCCGACGAGCTGCATCGCCGCCTGCGCAACGACAGCCAGCGCCCGCTGCTGCAGGTGGACGACCCGCAAAAGCGCCTGCGCGAGCTGTTCCGCGAGCGGGACCCGCTGTACCGCCGCACGGCACACTTCGTCGTCGAATCCGCGCGGCCTTCGGTGACTGCCCTGCTGGGCATGGTGCTGATGCAGCTGGAACTGGCTGGCCTGGTGGACCCGGGCCGCGTGCCTTCGCCCATCGATACGAATGATGCGAAGGGCGGCGCCACGCTGCCACGGTGAGGCTGCGCTCTGGATGCCCGATGCCTGATGTTTGATGCGAGATGTATGATGCACAGCATGTATCCGAAAGAGGCTCACCATGCGGACCACCTTGACCATCGGCGACGATGTGTTGGCTGCCGCCAGGCATCTGGCGGAGCGCGATCAGAAATCGCTGGGTGAAGTCATCACCGATCTCGCCCGGCTGGGGCTGTCCCGCGGCCAACAGGCCGGGCGCACGCAGCGCAATGGCATCCCGGTGCTGGCCACGGGCAAAAGCAGCCTGCCCGTCACGCTGGCCCAGGTGAACCAGCTTCGCGACGAACTGCCGTGACGCGGTACCTGTTGGACGTCAATGTACTGATCGCACTGGTCGACCCAGCCCATGTGCAGCACGACACGGCACACGACTGGTTTGCGCACACGGGCCGCAAAGCGTTCGCCACCTGCCCGATCACGGAAAACGGGCTCCTGCGCATCGTCGGTCACCCGAAGTACCCCAACTCACCGGGCCCGCCCAGCGAAGTGATGCCCGCTCTGCTGGCCTTCCGGGCCCTGCCCGGCCACGCTTTCTGGTCCGACAGCCTGAGCCTGGCGGATGACCGGCTCCTGGACGCAGCGCGCCTGACGGGCCACGCCCGTGTCACCGACAGTTATCTGCTGGCCCTGGCCGCCGCGAACCACGGCAAGCTGGCCACGCTGGACCACAAGCTGGCCAGCGATGCCGTGGTCGGCGGCGCTGCCGCCCTGTTGCTGATCTGAGCTACCTGCCCCGCGCGGGCCGGGGCAGGCCAGCGCCAGTGGCGGCGCCGGGCGCGGGCCGGCCCACCTCGGACCTCGGCCCTAAACTCCGCCCCATGCGTTTGCCCCTGGAAAACACCGTCGAAGTTGCCACCGGCGACAGCCGCTATGACATCCTCATCCAGCCCGGCCTGCTGGGCACTCCGGCCGCCTGGGCCGGGCTGCCCCATGCTGGCGGTGCCACGCAGGCGGTGATCGTCAGCAACCCGACCGTGGCCGCGTTGTACGAAGCACCGCTGCGACAGGCGCTGGCGCCGCATTACGCGCAGGTCAGCACGGTGGTGCTGCCCGACGGCGAGGCGCACAAGGACTGGCAGTCGCTCAACCTCGTCTTCGACCACCTGCTGGCGCGCGGCTGCGACCGCAAGACCGTGCTGTTCGCCCTGGGCGGCGGCGTGGTGGGCGACATGACGGGCTTCGCGGCGGCCAGCTACATGCGCGGCGTGCCCTTCGTGCAGGTGCCCACCACGCTGCTGGCGCAGGTGGATTCATCGGTGGGCGGCAAGACGGCCATCAACCACCCGCTGGGCAAGAACATGATCGGCGCGTTCTATCAGCCGGCGCGCGTGGTCTGCGATCTGGCCACGCTGGCCAGCCTGCCGCCGCGCGAGCTGTCGGCGGGGCTGGCCGAAGTCATCAAGTACGGGCCGATCGCCGACATGGCCTTCCTGGGCTGGATCGAATCGAACCTGCCTGCGCTGCTGGCTCGCGACCCGGCTGCGCTGGCGCATGCGGTGAAGCGCTCATGCGAGATCAAGGCGGGGGTGGTGGGCCAGGACGAACGCGAAAGCGGCCTGCGCGCGATCCTGAACTTCGGCCACACCTTCGGCCACGCCATCGAGGCCGGGCTGGGCTATGGCACCTGGCTGCACGGCGAAGCGGTGGGCTGCGGGATGGTGATGGCGGCCAGCCTGTCGGCCGACCTGGGCCTGGTGGACCGGGCCTTCGCCGACCGGCTGCAGGCCCTGATCAGCGCGGCCGGGCTGCCCACGGCAGCACCGGCGATGCCCGCCAGCCGCTGGCTGGACCTGATGCGCCTGGACAAGAAGGCCAGCGCCGGCGAAATCCGCTTCGTGCTGATCGACGGGCCCGGCCAAGCCACGGTGCGCCCGGCGCCCGACGCGCTGGTGGCACGCGTGATCGAACGCCACAGCCTGCCGCCTGCCCCGGCGGTGGCCGGCAGCGGTGCGGCCGTGGCGTGAGCTTTCGGCCAGACTTTCCCCCGTACCCGGCCCCGCTGGCCCGCTGGGCCAGCGACCCACAAGCCAGCCGCGGCCGGCGCCTGCCCGAGCCCGCCGCCCCGCCGCGCAACGAGCACCAGCGTGACCGCGACCGCATCGTCCACAGCACGGCCTTCCGGCGCCTGGTCTACAAGACCCAGGTCTTCATCAACCACGAAGGCGACCTGTTCCGCACCCGGCTGACGCATTCGCTGGAAGTGGCGCAGCTGGGCCGCTCGGCCGCGCGCGCACTGCAGCTGAACGAAGACCTGGTCGAAGCCATCGCCCTGGCCCACGACCTGGGGCACACGCCCTTCGGCCACGCCGGGCAGGACGCGCTGGCCGACTGCATGCACAGCCACGGCGGCTTCGAGCACAACCTGCAGAGCCTGCGCGTGGTGGACGTGCTGGAAGCGCGCTACCCGGCCTTCGACGGGCTGAACCTGACGTTCGAGACGCGCGAAGGCATCCTGAAGCACTGCTCGGCGCGCAACGCCCGGCAGCTGCTGCAGGCCGACCCGGATGGCCCGGCGCGTCGCTTTGTCGAAGGCACCCAGCCCAGCCTGGAAGCCCAGCTGGTGAACCTGGCCGACGCGCTGGCCTACAACGCACACGACATCGACGACGGCGTGCGCTCGGGCCTGATCACGCTGGCGCAGCTGGACGAGGTCGCACTGTTCGCGCGCTTCAAGCACCAGGTGCTGGCCGAACACCCGGCACTGGCCACCGCCCCGGGGCGCCGGCTGCTGTCCGAAACCATTCGGCGCATGCTGTCGGCGCAGATGGCGGACCTGATCGCCAGCACCCAGGCCGCCCTGCAGGCCCAGGCGCCAGCCGATGCCGAAGCCGTGCGCCGCTGCCCGCCCCTGGTGTGCTTCAGCCCGGCGCTCCAAGCCGATGTGACGGCCCTGCAGCGCTTTCTCTTCAGCGCCCTGTACCGGCACCCGCAGGTGATGCAGACCACCGCCCTGGCGCGCACCGCGCTGGCCGAACTGTTCGCCGCCTACCGCGCCGACCCGACGGCCATGCCGGCCGACTTCGCCACCGCGGCCGATGCCCCGCGCGCCGTGGCGGACTACATCGCCGGCATGACCGACCGCTTTGCGCTGCGCGCACACCACCGGCTGACCGGGCGGCGGGTGTTTGAGGAGTGATGCGGAGGGGCTGCTTGCGGCCATGACCGGGTATTCGGCAGCGGCCGCTTCGGGATCGTCTGATTCGTCGGCCGTCCTGCGAACCCATGAAGGCTTTGGCGGCGGAGCAACGCTCGAACTGTGGCGGTGAGCTGAAGGTCATCGTCGCCATCCTGGAGCAGCGAGTGATCGAAATGATCCTCGCGCAACTGGGGTTGCAGGTTTACGCACAGTCTCAGGCGCCAACCCGAGGCGACCTACCAGCCACCGCTTCTTGTACGGCCAGGGGGCTGTCCGCCGCCGCAGGACGCGCGAGCGCGACGGTACTCAAGTTTGCGGCCGCCGCGCCGAAACCGCCAGGGAACATTTGTTCCTGCCCAAGGTTTCCCGCGGGTGGGGATGAATGCGCTAGCCCCCAACCCCCACCGGAGCCCCTATGAAGACGTTGATTGCCAAGATCGTTCTCACCCTTTCAGTCTTTGCCTGCACCTCGCTGGCCCATGCCAACGAATTCGCCGACCTGCGCGGGAAGATGAGCGCAGCGCGCGAGTCGCTCGTGACGATGCTGGTGAACAAGGACAAGCGCGGCGCTGACCATCAGAAGGTCGTCAAGGACACCGCCGATGCGGTCAGCGCCCAGATCGCCAAGATGAAGGCCCCGGCCGGCAAGGAAGCTCAGTTCAAGGAGCTGGTCGACACCTGGAACGCCTTCAAGAAGACGCGCGAAGCGGAATTGGTGCCCGCCATCATGGCAGGCAAGGAAGACGAGGCGAAGAAGATCGCTGGCGGCATCCAGAAGGAACGCTTCACCAAGTGCCAGCAGTTGCTGGGAGAACTCGGCGCCTGACCTGGATCGGCAGCTTGGCGGCCGCCACTACAAAGGAGACGTCCACCCATGAAGCTACCCAGCTTGCGCATAGGTGTGCGCGTTGGAATCGCGTTTGCCGCAGTCGTCGCGACGATGGCGGTGACTGCTGTCGTGATGCAATTCGACTTGCGTTTGAGTGAGCGGAAGTCGGCCGACATGATGGCTGCAAGTGCCGCGCAAGCGCGCGCGTCAGACGCCAGTGCGGCGGCCAAAGACAATGCCATCGCGGGGCTTCTGTTGCTCTCCTCAGCCGGCGCTGAACAGCAAACCCGGCTGGTCGCCGAGATCGGCCAGCGAGATGCACGCATTGGCGAGCATCTGCAGGCGCTGGACAAGTCGATGGCTGGCTCGCCGGACGACTTGGCGTTGTTGGTAGAGATCGGTAAGCGAAAGAGCACTTACCAGGCGGGCGTCAAGCGCGTCGTTGAACTGGTCAAGGGCGGCAAGCAGGCAGAGGCGGCCTTCATGGCCGACGAGGAAATGCTGCCGATGCAGGCGCCCTTCCTGGACGCCCTGGCGCGGCTGGAGAAACGGCAGACGCAGCGTATCGCCGCATTAGAGGCCGCCAACCGGGAACTGCTCATCACGACCAAGCAGCACGCGCTTATCGCGGCCGTATTGGGAATCTTGCTCTCGATCGGAGCCGGCGTGTTTCTGGCACGCAGCATTACGCGCCCGCTGGCCCGCGCAGTTTCAATCGCCGAGCGCGTGGCTGCCGGAGACCTCACGAGCACAGTCGACGTGACATCCCAAGACGAAGTGGGCCAGATGCTGATGGCGCTGGACCGCATGCAAACAAGTCTGGCGAAAGTGGTCTTGAATGTTCGTGAGAACTCCGAGAGCGTGGCCACGGCCAGCGCGCAGATCGCACAGGGCAACCAAGACCTGTCAGGCCGCACCGAGCAGCAGGCCAGTGCCCTGCAACAAACTGCGGCGACGATGGAAGAGCTGGGCACCACGGTGCGCAACAACGCCGACAGTGCCAAGCAGGCGAACCAGCTCGCACAGGGTGCCTCTGCAGTGGCCGCCCAGGGCGGAGAAGTGGTCGGCAAGGTTGTCGCGACCATGCAGGGCATCAACGACAGCAGCCGCAAGATCAGCGACATCATCAGCGTCATCGATGGCATCGCGTTCCAGACCAACATCCTGGCGCTGAATGCTGCCGTTGAAGCGGCACGCGCTGGCGAGCAGGGCCGGGGCTTCGCGGTGGTAGCCAGCGAAGTGCGCAGCCTTGCTCAGCGCAGCGCCGAGGCGGCCAAGGAGATCAAGGCCCTGATCGGCCGCAGTGTCGAGCAAGTTGAGAATGGAACCGTGCTGGTCGACCAGGCCGGCAAGACGATGGGCGAGATCGTCAGCTCCATCCAGCGGGTGAGCGACATCGTGGCCGAGATCACCTCGGCCAGCGCCGAGCAAAGCTCGGGCGTGCAGCAGGTTGGTCAGGCCGTGACGCAGATGGACCAGGCCACGCAGCAGAACGCCGCGTTGGTGGAAGAAAGTGCCGCTGCGGCCGAGAGCCTCAAGGGTCAGGCGCAACAGTTGGTGCAGGCAGTGGCGGTGTTCAAGCTGACCCATGAGGGCACACCGAGTGCAGTTCAGGCAGGGCCCCTGGTCCTGGCGGCCAACACCTCACCCATCGAGCGACGCAGCCCGGAACGCGCCAAGAACGTCGTCCGTCCGACGTTCAAGACGGTGCCCGCTGTTGCACAGGCGTCAGCTGCAGCGCCGAGCGCCGCAGCCAAAACTGGCACCGACGATTGGGAGTCGTTCTGAACCAGCGAGCGGGCCCCTCTGCGGGGCAGCTAAAGAAACTTCGCGACGGCATTGCAGCAGCACAGCGGTCCGCCGGCGTGGCTGCGGCTACGCGAGAAAATCCCCAATGATCTTCAGTTCGCCGGCGCATGGATTTAACCGGCTGCTTCGAGGCACCGAGTTCGGAGTCGCGGATGTCGGCTCAGGGTCGAGGCTGTGTGAGAACGCGCTGGGCGAGGCGTTGGGGTCGGCCGTGTCAACGGCGGCCGCGGTGAAGCAGCGCGTTGAGATTTTGGGAGAAGGGCCAGCGCCCTAAGCCTTCATTGCT
>JAIXZR010000176.1 GCA_027489455.1 Rubrivivax sp. | reverse complement strand
TGCAGACGTTGTTGGCGACGTACAGGCTCTGCAGGTCGTTGCTGGCCACGACGATGACCTTCTGGCACATGTCGCGCGCAATCGGCAGGCCAAAGCCGCCGCAGACCACGTCGCCCAGGAAGTCGAGCAGCACGTAGTCGAAGCCCCAGTCGTGGAAGCCCAGCTTTTCCAGCGTTTCGAAGCCGTGGATGATCCCGCGCCCGCCGCAGCCGCGGCCGACTTCAGGGCCGCCTAGTTCCATGGCGTAGACGCCATCGCGCTTGAAGCAGACGTCGCCGATGGCCACCGCTTCACCGGCCAGCTTCTTCTTGCTGCTGGTTTCGATGATGGTGGGGCAGGCCTTGCCACCGAAGAGCAGGCTGGTGGTGTCGCTCTTCGGGTCACAGCCGATCAGCAGCACCTTCTTGCCCTGCTGGGCCATCATGTAGCTGAGGTTGGCCAGCGTGAAGCTCTTGCCGATGCCGCCCTTGCCGTAGATGGCGATGATCTGCGTGGTCTTCGCAGCTGGCGATGTCGAAACGGGATCGGGTTCGATCGCGGCTTCGGCCTTCAGGCGCTCGTCCCGCATGAACATCACGGTCTTGGTGGGCGCATTCATTGGCAACTTCTCCAGTCGAGGACCATCTTCAGACAGTCGGAATCACCGAAGGCAGTGCGGTAGGCACTGTCGGCGTGCAAGGGGTCGGCGTGGTGCGTGATCAGGCCGTCCAGCGACAGGCGGCCGGTCTCGGTCAGCTCCTTCACCGCCAGCAGATCGGGGCGCTGCCATTCGGAAGCGCAGCGGAAGCTGGCTTCGCGCATGAAGGCCGGCGCGAACATGAAGGTCAGCGGGTCGGTGTAGAAGCCGGCCAGCACGATCTCGCCGCCCGGGGCCAGGCGCTGCACCAGGCGGTCCAGGATCTGCGCGTCGCCACTGACGTCGTAGATGGCGCGGTAGTCGCGGCGCGGGTCCTCGTCGGGCGGCATCACCGGATAGCCTTCGCCGCCCAGCGCACGGCGTGGGTTGGTCTCCCAGACCGTGGGCGGAGCGAAACCGGCCACCACCGTCATGCGCGCCAGCAGGCGGCCCAGCACGCCGTGGCCGACGATCAGATCCCGCGGCACGATCTGGTCGCGCTTGCCGCCGACGGCCACCGCGTGGTACGCGGTGGCGGCCAGCGCCAGCAGCACGGCTTCCTGGCCGAGTTCTTCGGACACCGGCACGACACGCGTATCGGCCACCACGATCTTCGATGCGGCGCCGCCGAACAGGCCGCGCACTTCGCCGTAGCAGCGGGCACCCGGCACGAAGACGCGCTCGCCGACGGCGTGGCGTGCCTGCGGCCCGGCTTCGACGACCCGCCCGACGGATTCATAGCCCGGCACCAGCGGGTAGCCCATGCCCGGGAACTTGGGCATGCGGCCGTTCCACAGCAGCTTTTCGGTGCCGGTGCTGATGCCGCTGAATTCGATGTCCACCACCAGGTCATCTGCGCCGGGCGGCGTGAGATCCAGACGGCTGAACGCGATGTGCTCGGGTTCTTCGAGCACGATGGCCATGGTCTTCATGCGGTCCTCCCGCGAACTGCGGCCTCTGGCGCCTGGCGGCACGACAGAGTCTTGGGGGGCTGAGAGTTCTGGACTGGGGACATGAGGGAGCGAATTGATGACGTCAGTTTAGAGTGACGTACACAAGTGTCAATAGAAATAGACACTTTTGTTTTGTTCGGGTTTACCTGCGGCGGCAGCGGGCCACCAGCAGGCCGGTCTGCAGCGGCATGCGCGTGGGCACCACGCGCGCCGGCTCGAAGCCGGCCTGCTCCATCAGCGCCGAGAGTTGGGCCGCCGACCGCGGCCGCCCCCGGCCCATCGCCAGCAGGTAGAAGCCGAAGTAAGCGTCGCCCATCGCCTCGACGCCCGGCACACCCGCCAGCGGCTCGGCCAGCAGCAGGGTGCCGTCGTCCGGCAGCGCCCGGCGCACGCGCTGCAGCAGGCGCAGCACGCGTTCGTCGGGGTGATCGAAGGCCACGCGCACCAGGCTGATGACGTCGGCCCCGCGGGGCAGCTCGTCATTGAAGAAATCACCACCATGCGTGCTGGCGCGCTGCGCCAGCCCATGGGCGGCCAGGCGCACCCGGGCGCGCTCGGCCACGGCCGGGAGATCGAACAGCATCAGCTTCAGCCGGGGCGCCTGCGCGGCCACCGCGGTGATGAAGCTGCCTTCGCCGGCACCCACGTCCAGCAGGGTGTGGTGGCGGTCGAAGCGGTAGGCATCGACCACTTCGCGTGTCACCAGCGGCTGCGACGCCGACATCAGCGCCGAATACTCGGCCACGCGCTCGGCCGACAGCGCCGCCGGCGATTCGGTGGCAGAGGATGCCGCGGCCTCGTAGGGCCAGTAGCCGGCCATCGCGGGGCGGCCTTCGCGCCGCAGCAGGGCCACGGGGTCGGTCAGGTCGGCGTACAGCGTGGCGTGGTGTTCCACCATCGAGGCGATCGCCCGGTTGCCCACCATCGGCGCGCCCAGGCGGCCCAGGGCCACCCGGCCGCCGCTGCGGCGTTCCAGCAGTTCCAGCGCCACGGCCGCGGCCACCAGGCGGTCTGCGCCTTCGGGGCCCAGGCCCAGGCGGTCGACCAGTTGCTGGTCGGTCAGCGGGCCGGCGGCCAGCAGGTTGAAGATGTCCAGCCGCACGCAGGCCAGCAGCACCTGGGTGTAGACGAAGCCGGCTACCAGATCGAACAGCGCCCGCGCCTCGCGGCGCGCCACCGGGCGCGTGAGCGGAAAAGCCGCCGCCCAGCGCTGGAAGCCAGGGCGGGCCACGGTGCGGTGGCGCCAGTCGCGAAAACGTTCGCGCCAGCTGCCGGCGCGGGCGGGCTCAGCGGGGATATCGGCCATGGCGGCGCCCGGCGCCGCGGGCCCGGGGCTGGGCTGCGCTTGTTCCATGGCGCGGGCCCTCAAGGCAGGGTGGGCGTGATGGCGGTGCCGCGCTGCGGCAGCCGGGGCTTGCGTGGCGCGCGCGGGGGCGTCGCGCCGGCAGCCGCCAGCAAGGGCCGTTGCAGGCCCTGCACCTTGTCGCACCAGCTCTTGGGGACCAGGCGTTCGGATTCCATGCGCACCAGCTGCCGCAGCTGGACCGACCCGCGGCAGGGCGGGATGGCCTCGACCGCGCAAGCCACCAGGCGATCGAAGTGCTGGATGGCGCCCGACAGACCGTGCTCGGTGGCCGAACTGGGCCGGCCCAGCGCCACATCGCGGCCGACGGGCTTGCCCAGCACGGCGGGATCGGCCATCACGTCGCGCACGTCATCGGCCACCTGGTAGGCCTCGCCCAGCCATTCGCCCAGGGCGCGCCAGGTGCCGCCGTCGGTGCCCGCGGCTTCGGCGCCGGCACAGGTGGCGGCGGCAAACAGGGCGCCAGTCTTGGCACGCTGGTAGTCGCCCAGGGCGACGCGCGGCTCGCATTCCCAGGCCTGCCCGGCCGTGATGCCGAAGGGCATGCCCACGCCACGGCTGATGGTGGCCAGCAGCCGCGACACGCGGGCCGGGTTGCGCCCGCCGGCCATGCCCAGCACCTGGAAGCCCAGCACGATCAGGCCGTCGCCGGCCAGCACCGCCAGGCGCTCGCCAAAGGCGCTGTGCACCGAGGGCTGGCCGCGGCGCATCGGCGCGTCGTCGAAACAAGGCAGGTCGTCGTGCACGAGCGAGGCGCAGTGCAGCAGCTCGATGGCCACCGCCGCCGCGTTGGCCAGCGCCGGGTCATCGTCGCCGCAGGCCCGCGCCACGGACAGGCACAGCATCGGGCGGATGCGCGCCCCGCCAGGGAACACGGCGTGCCGCATGGCTGCCGCCAGCTGGGGCGGGGCGCCCGGCACGTCTGTCGCGGCGATGGCCGCAGCCAGCGCCTCTTCGATTCTTGCCAGGGTTTCCATGGGATGACCTCAGTTCGCGCTGCCCGAGGGCGGCAGGTGGATGTCACTGACATACGACATCCAAAAGTGTCACGAAGAATAGACACTTCCTGCCGGGGCGTCAATGCGGGTCAGGCCAGGGCCCCAGCGTGCGGGCCGCCACGCCACAGGCGACCGGGCCGTCGGCCGGCGGGCTGGCAAAGCAAAAGGCCGCCCGAAGGCGGCCCAGGAAGGCGGGGCGGGACGCGCCCTCGCGGCGGCGCCGCTGCCGGCCGTCAGCCCAGCGGCTGCACCGTCAGGTGGCCGCGCTGCTGCGCCAGGGTGTGGCCCAGCAGCTTGGTGGCAGCGTAGATCGCCTGGATCGTGGGCGTGGGCGTGCCGGTGATGCGGCCCAGCTCCACGACGGCGCCCACCAGGGCGTCGAGCTCCAGCGCGCGGCCGGCTTCGACATCCTGCAGCATGCTGGTCTTGTGCGCGCCCACGCCTTCGGCGCCAGCAATGCGCTGGTCCAGGCTGATCTTGAACCGCACGCCCAGTTTTTCGGCCACGGTCTGGGCCTCGGCCATCATCGCCGCTGCCAGTGCCCGGCTGTCGGGGAAGCGGCAGATGTCTTCCAGCGTGGCGTGCGTCAGCGCGCTGATGGGGTTGAAGCTGAGATTGCCCCAGAGCTTGACCCAGATCTCGCTGCGGATGTCCTTGCTCACCGGGGCCTTGAAACCGGCCTTCATCAGGGCCTGCGACAGCGCCTCGATGCGGGGCGTGCGTTCGCCGCTGGGTTCGCCGAGCGTGAAGCGGTTGCCCTCGATGACCTTCACCACCCCTGGCGCCAGCAGTTCGGCGGCCGGGTAGACGACGCTGCCGATCACGCGATCGGCTTCGATGTTGGCCGCCAGCACACCGCCCGGGTCCACGCTTTCCAGCCCGCGGCCGGTGTAGTCGCCCGGCAGCTGGTGGAAGTACCACCAGGGCACGCCGTTGATCATCGTCACCACCATCGTCTGCGGGCCGAACAGCGCGCGCAGATCGGGCAGCAGGTCTTTCACCTGATGCGCCTTGACGGTCAGCAGCACCGCGTCCTGCGGGCCGGCTTCGGCGTAGCGCTGGTAGGCGCGCACGCCAGTGGCGACCTGCTCGCTGCCGTCTTCACCGATCAGCCTGAAACCCTGGGCGTTGATCGCCTCCAGGTTCTTGTTGCGGGCGATGAAGCTCACCTCTTCGCCGGCCAGCGCCAGCCGGGCCCCCAGATAGCCGCCGATGGCGCCGGCCCCGACGATGCAGATCTTCATGCCGCCTTCACTCCCCGCTTGCGCGTCAGGTTCTGCACCGCGCCCCACAGCGGCCAGAGCAGCAGGCCGATGGCCAGTGCAAAGATCGTCCCCACCAGCGGGTTGCTCCAGAAGATCGAGAGGCTGCCTTCGCTCAGCAGCATGGCCTGGCGGAAGCTGGCTTCGGCCATCTTGCCCAGCACGAGCGCCAGCACCAGCGGCGCCAGCGGGTACTTGAGCTTCTTGAACAGGTAGCCCAGCACGCCGAAGAACATCATCATCACGACGTCGAACATCGAGCTGTTCACGGTGTAGGCGCCGATGGCGCAGATGACGATGATCACCGGCGCGATGACGGCAAACGGGATGCGCAGGATGGCAGCCCACCAGGGCACGGTCGTCAGCACGACGATCAGGCCGACGATGTTGCCCAGGTACATGCTGGCGATCAGGCCCCAGACGAAGTCCTTCTGCTCGATGAAGAGCATGGGGCCGGGCTGCAGGCCCCAGATCAGCAGGCCGCCCAGCAGCACCGCCGCCGTCGGCGAACCAGGGATGCCCAGGGTCAGCATGGGCAGCAGCGCGCTGGTGCCGGCGGCGTGCGCGGCCGTCTCCGGCGCGATCACGCCTTCGATGTTGCCGTTGCCGAAGGACTTCTGGTCCTTGGACACGCGGCGCGCCATGCCGTAGCTCATGAAGCTGGCCGGCGTGGCGCCGCCGGGCGTGATGCCCATCCAGCAGCCGATGGCGGTGGACCGCAGGAAGGTCTTCCAGTAGCGGAACATCTCTCCCCAGGTCTTGCGCACGACGGCAAAGCTGATCTTGGCGCTCTTGCCCTTGAAGGCCAGCCCTTCCTCCATAGTCAGCAGGATCTCGCCGATGCCGAACAGGCCGATGACGGCGATGAGGAAGTCGAAGCCCTTGAGCAACTCAGGCACGCCGTAGGTCATGCGCAGCTGCCCGGTGACGCTGTCCATGCCCACGGCCGCCAGCGCGAAGCCCAGCATCATGGCGGCGATGGTCTTGGCGGCGGGTTCCTTGCTCATGCCCACGAAACTGCAGAAGGTGAGCAACTGCACTGCAAAGAACTCTGCCGGCCCGAACTTCAGCGCGAACTTGGCCAGCAATGGCGCCAGGAAGGTGATCAGCGCGACAGCGAAGAAAGCGCCGATGAACGAGGAAGTGAAAGCCGCCGTCAAGGCCTGCGCCGCCTTGCCCTGCTGCGCCATCGGGTAGCCATCGAAGGTGGTGGCCACGCTCCAGGGCTCACCCGGGATGTTGAAGAGGATGGACGTGATCGCCCCGCCGAACAGCGCGCCCCAATAGATGCAGCTGAGCATGATGATCGCCGAGGTGGGATTCATGCTGAAGGTCAGCGGCAGCAGGATGGCGATGCCGTTGGCGCCCCCCAGGCCAGGCAGCACGCCGATGAGCACCCCCAGGGTGATGCCCACGAGCATGAACCCCAGGTTCGGCAACGTGGCGGCCACGGCAAAGCCGTGGCCTAGGTTGGCAAGTTCTTCCATCGGGCGGAGCCTTCCAGTCTGCGGGCAGGGTTGTTGCGGCTACATGCCCAACAAGCGTTCGATCGGGCCCTTGGGCAAAGGCACCAGGAACCACTTCTCGAAGACGAGAAGGAAGAACAACGGTACGCCGACGGCCACGGCGGCAGTGGGTGCCAGCTTGTACTTGCCGTGGCGGATCATGAAGAAGCCGATCATCAGCGCCGAAGCGATGTAGATGCCCAGCAGGAAGATGCCGCCCACATAGATGACCATGGGCACCAGCACCGAAATCACCAGCTTGATCTGCCCGCGCTCGGCGAAGACCTCGGTGTCCTTGCTCCAGCGCAGCAGTTGCCCGATGCAGATCACGCCGCTGCTGATCAGCAGCGCGCAACCGATGTAGAACGGGAAGTAGCCCGAACGCGGACCATCGTCGCCCCAGCCGGTGCCCAGACGCATGCTTTCCGTGATGACCGCCACCCCCACGGCCATCAGCAGCAGGGCCACTACCAGTTCGGGGCCGCGGTTGGCGACGGTGGGCACTTCATCGCCTTCATGGCGTGGCTCGGTCATGGTGTGGTCCTCGTCATCGTGCTCGCCCCGGGGGCGGGGTTGCTCACTGCGCCAGGAAACCGGCTTCACGCATCAGCACACGATGCATCTGCTCGTTCTTGCCCAGCCACTCGAAGAACGTCGGGCCTGACATCGAGGTCTGGTTGAAGGCGCCCTTGTCCATGAATTCCTTCCACTCGGGAAGCGCGCGCACCCTGTCGAACAGGTTGTTGTAGAACTTGACCTGTTCCGGCGTCACGCCCGGCGGCATGAAGATGCCGCGCAACATGACGTAGTCCACCGGCAGGCCTGCCGATGCGCAGGTGGGGATGTCGGCCCAGGCCTGTGTGGCCGTCAGCTTGGTCTTGTAGGGCATGGGTGCCTTGTCGAACACGCACAGCGGGCGCAGCTTGCCGCCCCGCCAGTGCGATTCCGCCTCGATCGGGTTGTTCACCGTGCTCTGCACGTGCCCGCCCACCAGCTGCACCGCGACGTCACCGCCGCCCTTGTAGGGCACATAGGTGATCTTCTTGCCTGCGGCCTTTTCGATCATCACGGTGATGATCTGGTCTTCCTGCTTGCTGCCCGTGCCGCCCATCTTCATGCTCTTGTCGGCACCGGCCTTGACCGCCGTCAGGTAGCCCTTCGCGTCCTTGATGGGCGAATCGGCGTTGACCCACAGCACGAACTGGTCGAGCGCCAGCATCTGCACCGGCGTCAGGTCGCGCCAGTTGAAGGGCACGCCGGTGGCCAGCGGGGTGGTGAACAGGTTGGACAGCGTGATGACGATCTTGTGCCCGTTGCCCTTGTCGCCCTTCACATCGAGGAAGCCCTCGGCGCCGGCCCCGCCGGACTTGTTGACGACGATGATGGGCTGCTTGGTCAGGTTGTTCTTGGCCACCACGCCCTGGATGAAGCGCGCCATCTGGTCGGCGCCGCCGCCCGTGCCGGCAGGAACGACGAACTCGATGGGCTTGGTGGGTTCCCAGGCCAGGGCCGGGACGGCCAGCAGGCCCAGGCAGGCAGATGCGGCGGCAGCGATACAGCGGGCGAGAGGCTTCATTCAGGGCTCCTTGTCCAAGACAAATCGATCCCTGACTCTAGTCAGCCCGCCCCCTTATGCTGAATCGGAAGTTACCCGCGTAAGCCTTAAGCATTTACTTAACAAGACTTCAGGTGCGCCCGCGCCGGTCGCGTCCAGGCCACCGCCAACAGCGCGAGCACGCCTGGGTGGGCTTGCGCTACGGCTCGCTGCTGGGCAGCGGCGGCGCGGCAGGCGGCTTCACCGGGGTGGCGCAGCCCGGCGCTGTTCACGCAGCATGAAGAGGTACAGGCTTTCCAGCTTCTCGCGCGCCCAGGGCGTCTTGCGCAGCAGCTTCAGGCTGGAAGCCACGCTGGGCTGGCTGCTGAAGCAGCGCAGCGGCAGCCGTTCGGCCAGGCCAGGCCAGCCGTAGTGGGCGGCCAGGGCAGTGACCATGGCTTCCAGCGTCACCCCGTGCAGCGGGTTGCGGGGCTGCGCGGGCCCCGCGGGCCGGTCGGCCATCGGCGTGCCAGCGCCGGTCAGGCCAGACCCAGCTTGGCCGCCAGGCCGATGCGCTGCAGCTTGCCGGTGGCGCCCTTGGGGATCTCGTCCATGAACAGGATCTTTTTCGGCACCTTGTAGTCGGCCGCGCGCTGCGCCACGAAGGCCTGCAGCGTGCGTTCGGCGGCCTGCTG
>JAIXZR010000013.1 GCA_027489455.1 Rubrivivax sp. | reverse complement strand
CTGGCGCGCGCCCTGGCCTGGGCCGGCGCCGCGCTGCTGGCGGTCTAGCGCTGGCAAGCGCTTCGGCGCACGCCGCCGGCGCGCCAGCTGCAGGCCACGGGCACAGGCCTGGGGCTGTCACGCGCAGCGGCTTTGGCGCAGGCGGCGGCGTTCACGCTGCTGAACCCGCATGTCTACCTGGACACCGTGTTGCTGGTGGGCGGTATCGGTGCCCAGCAGCCGGCAGCACTGCGCGGCGCCTTCATCGCCGGGGCCGCCAGCGCCAGCCTGCTGTGGTTTGCTTCCCTGGGCTATGGGGCACGCTGGCTGGCGCCCTGGTTTGCGCAGCCCCGCGCCTGGCAGGTGCTGGACGGCTTGATCGGCGCCACCATGTTCGTATTGGCGGCGCTGCTGGTCCGCCATGCGCTGGCAGGCGGCTGAGGTGCAGGCACCCGCAGCCTCGTTCAGCCGCCCTTCGCCTTGGCCTTGGGCTTGGCGGGCGCGGCAGCGGGCACGGCCTGCAGGTAGGCATTGAAGACCCAGCCTTCGGTGTCGCCCTTGCCCACCACTTCCACGCGGCTCCAGCGTTCGCCGGCTTCCAGCAAGGCCACTTCGGTGCCTTTCTTCAGGGCCGGGGCCACCATGGCGGCAGCGGCATCGGGTGCGCTGCGAATGTTCAGGCTGGTGCTGATGACGACATAGCGCGGGAAGTCGTCTTCCAGCCGGCCGGCCACGCGCGACGCCACCGACCCCAGCGGGAACGCGGGGCCCGGGTCGCTCTTGCGCCCGCGGGCGATGTCCTCGTGCCCCAGCACTTCCTTCAGCGGATAGTGGCTGAACAGCAGTTCAGCCAGTTCGAAGGCCCTTTCGATTTGCGCCGCGGTGTAGGCGTGCCAGGCCCGTTCGACGCTGTCGTGCTTGTGCTTGGCCAGCACGACATCGCTGCGAGGGTAGACCTTGCCGAAGCTGGACGTGTAGGCGTCGCCCGCACTTTTCAGGATGCCGGCGTTGTCCATCTCGATGCCGATCGAGTAGTTGTTCATCCCCGTCAGGCCTGCCCAGTGGCTGATGCCGGCATGCCAGGTGACGACATTGAACGGCGCTAGCTGAATGATCTCGCCCTCGCGGCCCAGCACCAGATGCGCCGATGCCTTGGCTGCCGGGTTGCACAGCCAGTCGGCCGAGCTACGGGCTGAGCTACCGGCGGTGTAGTGGTAGACCAGGTATTCCGCGACGAGCTTGCCGCCCTTGTTGGGGGTGCTGCGCTGCGTGACGAGGTCACCTTCGAGCAGGTGGTTCTTGATGCTGAGCATGGGCTGTCTCCTCCGGGTCGTTGAGCGGCCCAGGGCGACGGATCTGCCGCACGAGTGCCAGCCTGTTTCAAGGCTGGCGGATGCTACGAAGGGCTACCGCGGGGGTCAACGCCTGCCGCGAAGCGGGCCCTTGCGCGATCAGCCAGCCGTCTCAGCCAGCCGTCAGGCTGCTGTGGGACTCGGCGGCCTCGTGTGTCGCGCCATCCAGCGGGCGGATGTTCTGCGCCAGATCGCCTTTCGGCCCCTGGGTCAGCTCGTACTCCACGCGCCCGCCCTGTTTCAGGGTGCGGAAACCTTCCATCTGAACGGCGGAGAAATGCGCAAAGACATCGGCGCCGCCCCCTTCTGGTTCGATGAAGCCAAAGCCCTTGGCATCGTTGAACCACTTCACTATTCCGACAGCCATCGCGTACCTCCGAACGTCATGCTCGTGAGGGATTCTCGACCTCGACCAGGAAAAGTGTCAAGTCAAATATACAGTTTATGAGCAGACTTGTTGTAAAGCCAAGTTGACACTTCCCAGGATCGAAGACGGTGTCACAACAGCGTCGCCGGCGATAGCCGCATCTGCGCGTGGCGATGTCATCTCGATAGAATGGCTCATGCCTGATGAACAGCCCCCGGGTCCCCCGGGCCCACCCGATTCCCCAGCCCCGCCGACCACGGTTCAGCCGCCTCGCGAAGGCGGCAGTGGCGCCGTGGTGGCCGAGCGCAAGGTCGCGCGCACCAAGCCCCCGTCGCTGTATCAAGTGGTGCTTTTGAACGACGATTACACGCCCATGGAATTCGTCGTCATGGTGCTTCAGCAATACTTCCAGCGCGACATCGACACCGCCACGCACATCATGCTGAAGATCCACCACGAAGGCCGCGGTGTGTGCGGCGTCTACCCGAAAGACGTCGCTGCGACGAAAGTCGAACTGGTCCTGACCGCCGCGCGTCGCGACGGCCATCCCCTGCAATGCATTATGGAGGCCGCATGATTGCGCAAGAGCTTGAAGTCAGCCTGCACATGGCGTTCGTCGAGGCGCGCCAGCAACGCCACGAATTCATCACCGTCGAACATTTGCTGATGGCCCTGCTGGACAACCCCAGCGCTGCAGAAGTGCTGCGGGCCTGCGCGGCCAACATCGAAGACCTGCGCAAGAGCTTGTCGACCTTCATCAAGGAAAACACGCCCACGGTGGGCGGCAGTGATGAAGTCGACACGCAGCCCACGTTGGGCTTCCAGCGCGTCATCCAGCGCGCCATCATGCATGTGCAGAGCACGGGCAACGGCAAGAAGGAAGTGACCGGCGCCAACGTGCTGGTGGCGATCTTCGGCGAAAAGGACAGCCACGCCGTCTACTACCTGCACCAGCAGGGCGTGACGCGGCTGGACGTCGTCAACTTCATCGCCCACGGCATCAAGAAGAGCGATCCGCCCGAGCCCGCCAAGGGCAACGAATCGAGCGGCAACAGCAGCGAAGGCGAAAAGGAAGACGGCGCCGCCGGTGACGGCAAATCGCCGTTGGACCAGTTCACGCAGAACCTGAACGCTCTGGCGCTTCAGGGCAAGATCGACCCGCTGATCGGCCGCGAACACGAAGTCGAGCGCGTGATCCAGGTGCTGTGCCGCCGCCGCAAGAACAACCCGCTGCTGGTGGGTGAAGCTGGCGTGGGCAAGACGGCAATCGCCGAAGGCCTGGCCTGGCGCATCACTGAAAAAGATGTCCCCGAAGTGCTGGCTGAAGCCACCGTCTACAGCCTGGACATGGGTGCCCTGCTGGCAGGCACCAAGTACCGCGGCGATTTCGAGCAGCGCCTGAAGGGTGTGCTCAAGCAGTTGAAGGACCAGCCGGGCGCGATCCTGTTCATCGACGAGATCCACACCCTCATTGGCGCAGGCGCGGCCAGCGGCGGCACGCTCGATGCATCGAACCTGCTCAAGCCGGCGCTGTCGTCGGGCCAGATGAAGTGCATCGGTGCCACCACCTTCACCGAATACCGCGGCATCTTCGAGAAGGACGCGGCGCTGTCGCGGCGCTTCCAGAAGGTGGACGTGGTCGAGCCTTCGGTGGAGCAGACGGTCGAGATCCTGAAGGGCCTGAAGACTCGCTTCGAAGAGCACCACAGCGTGAAGTACGCCGTGGGCGCGCTGCAGGCCGCGGCGGAGCTGTCGGCCAAGTACATCAACGACCGCCATCTGCCCGACAAGGCGATCGACGTCATCGACGAAGCAGGCGCGGCACAGCGCATCCTGCCGGCCAGCAAGCGCAAGAAGACGATCAACCGCAGTGAAGTCGAAGAGATCGTCGCCAAGATCGCGCGCATCCCGCCGCAGAGCGTCAGCAACGACGACCGCGGCAAGCTCAAGACCCTGGACCGCGACCTGAAGAGCGTGGTGTTCGGGCAGGACCCGGCCATCGACGCGCTGGCCGCTGCCATCAAGATGGCCCGCAGCGGCCTGGGCAAGCCCGACAAGCCGATCGGCAGCTTCCTGTTCAGCGGCCCCACGGGCGTGGGCAAGACGGAAGTGGCCAAGCAGCTGGCGTATGTGCTGGGCATCGAACTGATCCGCTTCGACATGTCCGAATACATGGAACGCCATGCCGTGAGCCGCCTGATCGGCGCGCCCCCGGGCTACGTGGGCTTCGACCAGGGCGGCCTGCTGACGGAAGCGATCACCAAGAAGCCGCACGCCGTGCTGCTGCTGGACGAGATCGAAAAAGCCCACCCTGATGTGTTCAACGTGCTGCTGCAGGTGATGGACCACGGCACGCTGACGGACAACAACGGGCGCAAGGCCGATTTCCGCAGCGTCATCATCGTCATGACCACCAATGCCGGTGCCGAGACGATGAACAAGTCGACCATCGGCTTCACCAACAGCCGCCAGCAGGGCGACGAGATGGGCGACATCAAGCGCCTGTTCACGCCCGAGTTCCGCAACCGGCTGGACGCCATCGTCAGCTTCCGCCCGCTGGACGAAGAGATCATCCTGCGCGTGGTCGACAAGTTCCTGCTGCAACTGGAAAGCCAGCTGACGGAGAAGAAAGTCGAAGTCACCTTCACCGACGCGCTGCGCAAGCTGCTGGGCAAGAAGGGCTTCGATCCGCTGATGGGCGCGCGACCGATGCAGCGCCTGATCCAGGACACCATCCGCCGCGCGCTGGCCGACGAACTGCTCTTCGGGCGCCTGGTCGAT
>JAIXZR010000160.1 GCA_027489455.1 Rubrivivax sp. | reverse complement strand
GGCCGTGGCGCGCGACTGGTTCACGCAGCGCGGCGGCACCGACATCGCGCGCCACTTCGCGGCCACCACCACCAACGTGGCCGCGGCGGCGCAGTTCGGCATCCACACCACCTTCGGCTTCTGGGACTGGGTGGGCGGCCGCTATTCGCTGTGGAGCGCCATCGGCCTGCCCATTGCCATCGCCATCGGCGCGCAGAACTTCCGTGCCCTGCTGGCCGGCGCGCACGCCATGGATGAACACTTCGCGCACACCCCGCTGGCGCAGAACCTGCCGGTGCTGCTGGGGTTGCTGGACGTCTGGTATCGCAACTTCCACGGCACCAGCAGCCGCAGCGTGGCGCCCTACCACCAGGGCCTGGCGCGGCTGCCGGCCTACCTGCAGCAGCTGGAAATGGAAAGCAACGGCAAGCGCGTGGACGTGGCTGGCAACGCCCTGCCCTTTGCCACCAGCCCCGTGGTGTGGGGCGAGCCCGGCACCAACGGCCAGCATGCCTACTTCCAGATGCTGCATCAGGGCACGGATGCGGTACCGGTGGAATTCATCGCCGTCAAGACGCCCAGCCACCACCACCCGGGCCTGCACACCAAGCTGCTGGCCAACTGCCTGGCGCAGAGCCAGGCCCTGATGCTGGGCAAGACCGCCGCCGAAGCCCTGGGCGAAAAGGCCCCCACGGCCGCACCCGGCATCGACCCGCAGGTGCTGGCCCGCCACCGCAGCTTCCCCGGCAACCGCCCGAGCACCACGCTGCTGCTCGATGCCCTGACGCCGCACAGCCTGGGCGCGCTGGTGGCGCTGTACGAGCACCGCGTCTTCGCCAGCGGCGCGCTGTGGGGCATCAACAGCTTCGACCAGTGGGGCGTGGAACTGGGCAAGGCGCTGTGCAACCAGCTGCTGCCGCGGCTGGCCAGCGGCGACACCGCCGGTCTGGATGCATCGACGGCCGGGCTGCTGGCGCGGCTGCGGGCGCCGGCCGCGGCGCCCTGAGCCGCGGCAGCAGGGTCAGCCCAGGCGCAGCTCCACCTGCAGGCGCGGGCCGGCCACGTCCAGCTGCACGCTGGCGCTGCCCTGGGCGTCGGTGTCGGCGCGCAGGGTGTAGCGCCCGGGCACCGGCGCGGCCAGGCTGAAGTGGCCCTGGGCGTCGGTCATCAGCGCCATGTCGGGCAGGTCCACCGGGCCGGCCGCCCAGCTGACGCGGGCACCGGCTGCCGGCTGGCCCTGCGCGTCGATCACGCGGCCTTGCACCAGGCTCATCTCAGGCCCGCCAGGCGTTCAGGTTGGCCATCACATCGGCGTTGATGCGCGTGCCCGAATTGGTGGTGGCGCCACCGTAGGCATGCACGGCCACCGCGATGCGTGCGCCGTTGACGATGCGGTACACCGGCGCACCGCTCTGGCCGCCGGCGGTGTCGATGTCGTAGTGCACCTTGCGCGCCGACACGGCCGCCACGCGCCGCGCGTCGTACCAGAGCGTGCCGCTGGGCTTGTCGCCCGGGTAGCCGGCAATGTTGCCGACCACCGTCATCAGGTCCAGATCGGGATAGTTGCCATAGCCGAAGGTGCCGGTGGTGCTGCCCAGCGGGGTGGGCAGGATGATGGCGCCGTAGTCGAACTCCGGGTTGCCGCTGGTGCTCCAGCCTGCCACGGACCGGAACGACGTTGCCGTGACCGACCCGTAGGGCAGGCTGGCCCCATCGCGCCCGGGCATCACGACGATGCGGCGCACCCAGCCGTCCCGCCCCGGCACGCCGCTGCCCTTGATGCACACGCAGTGCCCGGCGGTGATGAGCGTGCGCGGGCTGATGAACCAGCCGGTGCCGATCCACTGGGAGTTGTCGGCCGCGGTGATCAGCAGCGACGCGATGGCGCGCCAGGGGTAGGCGCTGGCAGGGCTGATGCGCACGCGGTTGTCCACGCCGTGCACGGTCTCGATCGTGGCCGCGGGCTCGCCAAACGAGGCCACCCCGATGTCCGACAGGCCCGAGGTGTCCGGCGCCTTGGCCTTGATGGCGGCAGCGGCTTCGGCCGCGGATTCCGCCGCCAGCAGCTTGAAGCCGGCGACGGCTTCGCTGCCGTTGGCAGCCACCTTGGCCACCTTCGCATCGGCCCCGGTGGCGCCGGCGACGATGACGGCCTTCCGGGTGCTGCTGCCGGCGACGGCGGCGGCTTCGCTGCTGGTGGGCGAGTGGGGGGTGTCGGTGACGGGCTTGCGGGTGCGGGTGGCCATGTCTCTACCTTGTGTTGTCGTGAGGGTGGGGTCGTGATCGCGGGTCGTGGACGCCTGGCGTGCTGCCCCTGGCTGCAAGGGCAGGCCACCAGCGCCAGGGCACTTTAGGATCGGCCCCACCGCCACCCCATCCTGCCCACTAGGGGGGCGACCGGCGCGCGTCACCTGCATGGGGGACGCCCGGGCGCACCCCCCAGCCCCGCCTGACTGCATGAAACACATCGTCTTCGACTTCGGTGGCGTGCTCTTCCAGTGGCAGCCCCCGCGGCTGCTGCAGCGCGAGATCCCGCACGTCGCCAGCAGCCCCGAGCGCGCCCAGGCACTGGCCGCGCAGTTCTTCCAGAGCTACACCGGCGACTGGGCCGATTTCGACCGCGGCACGGTCAGCGTGCCCGACCTGGTGCAGCGCATCGCCACCCGTATCGGGCTCAGCCCGCAGGACGTGCAGCGCGTGGTGGACGGCGTGCCGGGCGAGCTGCAACCCATCCCCGACAGCGTGGCTCTGCTGCAGCGGCTGCACGCCGCCGGGCGCGGGCTGCACTTCCTGTCGAACATGCCCTGCCCCTATGCCGACCATCTGGAAGCCACGCATGGCTTCATCGGGCTGTTCGCCAGTGGCGTCTTCTCCGGCCGGGAGCGGCTGATCAAGCCCGATCCGGCGATCTTCGACTTCGCCGCGGCGCGCTTCGGGCAGCCGCCGGGCAACCTGGTGTTCCTGGACGACCACCTGCCCAACGTGCAGGCAGCGCGCGCCTGCGGCTGGCATGCGCTGCCCTTCAGCAACGCCGCGCAGGCCGAAGCCGATCTGCGCGCGCAGGGCTGGCTCTAGCCTGCCGCTGGCGGGGCCGGGGGCTGCGGGTCCGCTGGCGGCGGCTCGTCGTCCATCCAGGCTTCCAGCAGCCGCAAGCCCACGGCCAGCACCACGGGCCCGACGAACAGGCCGACCAGCCCGAAGGCCACCAGGCCGCCGATCACACCGGCGAAGATCAACAGCAGCGACAGGTCGGCGCCCATGCGGATCAGCGCCGGGCGGATGACGTTGTCGATCGTGCCCACGAACACCGCCCAGACGAACAGGAACACGCCCCAGCCCACGCTGCCGTCGCCCCACAGCACCCAGGCCGCGGCCGGCAGCAGCACTGGCAGCGGGCCCACCTGCGCGATGCAGAGCATGAACATCAGCGCCGTCAGCAGGCCGGCAAAGGGCACGCCGGCCAGCGCCAGGCCGATCCAGCCCAGCGCCGATTGCGCCGCCGCCGTCACGCCCACGCCCAGCGCCACGCCGCGGATGGCGTCACCGGCCAGCGTCAGCGCCTCGACGCCGCGATCACCGGCCAGGCGCCGCGCGAAGCGGCGCACGAAAGCGGCAGCTTCCTCGCCGGTGGCATACATCACGGCGGCGATGCAGACGGTGACGAGAAACTGCACCAGCAGGGTACCGACGCTGCCGACTTCGGCCAGCACCCATTTCGTGACGTCGCCGGCATAGGGCGTGATGCGGGGCAGCACGTCGCGCAAACCCAGCGCCGCAGCCTGGTCCCACAGGGTGTCGAGCAAGGCGCCGACGAGCGGCAGGTTGCGCAGCCACGCAGGCGGGTCTTCGGCCGGCCGCCAGGCGGCGACGGTGCGGATCCAGTCGCCGATGACTTCGACGTTGACGAAGATCGTGCCGATGGCCAGCACCAGCGGCACCACGAACAGCAGCAGCAGCGCCAGCGTCATCACCAGCACGGCCACCCAGCGCCGGCCGCCAGCCCAGCGCTGCAGGCGCAGCATCAGCGGCCAGGTGGCCACCACCACCATCGTCGCCCAGATCGTGGGGCCCAGGAAAGGCCGCAGGATCCACAGCGTGCCGCCAATGAGCAGCCCCATGCACAGCACCGCGAAGGTGGTGCGGGTCAGGTCCGCGCTGCGCGCGGGAGCGGGGTCTTTGGACATGCGGCCGACTCTAGCCCGTCTTGCACGCCAGCCAGGGGCCGCACGGCCCGCGCTCAGAACAGCGCGCGCACGTCGTCGGCGTCGACCTGGAGCTTGACGAAGGCCTCGCGGACCGCGGCGCCGCCTTCACGCGCCCGCGTCATGCCCAGGTAGACCACGGTGCCGGGGCTGTGGCGGTAGCTCCAGGTGAGCGACGTGGTGTGGCTGGCGGGTTCGCGCACATCACCGCGCTGCAGCGTGCTGCGCTGGACGATCGCGCGCAGGTACTGGCGCGCGCCCAGGTGCCAGACCACCAGGCCCTGCGCTGCTGTCTCGCGGTAGGCGGGCCGCTGGGCGCCGTCCAGCCGCGCCATGTTCCAGCGCGGCTCCAGTTCCAGGAAGGGCAGCGGGCGCAACTGGGCGTACAGGCTCAACTCGCGGCCGCGGCGCACCAGGCCTTCGCGGGCATCGGCGCGCTGGCCGATCTTGAAGTCCAGCTCGGCGAAGTTCCACCACGGCGCGGGGGTGAAGACGAAGCCGCCGTGCCAGTAGCGCTCGGCCAGCTCGGGCTGGCCCGGGCCCAGGCGCTGGCGGGCGTGGCCGTACCACTCCAGCCAGGCTTCCAGGTTGCGGGCGCCCGTCATCCACACGCCCGGGCGAACGGTCTGCTCGATCAGGGCGCCGGTCTGCCGGTCGCGCACGTCCCAGGCCTCGGTGTTCACCCAGAACTCGTTCAAGCCCAGCACGCCATTTGTACCCTGTGTGCTCCAGCCCTGGGCCACCCAGCCGGTGACGCGGCGCACGCCGCTTTGCGTGACGAAGCCGGTGTCGTGGCGGAAGCCGGCAGTGGTCTCGTCCAGCGCCAGGTTGGCTTCGGTGCGGTCGCGGTTGTAGAAGAGCCGGGCATAGCGGCGCTGGCCGTCTTCGGCGCGGCCCCGGCGCAGCTGGCCGCTGCCGTCGTCCAGCGCCGTCGTGCGCGAAGCCAGCCACTGCGCACGCACGCGCCATTGCGGGTCCAGTTGCCAGGCCAGGTCCGGGCCCAGCACCGTGTTGTCGCCGCGCCCGGCAGCGTAGCGCCGCGCGGCCATCAGCAGGCCGCCCTGCAGGCTGCCGCGGTCGGCCTGCACGCGGCCGGCCAGCACGCGCGACGCCGGCTGCTCGGCCGCGCCGTTGCCGTAGGCGCCGGGCAGCAGCACCAGGCCGCCACCTTCGTCGTCGATGGCGAACGCCGTGCCGGCCAGCCCGGCATCGCGCCAGGTGGCGCGCAGGCCGCCTCGCGGCGCCGTGAGACTGCGCGTGTACAGGGCCTCGGTGGGGCTGCGCAGCAGATCGCTGCTTTCGAAGAAGAAGGGCCGCTTCTCGCTCAGGAAAAGCGCGAAGCGCTGGTTGCCGCGCAGCTGCGGCACGTCCAGCGCCACCTGCGAGAAATCGGGGTTCAGCGTGGCGTCGACGACCAGTTCCGCGCGCGGGCGCCATTTCAGGTCCAGGCTGGCTTCGGTGCGCGTGCCGGCATCGTCATGGCGCAGCGTGAGGCCGGGGCGCAGGCTCAGGAAGCGGTGCTGGTCGGGCAGACGCACGCCCACCAGCGGCTGCATCGCGTCGATGAAGCTGGCGGCCTCGCGCGGGATGAGCACCGACGTCGCCAGATGGAACTGCTCGCGCGGCAGCCGCCGCCCCACCATCACGCGCCAGGTGGCGGCCGGGTCTTCAGAAAAGCGCAACGCCGCGAACGGCAGCCGCAGCACCGCCGTCCAGCCCTGCGCGGTGCGCTGGGTGGCGGCGTTCCAGTCGAAATCGGGCGCGAAGTCCTCGTTGTCGTCGGCGGCGGTGTGCATGCCGTCGGCCAGGCTGCCGGCGGCGTTGACGCGGAAGAACTGCGCCGCGCGCCGGCTGCCGATCGGGTCCAGGTAGACGACGACGAAGTCCTGCGTGCGGTTGATCTGGTCGTAGCGCACCAGCGGTGCGCGGATCAGCTCGGGCTGCGTGTCCTGCGCGGTGACGCCCACGTACAGCGCTTCTTCGTCCACCAGCACCTGTACCCGCGTGGCCTGGGGTGGCGGGGCGCCCAGCTTCGGGTCTTTTTCGACGAAGCTGTCGTAGACCGGCGCGCGCTGCCAGGCCGGGTGGTCGAGCCGGCCGTCCAGCCGGATGCGCTCGCCAGGCAGCAGGCGCTCGGCGCGCATGGCACTGCCGGGCTCGGCGTGGGCTGGGGCGGCGAGGGCCAGCCAGGCCAGCATGGCCAGCACGGCGTGCAAGCCCATCAAGCGGGTTCCGGTCAACATGGGGCCGGGATGCTAGCCCAGCCCCGTGACGCTGCCGTCAGCGGCGGCGGTCCTGGTAAGGCAGCACTTCCTGGGCTTCGATGCGGTAGCCAGCCGCGCCCATGTAGGAATCGGTGCGCTCGACCTTGAGCACGCCGTGGATCCAGACCGCGTCCATCGAGCGCACATTCTTGGCCGGGGTGCTGGGCAGCACGTGGATGATCTGGTTGGCCGGCGGCGGCGGGCTGTGGATGCAGGCGCCGAAGTAGGGCACGAGCAGGAATTCCTTCAGCCCGTCCTTGCTGTCTTCCAGCGGCACGACGAAGCCGGGGATGCGCACCTTGCGCCCCACCATGGCAGGGTTGGTGGGTGCGTTGTCCCAGACCTCGCGCAGTTGCTTGAGCATCTGCTGCGCCCGCGGGTCGCCGTCGCTCAGGGCCGCGAGATCGGTACCGCGGAATTCCTTGAACGGGTCCCAGTCGGCCGGCACCAGCGCGTCCCAGTTCATCGTCGTGAAGCCGTTGACCACCGGCGCGGCAGGCTTGGCCGCCGGGGCGCTGGCGGCGCCCAGCGGCGGGTTCATCAAGGGCACGCCGCTGGGCTGGGCCCAGGCAGGCCCGGGCAACAGGGCGGCAAGAGGGGCGAGCAGAGCCGCGCAGGACGCAGCGGCCAGCAGGGAACGGCGCTTGGACATGATCAGGTACGGGGAGAAAGGCCATCGGCCAGGGACAGGCGATAGGCCCGCCAGCCCGGCACCAGGCTGGCGAGCATACCTGCGGCCAGCACGGCCCCGAACAGGCCCCACTGCACCAGGGTCGGCGCGCCCGCCTGCAAGCTGATGCCGAACTGCTGCTGCACCCAGGGCCCGGCAGCCCAGACGGCCACCGCCGCCGCTGCCGCGCCCAGCAGCGCGCCCAGCCCGGTGACCCAGGCGCCTTCGGCTGCCAGCAGCGCCAGCACGTGGCGCGGGCCGGCGCCCACGGCGCGCAGCACGGCCAGCTCGCGCCGACGTTCGTTCAGCCCGGCCAGCACCACCGCCACCAGCGATGCCAGGCTGACGGCGGCCACCAGCGCGCTCATCGCCTGCAGCGCCTTTTCGCCCAGGCCGACGACGGCCCAGAGCTCGTCCAGCGCCACGCCCGGCAGCACGGCCAGCAGGGCTTCGCCTTCGTAGTTGGCCACCCAGCGCTGGACGTTGAACACCGCCGCGCGGCTCTTCAGCCCCACCAGCACGGCCGTCACCTGCTTGGGCTCGAGATCGAACTTGCGCGCGTCTTCCGGCCGGATGACGATGCCGGCCGATTTGGGCAGCGGCGCGCCGCCCACCCAGTCCAGGTGGATGGCCTCGATGGCCTGCAGGCTGACGTGCACCGTGCGGTCCACCGGCGTGCCGGTGCGCGCCAGGATGCCCACCACCGTGAAGGGCTTGTCGGCATGCTCGGCCGCCAGCGCGCCGTCCAGCCCGGCCAGGCCATGGGCCAGCACGATCTTCTGCCCCAGGCCGTAGCCCAGGGCTTCGGCCACCTCGGCGCCGATCACGGCCTGGTACAGCCCATCCAGCGTGCCGTCGAAGGCCTGGCCCTGGGCCAGCACCAGGGGCTGCCGCTCGCCGTAGGCAAAGTGCTGGAAATAGCCCGGGGTGGTGCCCAGCACCGGGAAGCCGCGGTGCGAATCGCCCAGGCTGATGGGCACCGTCCAGGCCACCGCGCGGTGTGCGGCCAACGCGCGCACGCTGTCCATGTCGATGTTGTTCGTCGCCCCGCCCACGCGGAACACGGCGTACAGCATCAGTTGCACGGGCCCGGTGCGCGCGCCGACGACGAGATCGGTGCCGCTGACGGCCAGCGCGAAGCTGCTGCGGATGTCGGTGCGCAGCCGCTCCAGGCTGAGCAGCAGCGCCGTGGCCAGCGCGATCGACAGCACCACCAGGGCCAGGGTGCCGCGGCGGTTCCAGGCGCTGCGCGCCGCGATGGCCAGCAGCGCCTTCATGCCGCAGCCCGCCCGGCTTCGTTCAGCCGCGGCAGCGAGAGCTGTTCGTCGAACTGCACCGCCAGCCGCTCGTCGTGGCTGACGAACACCAGCGTCGCACCGCTGGCCCGGCATTCACCCAGCAGCAGGGCCATGAAGTCGTCGCGCAGCGCCGCGTCCAGCGCCGAGGTGGGCTCGTCGGCGATCACCAGCTCGGGCCGGCCGATCAGCGCCCGCGCCGCCGCCACGCGCTGCTGCTGGCCCACCGAGAGCATCGCCGCCGGGCGGGCCCAGGCGGCTTCGGGCAGCGACACCTGCTGCAGCAGTTGCCGCGCCGCAGCCAAGGGCGTGGGCGCGCAGCGGGCCGCGCGCGCGGCCGAGAAGCGGCAGGGCAGCAGCACGTTGTCCAGCACGCTGAGGTAGGGCAGCAGGTTGAACTGCTGGAAGATCACGCCCACGTGGCGCGCCCGGCGGGCGTCGCGCGCGGCGCCGCCCAGCGTGGCCCAGTCCTGCCCCATCAGGCTGACGCGGCCGGCGCTGGCCACCAGCACGCCCGCCAGCAGGCCCAGCAGCGTGCTCTTGCCGCAGCCACTGGGGCCGTGCAGGAACAGGCTTCTGCCCGCGGCCAGCTGCAGCTGGGGGATGAAGAGCGCGTCGGCGCTGGCGCCGCGCCAGCGGTAGCGCAGCTCTTGGATGTCGAGCACGGGCACGGGGGTGCCCGGGGCACCCGGCGATGTCAGGGAAGCGGCGGATTCTGCCGTGCCGTCGGCGGGCCGGCGGCCGGCCCCGCGCAGTGCGTGCCTTTGGCCGGCGGGCTGGCCGAGCCCAGGTCAGCTCAGCCCAGGAAAGCTTGCGTCAGCGCCGCAACACCGCCGCCAGGGCGCGACGCAGCAGCGCCGGCCGGCGGTGGCTTGCCGGGGCTTCGCGCACCGGGGTCAGGGTGTCGTACAGGTCTTCGGCGAAGGCCTCGCTGCGCCAGCAGGCGGGCAGCGTGTCGGCAAAGCCGGAAGGCTGGCCCGCGGCCAGTGCGGCATGCGGGGGCGGCAGGTCGGATGGCGTCTTCATGGCGTAGGCTCCCTGGTGCACGTTTGGATGTGTCCCCGCAGGCCGGTCCGGCGGGGGCTGGACAGCGGCTTGGTGCGTGAGCCGTAGTCTCTGCCAGAGATGTTGCGTGCGGATGTCAGGACGTACCATCCCCTGCTTATGGTTGCATCGCTGAACGGCCGGCTGGTGGTGGCCATTTCTTCGCGCGCGCTCTTCGATTTCGAAGAGGAAAACCGCGTCTTCGAGGAAGGCGACGACCACGCCTACATGCAACTGCAGTTGCAGCGTGTTGCACAACCCGCCCTTCCGGGTGTGGCTTTTTCGCTCATCAACAAGCTGCTGGCCTTCAATCCGCCGGCCGGCCAGGGGCCGGCGCAGGTGGAGGTGGTGATCCTGTCGCGCAACGATCCGGTGTCTGGCCTGCGGGTGTTCCGCTCGGCCCAGCACTTCGGGCTGCCGGTGGAACGCGGCGTGTTCACGCGCGGCCAGCCGCCCTGGCGCTACCTGCGCCCGCTGGCGGCCAATCTCTTCCTGTCCACGAACGAAGCCGACGTGCGCTCGGCCCTGGCCGCCGGCGTGCCCGCAGCGCGGGTGTACCCCGAAAGCGCCCGCGCTTCAGCCGCGCACCCGGGCGAGGTGCGCATCGCCTTCGACGGCGACGCGGTGCTGTTTTCCGACGAGGCCGAGCGCGTCTACCAGCACCAGGGCCTGGCCGCCTTCCAGCACCACGAAGCCAGCCGCGCGGCCACGCCGCTGGCGCCGGGGCCCTTCAAGCCGCTGCTGGAAGCCCTGCACCGGCTGCAGCAGCACCCCGGGCGCGGCATGCGCGTGCGCACCGCGCTGGTGACGGCACGCAGCGCACCGGCGCACGAGCGCGCGATCCGCACGCTGATGGATTGGCAGATCGCGGTCGACGAGGCGATGTTCCTGGGCGGCCTGCCCAAGGGCAGCTTCCTGCGCGAGTTCGAGCCCGATTTCTTCTTCGACGACCAGACCGGCCACATCGAGAACGCCGCGCCGCACGTGCCGGCCGGGCACGTGGCAGCGGGAGTGAGCAACGACCCGCCGGCGGGCTGAACCGGCCCCGAACCAGCCCTGACCCGGCCGGCGCCGCCAGGCCTCAGGGCGCTGGCTTGAAGTCCCCGCCCCAGGCCGTGGCGATGCGATCGGGGCTGATGTACTTGCGCCAGGCCGCGTTGACCTCGGCCAGCGTGAGCGCCGCCAGCCGGTCGTCCACCGTCTGCGACAGCGCGAAGCGCCGGCCCAGCCGCAGGTTGGCCACGGCCAGCGCAGCAATGCTGTCGTCCTGGGCGCGGCCCAGGCGGCGGAAGTTCAGCAGCGCGGTACGGGCCTCGTCCAGCTCGGCCTGGGTGAAGCCCTCGGCCAGCGATCGGGCCAGCTCTTCCTTCCAGGCCGCTTCCATGCGCGCCAGGTTCTGCGGCGCGAAGCTGCCGCCGGCCGCCCAGCGCGAGTGCAGGTCGGTCTGGCTCCAGCGCACGCCGCTGCCCACGCCGTAGCTCAGGCCGTCCTTTTCGCGGATGCGCAGCCACAGCCGGCCGGTGCTGCCGGCGCCGAACATGTGGTTGGCCACCAGCAGGGCCGGGTAGTCGGGGTGGGTGTCGTTCAGCGGCAGCGGCAGCCGGGCCTGGAAGCTGGCGTTGGGCTTGTCGGCGGTGGCCAGCTGCAGGCGTGGCGCGGGCGTGGGCAGGGCCACCAGCGGCCGCGGCACGCGCGTGTAGGCCCGCGGGCCGGCCGCGGGCTGCTTCCAGTCGCCGAAGGCCGCGGCCAGCGCCTGCTGAACGGCCGGTGCGTCAAAGTCGCCCACGGCTGCAAAGTCGGCATGGGCGGCGCTGTAGAAGGCGCGCTGGAAATCGCGCAGCTGGGCCACGGTGACAGCGCGGATGTCGGCTTCGGATTCCTCGAAGCTACTGGCATAGCGCAGATCACCGCGCGGGTAGGGGTTGGCCAGCCGGTCCAGGGCCTGGGCGACGAGTGCGTCGGGCTCCTTCTTCTGGCGCTCGATGGCGGTCAGCACCTGGCGGCGCGCCTCGTCCAGCGCTTCGGGCGGGAAGCTGGCGCTGCGCAGCAGCTGGCCCACCAGGGCCACGGTGGCCGGCAGGTGCTCGCGCACGGTGGTGATGCTGACATTGAGTGTCTGGCCGCTGGCGTTGAAGGCCACCTGGGCCCGCAGGCGGTCGAAGCGGTCGCTGATCTGCTGGCGGGTCAGCGCCCCCGGGCCGGTGCCGGCGCCCTTGTCCAGCAGGGCCGCGGCCAGCAGGGCCACGGCGTCCTTGCCGAACAGCGATTTCTCGTCGCCGTAGTACATCGTCAGCCGGGCCTGCACGGCGCGGCCGCGCGTGGGCTTGGGCAGCAGGGCCACGCGCAGGCCGCTGGGCAGGGTGCTGGTCTGGGTGCGGGCGTCCAGGTTGGCGGGCGTGGCGTCGAAGGCTTCCACCTGCGTGGCCGCGCTGTCGCCGCGGTAATCCTTCAACAATGCGGCCACGTCCACCGTCGCCGGGGCCGGGGCGCGCTGCGGCTCGGCCACCGGGCGGTACAGCGCCACGGTGCGGTTGTCGGGCCTGAGGAACTGCCCGGCCACGCGCTGCACATCGGCCAGCGTGGTGCGGCGCACCTGGTCGCGCTGCAGGAAGAATAGCCGCCAGTCGCCCAGCGCGATGGCTTCAGACAGGTTCACGCCCACTTGTTCGGGATCGCTGAAGGCCTGCTCCCAGCCGTTCAGCCATTGGGTGCGGGCGCGTTCCAGTTCCTCGGCCGTCACCGGGGCCTTGGCCAGGCCGTCCAGCACGGCGGCCATGGCCTGGCGCGCGGCGTCCAGCGCCTGCCCTGGCGCCAGTTGCGCACCCAGCAGCAAGGCACCGGGCTCGGCCATCGCCAGCGGGTAGGCGAACACGCCGGCGGCCAGCTTCTTGTCCACCAGCGCCTTGTGCAGGCGCCCGGCCGGGGCGTCGCCCAGCACCTGGCCCAGGAGCGAGATCGCGGCGTAATCCGGGTGCGCACCCGGCGGGATGTGATAGCCCATGTAGACCACCGGCGTACCGCCGACGCGCTGCACCGTCACCTGGCGCTCGCCGTCCTGCGCCGATTCCAGCGTGTAGGTGGGCGGCAGCACGCGCGTGGGCCGCGGGATCGGGCCGAAATACCGCGCCACCCAGCCCAGCACCCGGGCGCTGTCGAAGCGGCCGGCCACGATCAGCGTGGCGTTGTCGGGCTGGTAGTGCTGGCGGTAGAAGGCCTGCAGCCGCGCGATGTCGACGTTCTCGACGTCGCTGCGCGCGCCGATCGGGCTCTTGCCGTAGTTGTGCCAGTCGTACATCGCCGACAGCGTGCGCTGGAAGAGCACGCGGCCAGGGTTGTTTTCACCCATCTCGAGCTCGTTGCGCACCACCGTCATCTCGCTGTCCAGATCGGCGCGGGCGATGTTGCTGTTGACCATCGCATCCGCGCTCCAGGCCAGGTACCAGCGCAGGTTCTCGTCGTTGGCGGTGAAGCTGGCGAAGTAGTTGGTGCGGTCCCAGCTGGTGCTGCCGTTGTAGCGCAGCCCGCGCTTGCCCAGATCGGCCTGCACGCCGGGGTAGTTGGGGCTGCCCTTGAAGATCAGATGCTCCAGCAGGTGGGCCATCCCGGTCTCGCCATAGCTTTCGTGCCGGCTGCCGACGTGGTACGTCAGGTTGACCGTGGTGCTGGGCTTGGACGCATCGGGCACCAGCAGCACGCGCAGGCCATTGGGCAGGCGGTACTCGGTCAGGCCTTCGACCTGGGCGACCTCGTTCATCTGGCCGGGCAGCACATCGGCGCGCGCGGCTTGCGCCAGCACAAGGCCTGGCGACAGCAGGATGACAACAGTGGCGAGGATGAGGGGCAGATGCGGGAGTCGAGACATGTTAGCTTTCATCTGTTTTGTTGCTGAGCCGGCGCCCTGGGCCCTGCGCGTGCCGCGAGTGTAGGTTCGCCCCTTGCCCCTCGCGGGCTGGCGGCTGATGCGGCCGATTCGGCCGATTCGGCGTTTGCTGCACGCGGGCCACGGCCGCTGCTGGCGCCCGACGCGCCCAGCGCCATCCGGCCAGCGCCCCACCCACCATTGAACGGATCCACCACCATGTCCAAGACCTTCCTGTCCGCTGCCGCGTTGGCGGCCCTGTCGATGTCGGCCCAGGCCGCCGTCAGCCTGCCCACGCCCAGCACGCCGTTCTTCCAGAGCTTCGACGCCCTGACCACGGCCACCGCGGCTTCGGCCTGGGTGAACGACGTGACCTTGCCGGGCTGGCACCTGTTCGACCGCAACGGCGGCGCGATCAGCACCATCGTCGGCGGCGACGGCAGCAGCAACACGGGCAGCTTCTACAGCTTCGGCACCGCCGCCAGCACCGACCGGGCGCTGGGCGGCCTGGCTTCGAGCGGCGCCTATTTCGGCAGCCCTGCGTCAGGGGCCCTGGCGGGCTACATCGCCCTGGCGGTGAGCAACGACACCGGCGTGGCGCTGGCCAGCTTCACCGTGGGCTACACCGGCGAGCAGTGGCGCAACGGCGGCAACGCAACGGCGCAGACGATGGTGCTCGAGTACGGCTTCGGCAGCAGCTTCGGCACCGTCGCCAGCTGGACGGCGGCCGGCAGCGGCTTCGACTTCACGTCGCCCGTGACGGGCACCACCGCCGGGGCCGTCAACGGCAACGTTGCCGGCAGCATCCCGAACCTGGGCGGTACCGTGGCCGTGAACTGGGCCGCCGGCAGCACGCTGTGGTTGCGCTGGATCGAGAACAACGACGCCGGCAACGACCACGGCCTGGCGCTCGACAACTTCAGCCTGCGCGTGACCCCCGTGCCCGAACCCGGCACCTGGGCGCTGCTGCTGGCCGGCCTGGGGGCCGTCAGCCTGATCGCCCGCCGCCGCGCCTGACCCCACTGCCCCCCGATTGCTGGAGAACCCACCGATGACGTCCCTGCCGCCGCGCCTTGGCGCCGCCTTCCTGCGTACCCTGCCGCTCGTGCTGGCAGGGGTGTTTGCCAGTGCCGCCCAAGCTGCCGTGGTCATCAGCCAGGTCTATGGCGGTGGCGGCAACGGCGGCGCCACGCTGCAGCATGACTTCATCGAGATCTTCAACAACGGCACCGATGCCGTGGACATCAGCGGCTGGTCGGTGCAGTACGCCGCGGCCACCGGCAACACCTGGCAGGTGACGACCCTGCCGGCCGGCACCACGCTGCAGCCGGGCCGCTACTACCTGATCCGCCAGGCCATGGGCGCAGGCGGCACGGTGCCCGTGATCGGCGACTTCACGGGCGGGATCGCCATGGCAGCCGCCAGCGGCAAGGTGGCGCTGGCCAGCAACAACACGCCCTTGACCGGTACCGCGCCTACGGGCGGCACGGTGCAGGACATCGTCAGCTACGGCTCGTCCACGCCCACGGAAGGCACGCCCACGGCCGTGCTGTCGGCCACGCTGGCCGCGCTGCGCAACACCGGCGGCTGCACCGACACCAACAACAACAGCGCCGATTTCACCGTCACCGCGCCGGCACCGCGCAGCCTGGCCACCGCGCCGGCGCCCTGCAACGGCGGCACCCCGCCCCCCCCACCGCCGCCGCCCCCGCCGCCGCCCGTGGCCACCCTGCGGACGATCCCCGAGATCCAGGGCAGCGGCGCCACCAGCCCCTTCACGGGCACGCTGGCCACCACCACCGGCGTCGTCACGCGGCTGGTGAACAACGGCTTCTTCATCCAGGATCCGCTGGGCGACGGCAACCCCGCCACCAGCGACGGCATCTTCGTCTTCACCTCGTCGGCCCCGCCGGCCGCCGCCACGCTCAACAGCCTGGTGCAGGTGACGGGCACGATCACTGAATTCAGCAACGGCGCAGGCACCGCTGCCACGCCGCTGACGCAGCTGGCCGGCACGCCCACCGTCACGCTGCTGGGCAGCGCCGCCCCGATCACGTCCACAGCCGTGAGCCTGCCGCTGGCCGAAGGCGACACGCTGGAGCGCTTCGAAGGCATGCTCATCAAGATCAGCGGCAACATGCAGGTGCAGCAGAACTTCTTCCAGGCCCGCTTCGGCCAGCTCACGATCGGCGCCGGGCGCCACGAGACGCCGACCAACCGGCACCGCCCGGGCACCCCCCAGGCCCTGGCACTGAACGATCTGCAGGCTCGCAGCCGGCTGCTGCTGGACGACGGCAGCTCGTTCCAGAACCCCAACCCCACGCCCTACTTCGGCGTGAATGGCGCCTTGCGCGCTGGCGACACGGTGACCAACCTGGAGGGTGTGCTGGACTTCGGCCTGGCCACGTCCACCACCTCTGGCCCGGGCCTGTACCGGCTGCAGCCCACCGTCACGCCGCAGTTCACCGCGAGCAACCCGCGCCCCGCGTCGCCCACGGTCGTGGGCGGCAACCGCCGGGTGGCGGCGATGAACGTGCTGAACTACTTCACCACCTTCACCAACGGCGCGACGGCCACGGGCGAAACCGGCCAAGGCTGCAGCCAGGGCGGATCGGTGACAGCGGGCAACTGCCGCGGTGCCAACAACATCGACGAGTTCCTGCGCCAGCGCACGAAGATCGTCGAAGCCCTGGCCCGGCTGGACGCCGACGCCGTGGGCCTGATGGAGATCCAGAACAACGGCAACGTCGCGGCGCAGAACCTGGTCGATGCGCTGAATGCCCGCGTCGGCACGGGCACCTATGCCGTGGTGCCGGCACCGGCCGTCACCGGCACCGATGCCATCCGCGTGGCGATGATCTACAAGCCCGCCCGGCTGACGCCAGTGGGCGCGCCGCTGAGCGACGGCGACGCCGTCAACAGCCGCCCCACGCTGGCGCAGACCTTCACGCCCGCGGCACCGCAGGCCAACGGCGAACGCTTCACGCTGGTGGTGAACCACCTCAAGAGCAAGGGCAGCTGCCCGGCCGCGGGCGACCCGGACTTCGCCGGCAACTTCGACGCCGGCGACGGCCAGGGCTGCTGGAACCTGCAGCGCCTGCAGCAGGCCCAGCGCCTGCGCACCTTCGTTGCCCAAGTGCAGGCGGCCAGCGAAAGCAGCGATGTGCTGCTGGTGGGCGACATGAACGCCTACGGCCAGGAAGACCCGATCTTCGAGCTCACCAGCAACGGCTATGTCGATGTGGCGCTGCGCACCAACCCGTTCGCCTACACCTACATCTTCGACGGCACCTCGGGCCGGCTGGACCACGCGCTGAGTACGGC
>JAIXZR010000093.1 GCA_027489455.1 Rubrivivax sp. | reverse complement strand
CGGCGTTGGCCAGCGGCGTGCTCGTCAGCGTGTGTGCGCCGCCGTTGAAGCTCAATGTCGTGCCGGCCAGCGTCGAGAAGCTGCCGGTCTGCGTGCCACCGTTTTGCAGGAACAGCGTGCCGGCGGCCACGTTGACGGCGCCAGTGTTGTTGAACTGCGAGGCAATCGTTGTCGAGCCGGTACCTGCGCTGCGCAGGTAGGTACCGGCGTTGTTGATGATGCCGTTGGTGATGGCGCGCCCGGCGGCGCCGTTGCCCTGGTCGTCGAAGGTCTTGCCCGCGGCCAGGTTGATCACGGAAGCCGGCGTGGGCGTGCCAAAGATGCTGGCCGCGTCGTTCATCGTGATGCCACCGGCACCCGACCACACCGCGCCGCCGTTCAGGTTCAGCGTGCGGCCGTAGATCAGGCCCTTGCCACCACTGCCGCTGAGGGTGGCCAGGCCCGAGACCGTCGTGGCCCCGCCGAAGTTGACCGTGTCGAACTCACCCATCGTGCCGCCGGTCCACAGCAGCGTTGCGGCTGTCACCGTGCCCTTGCCGGACAGCGCGCCGCCCGTCAGCTCCAGCGCGCCGATGCTCGACGCCGTGGCCGCGCGCAGCGTGCCGCCGCTGATGCGCAGCCGCCCCGTGCCGCTGAAGGCCTGCACGCTGGCGATGCCGCTGCGCACCTCGGTGTCGAAGGCGCCCAGCAGGGCGGTGTCGGCCGGGCCGGGCACGGCGCCGCCCCAGTTGCTGGCCAGGTCCCAGAACGATGCGTTGGGGCCCAGCCAGCTGACGTTCGCGGCCGCAGCAGGCGCACTGGTGGCGGCGCCCAGGGCCAGCAGGGCGGCTATGGCCAGGGGATGACGACCGGGCAGGCCGTGGCGGCGACGGGGGGCGGAGGTGCGGCGCATGAGGTGTCCTTGAAGCCAGGGGAGACACGGCGACGGCCGCTCTCTCCCGCTAACGCCGCGAAACCGGCGCTGGTGGCTCAGGTGGACAGGTCATGCAGCGCAGCGACCCCACATCTCGGGGGGTGATGCTGCAGTCGGGTCGCGTGGCCGGGCTGGCGGGGCCAGAAGGTCAGTCGTGCGGGTGCGCCAGCACCACCTGCCGCACGGCCGCGGCCACGCGTTGCATCTGCGCTTCGCTCAGGGCCAGGCCGCTGGGCAGGTACAGGCCCTGGCGCGCGATGCGTTCGGCCACCGGGTGGCGGTCGGCGGCGAACAGGCCCAGGCGCTGGAACACGGGTTGCTCATGCATGGGCCAGAAGAAGGGGCGCGTGCCGATGCCCTGCCGGGCCAGGGCCGCCATCATCTGCGGGGCCGTCATGCCCAGCTCCGGGCCCAGCACGATGCCGTAGACCCAGTAGATGTTCTCGGCGTCTGCCGTGCGGGGCAGGGGCAGCTGCACGCCGTGCAGGCCGGCCAGCAGCTCGGTGTAGCGCGCACCCATCTGGCGCTTGCGCAGCACGAAGCTGTCCAGCTGTTCCAGCTGCGCCAGGCCGAGTGCGGCCTGCAGGTTGGTCATGCGCAGGTTCCAGCCCAGGCGCTCGTGCACGAAGCGCTGCTGCGGCTGGAAGCACAGGTTGCGCAGGCTGCGGCAAGTTTCGGCCAGGGCGTCGTCGTCGGTGACGATCATGCCGCCCTCGCCCGTGGTGATGTGCTTGTTCGGGTAGAAGCTGAAGGTGCTGATGTCGCCGAAGCTGCCGCAGGGGCGGCCGCGGTAGGTCTGGCCATGCACCTCGGCGGCGTCTTCGATCACGCGCAGGCCATGGCGCGCGGCCAGCGCCAGGATGGGCGCCATGTCCACCGGCAGGCCATAGATGTGCACCACCATGATGGCCTTGGTGCGTGGCGTGATGCGGGCTTCCACCTGGGCCACGTCCATGTTCCAGGTGTCGGCCTGGCTGTCCACCAGCACGGGCGTGGCGCCGGCCCGTACGATCTGCGCGATGCAGGAGATGATGGTGAAGGTGGGCAGGATGACTTCGTCGCCCGGGCCGATGCCGAGCGCGTCCACCACCGCGTCCAGCGCGGCGCTGCCGTTGCACACGGCGATGCCGTGGCGCCGCCCCACCCGGGCCGCGAACTGCTCCTCGAACTCGCGGACGAAGGGCCCTTCGGACGAGATCCAGCCACTGTCCAGGCACTGCTGCAGGTATTGCCGTTCGCGGCCGCCCAGCAGCGGCTCGTTGACGGGCACGAAGGCATCGTCGCTCATGGTGCGTCAGCGCTTGCGATAGGCAAAGCACACGCCCCAGGTGTCTTCGCCCGGCGCGCGGCCGGTGCCGAATTCCTGTGCCAGCACGCGGTCGAAGCCGGCCTGCGCAGCCACGAAGTCCAGCTCGGGCCCCGAGAAGTGGCGCATGGGGTGTGTTTCGGTCAGCTGTTGCACGGCGCCTGTGCCCAGGTCTTGCGCAAAGACGGTGTAGTGCACGTCCACGCGGTTTTCGGCGGGGTGGTGCCGCGGCTCGGCGATGCGGGTGATGGCGGTGTTCGCGTCGGCCATGCGCTTGGCGCGCACCTCGGCACGCTGCGCATGCACGGCCGGGCTGTACCAGACGTCGAAGACGAAGAACCCGCCTGCGTCCAGGTGGGCGGCGGCGCGGGCGAAGACGGCGCTCACGGCCGCATTGCTGGTCTGGTAGCTGACGACGTGGAACAGCGCCAGCACGGCGCTGAAGCGGCGGCCCAGATCGATTTCCAGGATGTCGCCCTGCACGCTGTCGAAGCCAGGGCACGGCAGGGCCTGGGCCAGCATCTGCGCGCTGCGCTCCACGCCCAGCACGCGGTAGCCGCGTTGGGCCAGCAGCCGGCCGTGCCGGCCCGTGCCCGAGCCGAATTCCAGCAGATCGCGGCCCGTGCCCAGGGCTTGCAGCAGGCTGCAGACGTAGGCCACCTCTGCCGCGTCGTCCTTGTCCTGGTACAGCAGCTGGTAGTAGCGCCCGTAGGCGTCGAACAGGGCCGACATGCGGGCGGCCTAGCGCAGCTTCAGCGTGGGCGGCAGGCTGGGCGTGAAGCGCTGCTTGTCGGAAGCCGGGCTGTAGGGGCCCTGCTTGACCTCGATCATCTCGGTGGGTTCGAGCATTTCGAACCCATGCCCGCCGCGCGCCAGCAGGATCACGTCGCCGGCCTCCAGCACGGTGCTTTCCAGGTAGGCCTGGTCTTCGGAGTAGAAGTCCACCCGCACCCGGCCGGAGCGGATGAACAGCACTTCTTTCGTGTACTGCACCTGGTGCGACACGACGCAGTGCACATGCGGCGCGATCACATGGCCCGCCGGGCGGTTCATGTAGCCCAGTTGTTGTGAATAGCTGGGTGGGGTGAAGAACTCGATTCCGTCGGCGCGGTAGCCGCGGCGGACGATCAATGCCAGCTCGATGTCACCGTGTTGGACCGTGTCGATCATGTCGTCAGCGCGGGGGCTTGGGGGGGCAGGGCGGCGGTGCGGCAGCAGGATGCGGGCGCAGCGGCGATGGGCCGCAGACGGCGGACGCCAGCCCGAGATCATGCACCGCCGCGCGGCGGGCCGGCGCCCGGCGCCGCCGTGCGCAGGACGAAGTACGTGGATGCGGCCGCGTGATAGTTCACGGAAAACTCGCCCAGCACCTGCAGTTGGGCCTGGCTGAAGAAGGCTTGCAGCGTGGCACGGGACAGCACCACCGGGAAGTGATACTGCGGCGATTGCTGCTGCCAGCGCTGGATCTGCGGCCAGTCGAACTGGGTGTCCAGGAACACATCGAAGACCAGCAGCCCGCCGGGGCGCAGCACGCGCAGGCATTCGGCCAGGTAGGCGTAGGTGGTGAGCAGGGGCAGGTACACCATCACGCCGTGGGCGTAGATGGCATCGGCCGATGCGCTGGCGCTGGCATGCAGGCTGTGGCCGTCGGCGGCGTGGGCCTGCAGGGTGTAGGCCGGGTGGCGGTAGGTCTGCTGCAGGTAAGCCCGCCAGTCCTGCGCGGTTTCGTACAGCTCGACCTGCCGGGGCTGGCACAAGGCCAGGGCGCGCTCCAGGAACATGCCGGTGCCCGGGCCGATTTCCACCAGGCGGTCCACCGGGGGCAGCGCGCCCAGCGCCTGCAGCTGCGAGATGATGGTGTCGCGCCGGCGGCCCACGCCGCCGATGTCTTCGCGCTCCAGATATTCCGCCAGGCTCAGGCCGCTGCGCTGCGCTGCCGGCACCACCTCGCGGGCGCTGAGATACCCCAGCCCGACGGGCTGGGCGCTGTATCCGAATTCCCGCAGCACCCGGTTCAGCACGCGCAGCAGGGTGGGGCCGAAGCGCGGGCCCAGGCGCTGCGGCTTCATGTGGGCTGCACGTCCCAAGTGATGCGGGGCCGCACGATGCCGGGCGTGGCCCCGGCCCAGCCCAGGTCCTGCACCTCGTGGTGGACCTCGAAGACCAAGGCTTCGTCGGCGCGGGCGAAGTGCGTGGTGTAGTTCTGCGACAGGGCGATCGTGATCGTGTGCGTGCCGTCGTTCAGGGTATGGCCCGGCACGGAGAAATGCGCCGTGCAGGGGCCGGCAGGTCTGTCCTGGGCATCGGTGAAGGCGCAGAAGAGCAAGGTGCCTTCGGCCGTGTGGCACCAGATCTCGAAGGCCACCGCCGGCAGGGTGTCGGCAAACCAGGCGCTGATGCTCACCTGGAAGTCCTGCCGGCCGTCCAGGCTGCCGTCAGGCCGGCTGCCGGCCGGCGAATCGATGCGCGCCTGCACCATGCCCGTGCGGGGCGCATCGCCGTGCGCCGGGCTCACCCAGTGGTGGCGGCGGCTGCTCTGGATGCCGGCCAGGTAATGGGAAACGGCTTCGTCGGTGGGGCCGTAGTAGCGCAGCGTGCCGCTTTCCATCAGCAGGGTCTTGGAACAGAGCGCCTTGACGGCCGCCACGTTGTGGCTGACGAACAGGATCGTGCGCCCGTCGCGCGCCACGTCGCTCATCTTGCCCAGGCACTTCTTCTGGAACTCGGCGTCGCCCACGGCCAGCACTTCGTCCACCACCAGGATCTCGGGTTCCAGGTGTGCGGCCACGGCGAAGGCCAGGCGCACGTACATGCCGCTGCTGTAGCGCTTGACGGGCGTGTCCAGGAAGCGGCTGACGCCGGCGAAATCGACGATCGCGTCGAACTTGCGCTTCACTTCGGCGCGCTGCATGCCGAGGATGGCACCGTTCAGGAAGATGTTCTCGCGGCCCGTCAGCTCGGGGTGAAAGCCCGTGCCCACTTCCAGCAGACTGGCCAGCCGGCCTTGCAGGAAGATCTCGCCTGCGCTGGGCTCGGTGATGCGCGACAGCAGCTTGAGCAGCGTCGATTTGCCGGCGCCGTTGCGGCCGATCACGCCCACCACGTCGCCGCGGGCGACGTCGAAGCTCACGTCGCGCAGGGCCCAGAAGTCTTCCAGCCGGTCGCCTGCCACCAGCGCCTGGCCGCGCATCAGGCTCTTGCCGGCCTGCGCGAAGCGCCCCAGGCCTTGGCGCAGCGCGTCGCGCAGCGTGGCGTGGGGGTTCTGGGCCTGGTGGCCGATGGTGTACTGCTTGCCCAGGCCCAGGACGCGGATGGCGACGTCAGGGGCCATCACAGCAGGTCGGCAAAGGTTTTCTCGGTGGCGCGAAACAGGCGCAGGCCGGCCACCAGCAAGACCAGGCTCACGGCCAGGCCCAGCACCAGGCTGGCCATGTCCAGCCGCGTCTGGCCGCCCAGCAGGCACCAGCGGAAGCCGTCGATCACGGCCACGGCCGGGTTCAGGGCATAGAGCAGCTTCCACTGCTCGGGCACCACGGCAGAAGAGAACCCGACCGGCGAGATGTACAGCCCGAACTGCACCATGAAGGGCACGACGAAGCGCACGTCGCGGTAGCGGATGTTCAGCGCCGAGAGGATCAGGGCCGGGCCCAGGGCGGCCAGCACGGCCAGCACCATGAAAAACGGCAACAGCATGACCTGCCAGCCGGGCATGAACCGATACCAGGCCATCAGCGCGAAGAGCATCGCCAGGCTGAGCAGAAAGTCGACCAGCGCCACCATGCCGCTGGCCACTGGCACGATCAGGCGCGGGAAATAGACTTTGCTGATGAGGTTGCCATTGGCCACCAGGCTGTTGGCGCCATTGCCCAGCACGGTGGAGATCAGGAACCACGGCAGCATGCCGGCCATCACCAGCAGCGGGTAGGGCACGCCGCCTTCGGCCGGCAGGCCGGCGATGCGGCCGAACACCACCGTGAAGATGGCCGCCGTCAGCGCCGGGCGCAGCACCGCCCACAGCAAGCCGAACACCGCCTGCTTGTACTGCACGGCGATGTCGCGCCAGGCCAGGATCCAGAACAGCTCGCGGTAGCGCCACAGGTCGCGCCAGTAAGCGGTCTCGCTATGCCCGGCCTTCAGGTGGATGATGGGCAGCCCGGCAGCCATCCGGCTAGCCCGAAAGCGCCACGCCAGTGCTTTGGCGCAATTGCGCGCAAAACGCAGGCCAGGCGCTTTCAAACGACGACATCGTCTGATGATAGGCCTGGCAGTTGCGCCGGTAGGTGGCCTGCATCGTGATGGTTTGCGCCACGGCTGCAGCGATCTCGGCCGGATGCCGCACCTGCACGCCCAGCGCGTTTTCCCGCACGAAGGCCAGCGAAGCGAAGTCCGACGCGATCACCGGCGTGCCGCAGGCGATGCTGCGCATGAGCTTGCCCGACGACATGCCCATGTACTCGATGTTGGGCCCCATGTTGCGGTACAGCGCAAGGCTGCCGCTGCAAAAGGCCACCAGGCTATTCAGCTCCTGCTCGGCCAGGGGCTCTTCGCTCCAGAACACGCGACCAGGCAGGTCCAGGTGGGCCATCTGCCTGCGGTAGGCCGCCAGGCCTGCTTTGCTGCGGCTGTGGATCAGCAGCACGGCGTCGGCAGGCCAATGCACCAGCGAGCACAGGATCTCGGGCACCTGTGCCCAGTCGGCCACCGAGCCGGCGTGCAGAAACACATGCGCGCCCGCGGGCAGGCCCAGGCGCTGGCGCCAGTCGGGCGGGCTGGCGCCGGCGGTGGTCCCGGGTTCGGGGGTCGCGCTGGTGTCGGTGGTGTTGGGCAAGGCGGCCCAGGGCTTGTGGGCCAGGGGCAGCTCGGCGCACAGGGGCGGGAAGCGCGCGGCGTCAGGCACCACCACCAGGGCGGCCTGGGCCGCGGCCTGCTGCTCGCAGCGTGTCCAGGCGCTCAGCCCCCAGCAGCTGGGAAATTCGTCGTTGACATAGACCAGCGGGCAGGCACTGGCCTTGGCCGCCATGTGGGCCAGGTGGACGCCGATCTGGCCCAGCCCGAAGGCCAGCGCGTAGCGGCCGGGCCGGGCGAAGCGCAGGCCTTCCCACAGGGGACGCAGCCGGTCCAGCGGCCCGGGCTTGATCTCGCGCTGGTAGTGCACCCGTACCGAGGCAGGCAGCAGGCTGGCGTAACGGTCGGCAGGTTCTTCCCACAAGAACAGATCCACCTGCTGGCCCGCCTGGGCCAGCTTGCGCACCAGGTTCAGCGCCATGGGCATGGTGTCCAGCCGCGCCAGGTTGGGCGTGTGCGGGCAGAAAACGAAGGCGATGGGTTTGGACGACATGGTCGGGGCGACAGGGGCTGCCAGCATGGCCGCGCCGCTGCGGGGTCTGGCGCCTCTTCGCGCCTCCACAAAGCCTGCCGGATTGTCCGGGATCGCTCGGCAAGGCCTTGGTTGGGGTGAGGCTTAGGAAACGCCTGGCGGCGCAACCGAAGGCGATTCGACCGGTGCGAACGCCCTGAATGTCTTGCCTTGGCTTTGCCGACTCAGCCCACGGCCGCCCGCGACTGCGCCAGGTGCTGCTGCAGCTGCGCCACCCAGCGTTCGGCGTCGGTGCCGGTCTGCCCCTGCCAGTGCGCCAGGCAGGGTTCCAGCACGGGGATGGCCTCGGCCGGGCGGCCGTTGGCCAGCAGCGCCCAGCCGTAGGGGGGCCCCACGCGGCCCAGCGCCGCGGGCCGCGCCCAGCGGCTTTGCTCGCCTTCGTCGCGCGCCAGGCCCTGCAGGGTGTCCCAGGCCAGCGTGGCGGCCTGCAGGCCTTCTGCCAGGCGGCCCATCTGCAGCAGGCAGCGCGCCAGCGTGGTGGCTTCGCACATCATGCCGTCGCGCCACCAGACGTTGCGCGGCTCCAGGGCGATGATGTGGTGGCGCAGCGGCATCGCTTCCTGCACCTCGCGGTAGGCGTCTTCCAGCCGGTCTTCGCGCAGGTGGATCAAGGCGCGGCTGCCGATGATGGTGGCCACTTGGTGCGTCAGGTAGCACTCGCTGGACTGTTCGCCCGGCGGCGCCTTGCGGTCCAGTTCGGCCAGGTCTTCCTTGCGCGCCAGCAGGGCGCGAAGGGCCTGTTCCGCGCGGCGGTGTTCCATCATGGCCAGCGTGCTGTCGCGGAAGCTGGGCAGGGTCGGATGGTCCAGCAGCAGGGCCAGTTCCAGGTGCGCGTTGGCCAGGCTGGTGCCCATGTACAGGTGGCCTTCGCCGGTGCGCTGCAGCGCCAGCGATGCGGCCGCGCGCGTGGCGGCCAGCCCCATGACGGCGCGCGCTTCGTCCAGCTGCCGGCGCGGGCGCAGCAGCTGGCTGCGCACGATCAGCGTGCGGATGTGCCAGCTGGCAAAGCGCCAGTCGCCCAGGCGCTGGTCCCACGCGCGTTCGGCCATTGCCAGGGCGCGCTCGGTGGTGGCCATGGCCTCGGCGTTGCGTTCGGGCACGGCGGTGACGGTGCTGCCCTGGATTTCGGCCAGGCGCCCCAGCACCGAAGCCATCGTCGCCACCAGGTCCAGGTCGTCGGCGGCGCCTTGCACGGTGGGTTCCAGCAGTGTGACGACGTTGCTCAGCAGCGCTTCCTGCGCGCGCGCGCCGCCGGGCATGTGGGTGACGGTGTCGCCGTAGCGGAAGATCAGGTCGTTGACGATGCGCTTGACGCGTTCCAGCTGCGCGCGCGCGTCGTCGCCGGCGCGCGCGGCCGCGTCGCGGGCCTGGGCGGCCTGGCGCGCCTGCACCAGGGCCATCACCGACGCCACGGCCAGCACCGCCACGCCCAGCGCCGCGGCCAGGCGGCCCTGCAGCAGCGTGGCCGCCAGCGCCGTGCCCAGGCCGAGCGCGGCGACGCTGCCGATGGCCACCGCCGCGCGGTTGCGTTGCACGAACTTGCCCAGCAGGTACAGCGGCTGCGCCGCGCGCGCGCTGACGGGCCGGTCATCCAGGAAGGCCCGCACGTCGGCGGCCAGGGCGTCCACGCTGGCGTAGCGGCGTTCCGGCGCCTTTTCCAGCGCCTTCAGCAGGATGTTGTCCAGGTCGCCGGCCAGGCGCTTGCGCGTGGCCAGCCATTGCGGGTCCACGGCTTCGCTGGCGGTCAGCCGGCTGGGGCGCGTGGGCTCGTCTTCCAGCACGCTGCGCGCGGCTTCGCCGGGCGTGGTGGCGCGGCGGCCGGTGGGGCGGGTGCCGGTGAGCATCTCGTACAGCAGCACGCCCAGGCTGTAGATGTCGGTTGCGGTGCTGACGGGCTCGCCGCGCACCTGCTCGGGGCTGGCGTAGTTGGGCGTGTAGGGGCGCTGGCCGGCGATGGTGTCCTCGAAGCCAGGGCGGCCTGCGCTG
>JAIXZR010000121.1 GCA_027489455.1 Rubrivivax sp. | reverse complement strand
TGTTGTCGGTCAGCGTGCCGTGGTCCATCACCTGCAGCAGCACGTTGAAGACGTCCGGGTGGGCCTTCTGGATCTCATCGAGCAGCAGCACGGCATGCGGCTTCTTCGTGATGGCCTCGGTCAGCAGGCCGCCTTGGTCGAAGCCGACGTAGCCCGGGGGCGCGCCGATCAGGCGGCTGACGGCGTGGCGTTCCATGTATTCCGACATGTCGAAGCGGATCAGCTCGATGCCCAGCACGTAGGCCAGCTGCTTGGCGACTTCGGTCTTGCCCACGCCCGTCGGACCGCTGAACAGGAAGCTGCCGATCGGCTTGTCGGGCTTGCCCAGGCCGCTGCGGGCCATCTTGATGGCAGCGGCCAGCGCATCGATGGCCGGGTCCTGCCCGAACACCACGCTCTTCAGGTCGCGGTCCAGGGTCTTGAGCTTGCCGCGGTCGTCGTTGCTCACGCTTTGCGGCGGGATGCGCGCAATCTTGGCGACGATCTCTTCCACTTCGCTGCGGTTGATGGTCTTCTTGCGCTTGTTGGCCGGCAGGATGCGTTGCGCGGCACCTGCTTCGTCGATCACGTCGATGGCCTTGTCGGGCAGGTGCCGGTCGTTGATGTACTTGGCCGACAGCTCGGCCGCTGCCTGCAGGGCGCCCACCGCGTACTTCACGCTGTGATGCTCCTCGAAGCGCGTCTTCAGGCCCTTCAGGATCTCGACCGTTTGCTCGACCGAAGGCTCGACCACGTCGACCTTCTGGAAGCGCCGCGACAACGCCGCATCCTTTTCGAAGATGCCGCGATATTCGGTAAAGGTGGTGGCGCCGATGCACTTCATCGCGCCGCTGCTCAGCGCGGGCTTGAGCAGGTTCGATGCGTCCAGCGTGCCGCCGCTGGCCGCACCCGCGCCGATCAGGGTATGGATCTCATCGATGAACAGGATCGCGCCCGGCTGGTCCTTCAGCTGCTTGAGCACGCCCTTCAGGCGTTGCTCGAAGTCACCGCGGTACTTCGTGCCGGCCAGCAAAGCACCCATGTCCAGGCTGTAGACCGTGGCGTCGGCCAGTACCTCGGGGACGTCCTTTTCGGTGATGCGCCAGGCCAGCCCTTCGGCGATGGCCGTCTTGCCCACGCCAGCTTCGCCCACCAGCAGCGGGTTGTTCTTGCGACGGCGGCACAGCACCTGGATGACGCGCTCGACCTCGTGTTCGCGGCCGATCAGGGGGTCAATCTTGCCTTGCAGGGCCAGCGCGTTCAGGTTCTGCGTGAACTGGTCCAGCGGCGAAGCCTTGGCGTTGCCGCCCTCGCCTTCCTCGCGCTCGCCTTCCTGGCTGTTCTGGGCCTGGCCCTCCGGCGCCTTGGGCGGCTCGGGGTCGGTCTTCTTGATGCCGTGGGCAATGAAGTTGACGACGTCCAGGCGCGTCACGCCCTGCTGGTGCAGGTAGTAGACGGCGTGCGAGTCCTTCTCGCCGAAGATGGCCACCAGCACGTTGGCGCCGGTCACTTCCTTCTTGCCGCTGCCGGTGCTTTGCACATGCATGATGGCGCGCTGGATGACGCGCTGGAAGCCCAGCGTCGGCTGGGTGTCGACCTCGTCGCTGCCACCCACGGTGGGCGTGTTTTCCTTGATGAAGGTGGACAGGCTCTTGCGCAGGTCCTCGATGTTGGCGGCGCAGGCACGCAGCACCTCGGCCGCACTGGGGTTGTCCAGCAGGGCCATCAGCAGGTGTTCGACAGTGATGAATTCGTGGCGCTGCTGGCGCGCCTCGACGAACGCCATGTGCAGGCTGACTTCAAGCTCTTGCGCGATCATGCGGCCTCCATAATGCATTGCAGGGGGTGGCCGTCGCGACGCGCGGCGGTCAGCACCAGTTCGACTTTCGTCGCGGCGACGTCTTTCGGATAGACGCCGCAGACGCCGCGCCCCTCGTGGTGAATCTTCAGCATGATGTGCGTGGCCGTGTCGATGTCACGCTGAAAATACTGCTGCAAGACCATGACGACGAATTCCATCGGCGTGTAATCGTCGTTCAACAGCACCACTTGATACAGCGACGGGGGCTTGGTGCGCGCCACCTTGCGCTCGGCGACCACCGCGCCGCTGCCACCTTCGCGCGGCGGCTGCGGGGGCGTGATCGGCGCTTCGGGCCCTGGCGGGCCTGGCGGGTTTTCATCAGGCATGACCCATTCTATCGAGATGACATCGCCACGCGCAGCCGCTGCCTGCACCGCGCCTTGTCGCTGTGACATTGGCGCGGGAGCACGCTGACTGTCAATCTAGATTTACAGCACTTCGGCGCTTTGCATGTAAATTTGGCTTGACACTCTGCAGGCCAGCCACAGAGAATGGCCCACGAGCATGACGTTCGGAGGTGTGCGATGGCGATCGGAACAGTGAAATGGTTTAACGATGCCAAGGGCTTCGGTTTCATCGAGCCTGATGGTGGGGGCGCCGATGTCTTTGCGCATTTCTCGGCCGTGCAGATGGACGGTTTCCGCACCCTCAAGCAGGGTGGACGCGTCGAGTACGAGCTGACGCAGGGCCCCAAGGGCGACCTGGCGCAGAACATCCGTCCCGTCGACGATGCCGTGCCGGTGGCCGCCCAGGCCCAGGGCAGCATGAGCGCCGGCTAGAGGCGTCCTCGCCAGCCTGCGGCGACCACGCCGGCCGGCCCGGCCTGTGCGCCCCGGCGGGTCAATCGAGCTGGATGACAGGCAGATCCGCGCCCAGCGCAGCGCGGGCCACGTCGACCAAGTGGTCGTGGTGGGTCAGGAAGATCACCTGCGTGTGCCGAGCCAGGTCGCCCAGCACAGCCAGGCCGGCCTGCGAACGCTGGTCATGGAAATTCACGAACAGATCGTCGGCGATGAAGGGCAGCGGCCGGTCGGCTGCGATCTGCATCTCCAGCGCCGCCACGCGCAAGGCCAGGAACAACTGGTCCCGCGTACCCTCGCTCAGCCCTGACACCGGCACACGCGTACCGCCGGCGCGCACCGCCTCCAGGCGCGGCGGCGTGGCGTCGAAATCCGGCGCCAGGCGGTCGAAGCTGCCCAGAGTCAGCTGCGCGAACAGCGCGCTGGCGCGCTGCAGCAACGGGCCCTGCTTGCGTTCGCGGTAGCGGTCGATGGCCCAGCGCAGCAGCCGGTGGGCCGTGGCCACGGTGACGTAGCGTTCGGCCGCGTCACCCAGCTGCGCCAGGGCTTCCAGCCGCATCGATTCAGCCGCCGCCGCAGCGCTGCCGCCTTGCAGCCGCTGCATCGCCGCTTCGGCCCGGGCCAGCTCCGTGGCAAGCCGGGACTGCTCGTCGACGGCGCCCGCCAGCGCCTCGCCCAGGGCGTCGATCTGCGTCTTCAGTGCCTCGGGCGCGAGGCCGGCGCATTCCGCCACCAGCGCCTCCAGTGGCAGCCCGTCACCGCCTTCGACGATGGCCTGCCGCTGCTGCTGCACGGCGGCCAGCAACGCGCGACGGCGGTCGCTGGCGGCAATGCACCCGCGCAGCACGGCCGGGTCGTCGCTGCGCGCCAGCTGCGCCAGCGGGGCCAGCACGGCCCGCGCGGCAGCCAGGTCGGCCGCCGCGGCGCGGGCCAGGGCCGCGCTGGCCTGGGCCTCGGCCAGCAGACGATCTCGTGCTTGCTGCGCCTCGTGGGCCTGCTGCAGCCGTTGTGCAAGCTGGGTGGCACAGGCCGATGCCTGGGCCGCCAGCTCGTCCAGGGCCGCGGGCCGATCGGTGTCGTCGGGGCGGCCGATGGCCAGGCCTGAAGCGCCACCGGCCAGCCGCGGCTGCAGGGCCCGGGCGGCGTGCACCAGATCGGCCAGGTCCTGCTGCAGGCCCTGGATGCCGTGGCGGCGCAGGTCGTCCAGCTGCGCCAGGCAGGCCTGCACCTGTTCGGCCAGCGGCAGCGCGCTGGCGGCCTGATCGGGGTCAGCCCAGGCCGCGGCCAGGCCTGCCGCGGCGATGCCGGCCTGCCAGCGCGCCAGCCACGCCTGCGCTGCAGCTTCGGCGCGTTGCAGGGCCAGGGCGTGGTGGTCCTGTTCGGTTTGCGCTTCGCTGCGCTGGCGCGCCAGCAGCTCGGCGCTGGCACGGGCTGCCTGCTGTCGGGCCAGGCGCTGCTCGGCCTGCAGACGCAACGCACCCAGCGCAGCGCCACCCTCCGCCAGCGTGGTGGCAGGCGTGCCAGCGGGTGGCGCATCCGGCGGTGGCCAGGCCGACAGCAGGGCGTGCAGCCGCGTGGCCGCGGCGGCAGCGGCGGCCTGCTCGTCCTGCAGCGCCTGGCGGCTGGCCTGCAGTGCGGCCGCTGCGTCCAGCACCTTGCTGCGCTGCGCCAGCCAGGCTGCTGCGTCCAGCAAGGGCAGACCCGGCAGGCCGCTGGCCTGGGCCTGTTGCGCCCAGCGTTGATCGAAGGCCCGCAAAGCATCCTGCGCCAGCGCCGATTGCTCGGCACGGGCCTGGCTCGCGGCGGCTTCGCGCACGCTGTCGCGCTGCAGGGCGGCCAGCCGGGCGGCGTCGGCCGCGTGGTCGCGCTGAAGGTCGACCAGACGGTCGGCCTCGGCGATGGCGTCGTCCAGCAACGGGGCTTGCGCGGCCAGCGCATCGCTGCCGGCCTTGATGCCCTGCCAGATGCCGTCGCGCCGCCCGCGCGCCTGCTGCACCGCGGCCGCGGTCACCACGCTGTGCTGGGCGTTGAACTGCGCCAGCGCCAGGGCGGCCTGCCGCGCAGCATCTGCGGCGTCTTCGCTGCGCTGGCGCGCCGCGGCGGCGGCGGCCGCCAGCGTGGCGCGGTCGGCCTTGAGCGCGGTGATCTGCTCCTCGCTGGGCAGCGTCAGCGTTGCCAGGGCTTCCGGGTCTGGCAGGGCGTTGAGGCCGGGCTGCCAGGCGCCCAGCGCCTGGCGGGCCGCCTGCAGGTGGGCCTCGGCCTGCGTGACGGCTGCCTGCAGAAGGCGTTGGCGGGCCGCGGTGCCATGCACGGGTTGGCTTTCCTCCAGCGCGGCCGCCAGGGCGGCCAGATGAGACTCGGGCGCCAGCGGCGTGTCGGCCGCGGCCTCGCGCTGCAGGCGGGCCAGTGCCGCCTGCGCCCGCGCCAGGCCGGCGCTGGCAGCGTCGCAGGCCTGCAGCAGGCCCGGGCGCTGCTGCAGCCAGGCCGCCAGCGCTTTCAACTGCTGCGCTGGCGGCGCCTGGGCGCGCAGGGCTTCCTCGGCCGCGGGCCAGCCCAGCTGCGCGGCCACCGCGGCCAGGTCGCCCCGCAGGCGCTGCACGTCCTGCTGCGCGCGCGCCAGCTTCTGCGGGTGCTGGCGGCAGGCCTGGGCCTGGGCGGCCAGTGCCTGCACCGCGGCGGCCTCGGCCAGCACGGCCGGGTCCTGCGGCAGGGCGGCGGCTTCGCGCTGCAAGCGCTCTTCGGCTGCGCGGTGAAGGACCAGCGTGGCGCCATGCCTGGCCATGGCCAGTTCGGCATCGGCCAGGCGCTGCGCGGCATCGGGCGGGAAGTCGGCCGGCGCTGCGACGCCGGTTCGAACATCGGGTTCAACGCCGGGTTCGGCACGGGATTCCGCCTTCAGCGCGGCGGGCGCTTGCGCCTGCAGCTCGACCTGCAGCGCCTGCCACTGCGCCACGCGCGGGGCCACGCGGCGGATACGTTCCAGCCGCTGCTGCTGTGCGGCCAGTTCGCGGTAGCGCGCCGCGGCGGCCTGGCGGTCGGCCTGCAGCCGTTCGACATCGGCCGCGGCCGCGGCCCACTGCGCGGCGTTGACGGTCAGACCGCGCAGCTGCACCCGTGCGGCGTCCAGCCGGTCCAGCGCCTGGTAGAAGGCCCGATCGCCGGACTTGCGCGGCGCGTACAGCCGGTTGGCCTCGTCGGCCAGCGCGTCGCGCACGGCGCCCAGGCGGCCCAGCCCGGCCGCAGACTGGAACAGCAGCTGGCCCAGGTCGTCCGACGCATCCAGGATGCTCTGCCCGCCGGCCAGCAGCCCGGCCAGGTCCAGGCAGTACATGCGGTTGAACAGCGCTTCGCCCGTGGCGCCCAGGTGCGGCAGCAGCGTGTCGTCGGCCAGCACCTCGTCGGCCGGGCTGCGCAGCGGCTTGCGGCCGCGCGCGCGGTGGAAGGCCAGGGTGCCGGCGGCGGATTCGATCACCGCGCCCAGGCGCAGCTCGGCCAGGGGGTGCACAAAGTCCATCTCGCTGCGCAGCGGCATACCGAACAGCAGCTCGGCCACGGCACGGCGCAGCGTCGACTTGCCGGCTTCGTTGGCGCCCACGACGAGATGGAAATCGCGGCCCCCCGGCGCCGGCCGGGGGAAGTGCAGCTGACGGCTGGTGAAGCGGCCATAGCGGATGAGTTCGATCGACTGCAGACGCATCGCACCAGCCTTCCGGGCAACCCGCCGCTTCAGCCGCGGGCGGCCAGCCGCGCCAGCAGCCCGGGCACGACGCTGTCCAGCACCGGGCCCAGATCGCCATCGCGTGCCTGGCGCAGCGCGGCCGATTCGGCCAGCAGATCGGGCGCCTTGGCCAGCATCTGCCGGAAGTCGTCGCGCAGGCCCTGCATCAACGCCGCGTCGGCCGGGGCTTCGGCCAGCAGGGCCTGCAGCTCGGCCAGCGCATCGTGGGCCAGCAGCGCGCCACCCGCGCCCTGGCCCGCCGCGGGCTGCGGCGCGCGCGTGGCGAGGTTCACCTTTTCCAGCCACAGCCGCTGGGGGCCGATGGCCACGATCTCGGCCAGCACGTGGGCGCGCAGTGCGGGCTCGCGCTCGAACAGCTCGCCATGCAGCGGGGTTTCGCCCTGCAGCGTCACGCGCACGGCGCGCGGCACGTGGCCGTCGTCGTCCAGCAGCGCCAGCAGTTCGCGCTGCACCGCCTGGCCCACGGCGTCCAGGTGGGCGCAGCCGGCGATGTCCACCTGCGCATGCTCCCAGCGCAGCACGTCGATGAACAGGCGCTCCACCTGCGCAGGCTGCCCGGGCTGCAGCGTCACCATCACGGCGCCGCGGCGGCCGGTCTCGCGAATGCTGCGGCCCTGCAGGTTGCCCGGGTAGCAGACGGTGGCCGGCCCGGCCCAGAGCTTGAAATCGTGCACGTGGCCCAGGGCCCAGTAGTCGTAGCCGCGGGCCTGCAGCTCTTCCAGCGTGCACGGCGCGTAGGGCGCGTGCTCGGCGTAGCCGCCTTGCATCGCGGTGTGGAGCACGCCGATGTTGACGTGGTCGCGCCGCGGTGGCGGGTAGGTCTGCGCCAGGTTGTCGGTGGTCTCGCGCTGCTTGAAGCTGCGGCCGTGCAGGCAGACCTTCAGACGGTCGATGCAGTGTTCCTGGCAGCCGTCGGCAGAGAAGGTGTGGACGTTGGCCGGCAGCCGCAACGCCCGCGTCATCTGGCTTTGCGCGTCGTGGTTGCCGAACAGCACGAAAGCCGGGATGCCGGCACGCTGCAGGCGGCCCATTTCGGCGCAGAAGAACAGGCCGGTGTTGAAGTCGGGCCAGTCGCCGTCGTACAGATCGCCGGCAATGACGATGAAGTCCACGCGCTCGGCGATGGCGGTGTTCACCAGCTGGCTGAAGGCCAGCCGGGTGGCGCCGCGCAGCTGCTCGGCCGGGGCGTCCTGGTAGGCGCTCAGGCCGCGCAGCGGGCTGTCGAGGTGGATGTCGGCGGTGTGGATGAAGCGCAAGTGCGGGCCCCGGCGGAACAACCCGGCAGCGTACAGGACGGCGCCGGCTGCGCGCTCAGGCTGGCGGCAGGGCGTGGCGCAGCAGCAGCAGCGTGGCCAGCAGCCACATCGTCAGGCCGATCAGCGCGTCCAGCAGCTGCCAGGCGCGCGGTCGCGCGAACCACGGCGCCAGCCAGCGCGCCCCGAAGCCCAGTGCGGTGAACCACAACACGCTGGCCCCGCTGGCCCCGGCGATGAAGGCCGGGCGCAGCGCGGCCGGCTGCTGCGCGCCGATGCTGCCCACCAGCAGCACGGTGTCCAGATACACATGCGGGTTGAGCAGGGTGAACGCCGCCGCCTGGGCCAGCGCGGCGCGGCGGCTCAGGCCCGCGCCCTGCGCGCTGGCCTGCAGTTGCTGCGGGCGCAAGGCCCGGCGCAGTGCCCGCCAGCCGTAGACGGTGAGAAAAGCCACCCCCGCCCAGGCCAGCGCGCGCGCCAGGCCAGGGCTCTGCCCCAGCGCCTGCGCCATGCCCAGCACCCCGGCAGCGATCAGCAAGGCATCGGCCAGCGCGCAGAAGGCCACGACGCTGGCCACGTGTTCCCGCCGCAGCCCCTGGCGCAGCACGAAGGCGTTCTGCGCCCCGATGGCCACGATCAGCCCCAGGCCCAGGGCCAGGCCCTGGCCCAGCACCGGCAGTGCGCCCACCAGGGTGAACGGGATCGATTCAGTCATGGCGCCAGCTTGCCAGGGGGCTGTGGTGAAGCCAAACTAAATCCATTCAAGATACGTTAGCTGAACTGAACCATGTTCGACTACCCTGCCCTGGCCGCGCTGGCGGCGGTGGTGCGCGAAGGCAGCTTCGAGCGCGCCGCCGCTGCGCTGCACGTCACGCCCTCGGCGGTGTCGCAGCGCATCCGCGGTCTGGAAGAACGCGTCGGCTGCGCGCTGGTGGTGCGCGCCCAGCCCTGTCGCGCCACCGACACCGGCCTGCGCCTGTGTCAGCACCTGGACCGGGTGCACCTGCTGGAGCAGGACATGCACGCCACGCTGCCAGCGCTCGCGCGCGACGGCACCACCCGCGTGACGCTGCCCGTGGCCGTGAACGCCGACAGCCTGGCGACCTGGTTCGCCCCGGCCATGGCCGCGTATGCCGCCAATGCGCCGGTGCTGATGCAGCTTTCGGTCGACGACCAGGACCACACGCGCGAATGGCTGCGCAGCGGTGCCGTGCTGGCTGCTGTCACCGGCAGCCCGCGCCCGGCCAGCGGCTGCAACAGCCGCCCGCTGGGGGCCATGCGCTATGTCGCTGCCGCCAGCCCGGCCTTCGTGGCGCGCCACTTCGCCCGCGGCGTGAGCGCCGGCAGCCTGGCGCTGGCACCCAGCCTGGCGTTCAACCGCAAGGACGAACTGCAGGCGCGCTGGGTGCGCCGCCTGTGCCACCGCGACATCGATCTGCCCCGCCACACGGTGCCCAGCAGCCAGGCCTTCGTCACCGCCGCCCTGGCCGGCATGGGCTGGGGCCTGCAGCCACTGGCGATGGTGCAGCGCGATCTGCGGGCCGGCAGGCTGGTGGAACTGGTGCCCGACACCGCACTGGACGTGCCACTGCACTGGCAGCACGCGCGATCGGCCTCGGCCCTGCTGGAAGACCTGACGCGCCAGGTGCTGGCCGCTGCGCGGCTGGCCCTGCTGCCGGGCTGAGGCTGCGCGACGCCGGCCAACGCGGCGGCTACTTCTTCGTGAAGATGCGATCGAACACGCCACCGTCGTTGAAGTGCGCCGGCTGCGCCTTGCCCCAGCCGCCGAAGACCTCGTCGATCGTGAACAGGTTGACCTTGTTGGTGAAGGTGCTGGCGAACCTGGCCGCCACCTGGGCGTCGCGCGGCCGGTAGTAGTTGTCCGCGGCGATGGCCTGCCCCTGGGGCGTGTAGAGAAACTCCAGATACGCCTGCGCGACGGCGCGCGTGCCCTTGCGGTCCACATGCTTGTCCACCACCGTGACGGGCGGCTCGGCCAGGATGCTGAGCGAAGGCACGACGATGTCAAAACGCGTCGGGCCCAGCTCCTTCACGGCCAGGAAGGCTTCGTTTTCCCAGCTCAGGAACACGTCGCCGACGTTGCGCTCGGCAAAGGTGGTGAGCGAGCCGCGCGCCCCGCTGTCCAGCACCGGCACGTTCTTGTACAGATCGGCGACGAAGCTTTCGGCCCGCGCAGGGTTGTTGCCGAACTTCTTGAGTGCATAGCCCCAGGCCGCCAGGTAGTTCCAGCGCGCGCCGCCGCTGGTCTTGGGGTTGGGCGTGATGACGCTGACGCCGGGCTTCACCAGATCGTCCCAGTCCTTGATGCCCCTGGGATTGCCCTTGCGCACCAGGAACACGATGGTGCTGGTGTACGGGCTGCTGTTGTGCGGCAGGCGCGATTGCCAGTTGGCCGGGATCAGCTGCGCCTTGGCGTGCAGCTCGTCGATGTCGTAGGCCAGCGCCAGCGTCACGACGTCGGCGTCCAGGCCGTCGATCACGCTGCGGGCCTGGCGGCCGCTGCCGCCGTGGCTCTGGCGCACCGTCACGTTGTCGCCGGCCTTGGATTTCCAGTGCGCGGCGAAGGCCTTGTTGAATTCGACGTACAGCTCGCGCGTGGGGTCGTAGCTGACGTTGAGCAGCTGGACATCGCGCTGGGCCCCCGCCAGGCGGGGCAAGCCCAGAACGCCGGCAGCGCTGGCTGCCAGCAGGGTGCGGCGGTTCAGGCCCGGAAGAGTCGAAGCGGCAAAAGGCAGGATGGGCATGGGCAGGACGATGCGATGGGGTAACGGGATCCCGGTCGGTCACGTCAGGCGTGATGCCAAGGGGTGACCCGGGGAGATGTCGCATCCTAGGAAGCCCCGCTTCGTCGAGCAAAGAAGGATTTCGGCTGAGCTGATTCGATCACCGCATGTGAATGCGGCGCCCGGTGCAGCCCCGGGCCTCAAGCCGCGGCCGTGGTGACGCGATTGCGCCCGTCGCGCTTGCTGGCGTAGAGCGCCAGGTCGGCGCTGGCGGTGGCGGCCTGCAGTTCGCCTTCGGCATCCACCGGGGCCACGCCCAGCGAGACCGTCACCGACAACGGCTGCCCGCCCACGGCCAGGGGCAGCGCCGCCACCGCCAGGCGCAGCCGCTCGGCCAGCGCGGCGGCCCGCTCCAGCGCGGTGCTGGGCAGCAGGATGAGGAACTCCTCGCCGCCCCAGCGCGCCAGCACATCGCCTTCGCGCAGGCCCTGGCGCAGCGCGCTGGCCACTTGCGCCAGCACCTGATCGCCGGCCTCGTGGCCGTGGGTGTCGTTGATGCGCTTGAAGTGGTCGATGTCGGCCAGCACCAGCGCCGTCGGGCTGCCAATGCGGCGCTGGCGGGCCAGCTCGGCCTGCGCCAGGGCGTGGAACTGGCTGCGGTTGACCAGGCCCGTCAGCGCGTCGGTGGTGGCAGCGGCAAACAGCCGGCGCTCGGCCTTGATGACCGTGGCGCGGTAGTAAGCGGCCATGGTGTAGAAGAGCGCGAAGATCATCGCCACGTTGACCGACTGCACCAGCTGCAGGGTCCAGGGCGGCAGCGGGCTCAGCGCCCCCAGCGCTGCACAGGCCCATTGCAGCCCCAGGTAGAACAGCAGCAGCACCACCACCATCGTTGCCGCCCAGCGCCTGGGCGTGCCCACGACGATGGCGGGGATGAACATCAGCAGGAAGAGATGGAAGCCGCTGTCCCAGCCGATCAGCAGCGACCCGATGCCCGCATGGACCAGCACTTCCAGCCAGATCAGCGCCACCGCCAGCCGGTTGCGCCGCTGCCGCAGCAGCCCGTAGACAAAGGCGTAGATGCAGACGCTGCCCACGTTCAGCAGCGCCAGGAACGGGGCGCCGACAGCCGCGAAAAGCACCAGGCCGATGGCATCGATCGCAGCGGCACCGACCACGATGCGCCGCATCATGGCCCAGTAGACCGCCGCCGCGGTGCGGGGCGATGGCATGCTGCCGGGTTCAAGCATGCAAGGCTTTCGGCGGTCGCGGCCCGGGCTTGAGCCCCACCGCCCACCCCTGCCGGATCCACCGGCAGCCGCCCCGGCCCGAACCCCCTCCGCCAGCGGCTGACGCCGGGCAGCCCGGGCGGGCTGGCCCAAGATCGCCCCGGCCAGTGGCCATGGCTTTGCCAGCGGCGGGCAGGAAGAGGGGGTCGGCCATGGGGCCCTCAGATCAGGGAACACCGCAGCGCGGCTGGGCTTCGCGGGGTAGCCCATCAGCGAGACCCCTATTCTGAGGATATCGGCCGGGCCGCGGGCAGCTTGACCGCCCGCTCGCTGCGCCCGCCGTGGGCGATGGCGCGATGTCCGACGCCGGCCCGAGAGGGCCGGGGCGCTGCGGGGCGCCCCGGGGCGGGGTCACATGTGGTCGATCATCACCTGCCCGAAGCCGCTGCAGCTGACCTGCGTCGCACCTTCCATCAGGCGCGCGAAGTCATACGTCACCTTCTTGCTGGCGATCGACTTCTCCATGCTGCTGATGATCAGGTCGGCAGCTTCCACCCAGCCCATGTGGCGCAGCATCATCTCGGCGCTCAGGATCTCGCTGCCGGGGTTGACGTAGTCCTTGCCGGCGTACTTCGGGGCCGTGCCGTGAGTGGCTTCGAACATGGCGACGCTGTCGCTCAGGTTCGCGCCCGGGGCGATGCCGATGCCGCCGACCTGCGCGGCCAGTGCATCGCTGACGTAGTCGCCGTTCAGGTTGAGCGTGGCGATCACGCTGTACTCGGCCGGGCGCAGCAGGATCTGCTGCAGGAAGGCATCGGCGATGCTGTCCTTGATGACGATGTCCTTGCCCGTCTTCGGGTTCTTGAACTTGCACCACGGGCCGCCGTCGATGAGCTGCGCGCCGAACTCGCGCATCGCCAGCGCG